>CAZFWN010000017.1:25476-57932 GCA_964522745.1 uncultured Ktedonobacterales bacterium
GCCGCGATGCCATCCATCTCCGGCATCTCGACATCCATCAGCACGACGTCGGGGGCGAGCGTCTGGGCAAGCGTGAGCGCCTCTGTGCCATTTCCGGCTTCGCCGACAATGTGCATGTCTGGCTCCAGGCGCAGGCGCAACCCCAGACCCCGGCGCACCACCTGCTGATCGTCTACAAGCAACACACGAATCATGATCTTCTCGCCTATCTGCCTATTTGGCGCCCTTGCTCGACGCTGGCCGGCACTGCTGGCCTTGTCTGGCCTGTCTGATAGAACAAGTATAGGGTCCATTCCCGCGTTACACATCGCGCCAACGAGGGATTTCTGCTGCTACTTTGGTAGGGGCCGGCAGCACACGCCAAAGGGGGAGCGCTCTGCTTATTCTTTGATCCAGACACGTAATGGCCCAAGGGCCGTAAATCCAACACGCAGCGCTATGGTGAGGCTTTCATCCCGTTCATATCCGACAATGGGAAGTCCAGGATAGCAGGCGCCTATTGTGGCAAGCAAGCCTTCCCAGTAGTGTTCTGCCCCTTGTTCTGGCGTAAAGATGTTGGAGAGACCAACGACCTCCCCGGTCCTGTTGGCAATGGCTCCGGCGACGATCTGCTGCTCCTGGTAAGCCGCCAGGATGCAGATGTCAGCATCGTTTAAGAGCGCGGGGAGAAAGAGGCGCTCCTGCAACGGAGCTGATTGAGACCAGACTTCTTCCCAGCAAAGCAACTCATGTTTCGATTCGATGCGTTTCCACTGGAGGTCAGCCGATCCTTGGCGAGCAAGAGCTGCTGGCGCCTGCCGGAATATCCACTGCGCTTGAAAAAGTGGATGAAAGCCGAAGGGGGCAAGATCCAAGACGGCAAAGCTGTCCTTGACGGAGACAGTGTAATCGCTTCTGGCCGTGAGCAGTGTTGCGAGAGCGGTCTGGTGGGAGGTGAGATTGGCTGTTGGCGAAAGCGTCACCAGATCGGGATAGTAGCGAGGTGTTTGATGCCGATTCACCCAAAAGGTTTTGTGAAACTCTCCTGGAACATGATGAGCGCGGCAGATCGTATCACACCAGACCGCGTTGTTATAGGCTGCTAACTTTAGATATTTCGTATCCATGCGTGTATCCTTTTTCACATACTGGGAGAACCGGACCTGCTGGCGCAGGAATTCAGCAAGAAGACGCGCTCCTGGTGCTGTGTGTTGACCAGGGGCAGTTCTGTGTTATCCGTCTGCACCGCCATCACGCTGACCGGCTCAGGAAAGCCTTTGAGGACTGCCCGGCCCCAGGATTGGTAGCACAGCCCTTCGACCTTGCGGGCCAGATGGATGACGGCTTCGCTGGTGAGAATCTCGCCTGGGCCGGCCAGGCTGCACAGCCGCGCCGCCAGATTGAGGGCGGCTCCTCGGAATCCCCCTTCCACCGGCACCGCTTCTCCCACGTCTATGCCGATGCCCACCGGCAGTGGCAGCCGGGAGTCTTCGGCGGTTGCCAGAGCGAACTGCTGCTGAAGGTGCGCGGCGGCGCGCAGCGCATTGCGTGCCGAGGCAAAGCAGGCCAGGGCTTCATCGCCGCGCAGTTCTAGCACATGCCCACCTAGCGGGGTGACGATCAGGCGCATCAGATAAGCAAATCGGCTGGCAAGGCGTGCTGCGGCTTCGTCCCCCTGCTCCAGGGTAAAGCGGGTATAGCCGCGCACATCAGCAATCAGGAAGACCTGGATGGGAGGATGCCAGTCTAAGGGCGTGTACCAGGCAGGAGCAATGCGTTCGTGAGGCGTTGGGTCTGTCCCCATCCCCTCCGTTGCTGAGTTGCTGACGCTGCTGCGCAGTTGGCGACGCCAGGGAGCCTGGCGTCGTTGATGACCGCAGAGAGGCTTGAAGCGACTCGACATGGCTGACCCCTCCTCCAGAGAATAGTGAAGAACCAGTGACTCACCGCAATACAACGCGCTCTTTTCATGCCTGGGAATAGTCAGGAGCTGGGCCGCTTAGGCTGGGCAGGCCGGCTTCAGACGCTTCATCTGTCACCTGCCACTCGTTCACCCAGCCTTGCCACACCAGCCACCGCAGAAAGAGCAGCCGTCTTTCCTCCAGAGCATACAAGTCATCTTGATAGGCGCCAGCGCGGATGCGGGCACGCAGGTGAGAAAGCGTCATACGTTCGGTCATGGGATGGTCTCCCATCTTCACCAACTGGTCCATAGCCTTTTTCCTCTCCCGGACTTACCTTACAATCATCGACCAGGCGTTTTCAGCAAGGTGGACAGGGTGGTTGGACCCATCGCTCCCGCCTCGCCCCTGATGGAGCAAGTATAGAGTCCAGGCCAGGCGTGACACATCGCGCCAAGGAGGGATTTGTGCTGCTACTTTGGTAGGGGCAGGCCACGCTTGCAAAAGGGGGAGCGCACTGTCAATGCGCATCCTGCTCGCTGACGACCACAGCACGGCTTGCAGGGCACAAGAAGAGTGCGCTCGTGTCACTTCGAGGGGATGGTCAACTCTCAAGCCATTCCGCGAGCATCTGCGGGCTGGGGTGAACGCTGGTTTGTCGCAGTGGTCCTGTGCCCGAATTGACGAACTTGTGGGGCGTGCCTGCCGGCACCAGGACGATCTGCCCCGCGATCACCTCCAACGTGGTGCCGCCCAGGGTATAGGTGGCCTGGCCTTCATGGACTACAAATACCTCCTCATAGGGATGACAGTGTAGTCGTGGCCCCTCCCCAGGTAAGAGGTCCGTGAGGTGGAGAGAAATACTGGTCGCTCCATGCCGATAGCCCTCAAACACATACGAGGTGGAACCTCTGGGTTCCAAATCCTCTCGATTGATCACATGCTTCACTTGAGGCTCCTCTCATGTGCGCACAACAGCAGAGAAAGCAGAGATGCCATCCTCAGCACAATCATGCCTACGAACCCTGAACAGACCAGAGAACTTTTCCATCGCTGGCGCGCTCGGCTTCGAGCGCGTAGGCTGAATGAGGCGGAATACAGCCGGAACCCTGAAAGAGACCCCCAACGGCCAGGTAGAGCGTGCCACCAGTGGCAGCCAGGGCATAGGTATAGCCATCAATCGGCGTGTGAATCTGCTGCTGCCAGAGCAGCGCGCCATCGCTCGCCTGGAATGCGCGCAGCTTCCCCATCAGGGCCAGGTACACTGTGCCGCTCTCCACTGTCATCACTGCATTGGCCGCTCCCGCGATGGGCTGCTGCCAGAGCAGAGACCTATCGCTTGCCTGTACCGCCTGGAGGGCGGCATCATTGCCCAGGTACACCACGCCGCTCTGGACCGCCAGCAACCGCTGGTGCCCCTGGTCACTCTTGTGCTGCCAGAGCAGCGCGCCATCGCTCGCCCGCAGCGCCTCCACTTGCCCGGACGTGTCCTCTGCTGTGAAGGTATCGAGATAGACGGCCCCTGCCTCCAGGGTAAGCGAGGTTACAGAAAAGGAGCGCATGTCCTGCTGCCACGTCAAGGAACCATCGCTGGCGCGCACGCTCACGAGATCGCCTCCGGCCACAAAGCAGACGACTCCCCTACCGACAGTCAACCGCGTGACTATTCCTGTTGTCGGCTGATAGTGCCAGAGGACTACGCCATCGCTCGCCCGCAGCGCCACGACCTCGGCGGCAGTGGCCGAGTGGTCGGCGAGATAGACGGTCTCGTCACCGACGACCAGCGCATCCACCGTGTCCGACTGATATTGCCAAATCAATGAGTGGTCGCTTGCTTTTAGTGCCTGGAACACATTGGTTTGGGCCACATAGAGGACGCCGGGGCTGGTGCCCAGGAAGCGCCCTGGAACCGTACCTGCCAGACGGGTGCCATCACTGGCCTGAAAAGCTGTTGCCGGTCCAAAGACGGCGCCAGGCCCAAAGCCATAGCCTGTACTTATATAGACTGCTCCGCTCTCCACCGCCAGGGAGACATGCGGCGGAGCCGGCGCGGCTGCCGCACCTGGCGTGCAGCAGCCGGTGAGGAGGGCGATCAGTGCGATCCCACCCAACAGCAGCGGCAGCAGCCCAAACCACGACGCTCTCTTGCTAATCTGAATGTGACTCATCACACCCCTCCTCAGAGGAACCAGAGACCCACAACATTACCGTTTGCTCGTGACACACGAGATGGATGACGTTTTCGTTCAGGCGATGATGCCGCTTCGGCTGGCATGGACATGGGCGTGATCAGTCCGCCAGAATGGCACGGACAGCGCCAGCCCAATCAGCAGCGAGACGACAATAGCGACGACTGAGATAACCAGATCGGGTTTCATCACCATCAGGAAAATAATGCCCACCGTCGTGGTGGTGATAGTCAGGTCAGCCGTCCACATCAGTTCGTCATGCGCCAGCATATGCACGTTCAGGGGCACAGGGCCGGCAGGCGCCTTCAGCGCTTCCTTATGCAGCTTGCTCAGGCGTGGGGTCTCGATGGCCTGGACGGCAATCCCATGACAGATAACGGTTGCCAGCACGACATCCACCCAGGGCGTTTGCCAGCCCCAGACGGTGCTGACCATATAGACGCCTGCCCCAACAATGACCAGGAGGGTGAACGGAATGATGCGTCCAGCCTGGAGGCCCAGCCGCGCCCAATCAGTGAGCCGGGCGACGTTGCGGGCCTGAAGCATGCGCATCATGCTCGCAAAGTTCAAGGCAACAGCGCTAAAGAGCGTTAGCGCTCCCATGACATGGATGAACAGCGCCAGTTGATAGAATGACATGGTGATGCTCCTTTTGAGGCTCGCCTCGTTGCTGTTTTCCAGGGGTCTCATGGGATCTCTTTCCCCACCCCATTCGACTTCACGAGCAGGCGAACCCCGTGTGTGCTACAATGGTCGGCAAAGTGTCCTCAGCAGGTTGGGCAGTGTGGTTGGATCCATCGCCCTGGCGTTACTGCTGTTGGAGCAAGTATAGAGTCCAGGTCAGGCTTTCTACATCGCGCCAACGAGGGATTTGTGCTGCTACTTTGGTAGGGGTCATAACACTCGCAAAAGGGGGAAATCTATGCCCATTCGCATCGTCCTGGCTGACGACCACAGCGTCGTGCGCCAGGGCTTACGCCTGTTCCTCAAATATGATCCCGACCTGGAGGTCGTCGGGGAGGCGTCAGATGGCGCCGAAGCCCTGCGCCTGGCGCGCGAACTCAAGCCCGATGTGGTGGTGATGGACCTCTTGATGCCGGTGATGGATGGCATTGCTGCCACCGCCGCCATCCGGCGCGAGGTGCCGGAGACGGAGGTGCTGGCCCTGACCAGTGTGCTGGAAGACGCGCTGGTGGTGGGCGCGGTGCGAGCGGGGGCCATTGGCTACCTGCTCAAAGATACGCAGGCCGAGGCGCTCTGCCAGGCGATCAAAGCGGCGGCAGCAGGTCAGGTGCAGCTAACGCCCAAGGCGGCAGCGCGGCTGATGCAGGTAGTGCAGGCGCCAGAGGCGCCAGAGGCGCTGACCGAGCGCGAGACCGAAGTGCTGCGCTTGCTGGCGCAGGGCCACTCCAACAAGCAGATTGCGCGCACGCTGCATAACACCGAACAGACGGTCAAGACGCATGTGAGCCACATTCTCGCCAAGCTAGGGGTGCAGAGTCGCACCCAGGCGACCCTCTACGCCATCCGTATTGGCCTCGTCTCGCCCGATGCCTCAGAGAGCGCCCGCTAATTACCTCCGGTCCCTATCAGACGGATGAGTGGGAGCAGGAAGGAGCGTACCCCCATGCCCGCCGACCTCCAAACAACCTTGTTGCAGTTATTCGAGCAGGTGCAGCGCGACCCCAACACCCTGCCCGTCCTGCCCCCGGACGAGTGGCCGGAAGACGCCGACCAGCAGCATCTGCTGCGTAGCTTTCATGCTATGCTGGAGCGTCTCCAGCAACACCAGCAGGAACAGCTTGATCTGCTAGATCGCTTTTCGCTGCCCGCGCAGGGCGCCAACGACGGGCTGTGGGTCTGGCATCTCTCGAACAACGCCGCCTTCTTCTCCCCGCACTGGAAACGCCTGTTGGGCTACCAGGACCACGAGATCGCCGAGACGATTGGCGAATGGCGCCTGCGCCTGCATCCTGATGATACAGATCGCGTGTTGGAAATGAGCCGGGCGGTGATCGAAGGCAAGACAGACGCCTACGAGATCGAATACCGCCTGCGCCACAAGGACGGTTCCTATCACTGGGTGCTTGACCGAGCGACAACACGGCGAGACGCCAGCGGCCAGGTCTCTCGCCTGGCCGGGTCAATGACAGACATTACAGAGCGCAAGCTGACTGAGGAACGCCTCCACGAACGAGACGAGCAATACCACAGCCTCTTTGAGGCCGTCAGCGATGGCCTCTTCATCACCGACCTGGAGGATAGACGTCTGGTCGAGGTGAATCAGAGAGGCTGTGAGTTATATGGCTACACCCGCGAGGAGTTCCTGGGCCGGAGGATGGGTCTCAGTGACGACACGCAACAGCCTCCCGTCTATGCGCGTGAGGTGGTCAGAGCGGGGGGGCGTTTCCAGATGCGGGAAATTTGCTCAGGGAAGGACGGGAGAACTTTCCCTGCGGACGTGCGCGCCTTGCCTTTTCCCTATCAAGGGACGCCGCATATGCTCGTGATTATACGTGACATTACCGTGCAGGAGCAGGTCGAAGCACAGGTGCGCGAACGCGAAGCGCAAGACCACAGCAGCCAGGATGGAGAGACGTTCTCTTCGCAAGCGCCTGCCACTCTCTCCACCTCACATGGGCGACCAGACACATTGGAGCGCGCGCATGAGATCACCGAGCAGGCGCAAGCTGAAGTGCAGTTGCGCGAGCGCGAGGAGCAGTACCGCAGCATCTTTGAGGCTGTCACCGATGGCATCCTCATCGTCGAATTGGATGAGAATCGCGTGGTTGAGGTGAATCCGCGCGCATGTGAATTAACTGGCTTCACCCGCCAGGAGTTCCTGGGGCGGGTCTTCCTGCTCTGTGACGAGCGGCAAGACCCGCCCCTCTATGCCCGTGATGTGGTCAAAGCGGGTAGTCATTTTCAGATGCGAGATCGTGGAGGCGGGAGAGGCAAGGACGGGAAGACCTTCCCCTCGGACGTGCGCGGCTCGCCCTTCATGTATAAAGGGAAGCCCCATATGCTTGTCATCGTGCGGGATATTGCCGAGCAGGTGCAGGCCGAAGAACAGTTGCGCGAGCGTGAAGCCCAGTACCGCAGCATCTTTGAAGCCACCAAAGATGCGGTGCTCATTCTGGATCTGGAAGACGGGCATGTGGTTGAGGCCAATCCCGCTGCCTGCCAGTTGTACGGCTATGCCTATAGCGAATTGATCGGATTGAACCCTTCGACCCTCATTCACCCTGATTCGCTGCCCCTGGTCGCCGAAGCGTTCCAAACGGTGCGCAAAGGGGGCCAGCTCGACACGCCGGGCATGGGCAAGCGAAAAGATGGAACATCGTTCCCCGTCGAGGGGCATCTCAGCAGCTTTCTTTACAAGGGCAAACCGCATGCGCTGGCGGTGATCCGCGACATCACCGAGCGAGTGCAGGCCGAACAGCAGTTGCGCGAGCGCGAGGAGCAGTACCGCAGTATCTTTGAAGCTACCAGTGATGGGTTGGCGATCAGCGACCTGGATGGCTTGTATGTCGAGGCCAATCCGGCCTTTTGCCGGATGTTAGACTATTCCTATGAGGAACTCATTGGTCAGCACTACACTAAATTTACGTATCCCGAATTTTATGCCCTTCTGGCAGAGTCCCGCAAACGGGTCCAGGCCGGAGGTCAACTCCAGGCGCAGGGCCAGATCCGGCGCAAAGATGGCTCACCCGTCCATGTAGACGCCCACTATACTTCCTTCACCTATAAAGGCACGAGGCATGTGCTGGTGGTGCTGCGTGACATCACCGAGCAGGTTGAAGCGGAGCAGCAGTTGCGCGAGCGCGAGGAACAATACCGCAGCATCTTTGAAGCTGTCACCGATGGCATCCTCATCGTCGATCTGGATGATGGCCGCCTGGTTGAGATGAATCCTGCGGCTTGCAAGATCTCTGGCTATACCCGCGAGGAGGCGCTGGGCCAACCGATACGCATTAGTGATGATACGCAAGACCCTCCCGTTGATGCGCGGGAGACCGTCAGGGCGGGCGGTTTTTTCCAGGGCAAGGGTCCAGCTACGGGCAAAGATGGGAAATCATACTACATGGAAGCGCATGTCTCCCCCTTCACATATAAAGGCAAGCCTCATATGCTGGAGATCGTGCGGGACATCACCGAGCAGATGCACGCCGAACAGCAACTCCGTGAGCGTGAAGAGCAGTACCGCAGCATCTTTGAGTCTACCACCGATGCCATATTCATTATGGATCTGGAAGATGGTCACATCATCGAGGCCAATCCGGCGGCATGTACCATCTATGGATATTCGTATGAGGAATTTATTGGCCTGCCGCCGGGCGCCTTCATACGCCCAGATCAGCTCCCGCTCTTTCTAGAAGAGGGTCTTCCTGTGCTGAGATTAGGTGGCAAGCGGCATATCCAGGGAGAGGGAGTGAACCTGCGGAAAGACGGGAGCACGTTTCCTATTGACTTACACCAAACCACCTTTACCTATCAAGGCAAACCCCGTATCCTATCGGTGATACGTGACATCACCGAGCAGGTCGAAGCCGAGCGAGAACTACGCGAGCGCGAAGCGCTCTATCGCGGCATCTTTGAAGCCACCTACGACGGGTTGTGTATCCTGGATATGGATGGGCACTTCGTGGAGGTCAATCCGGCCTATTGCCAGATGTTTGGCTATACCCATGATGAACTCATCGGGATGGACGGCAGTACCCTTGTGGCCCCTGTCTCTCACCCCGTCTTCACCGAGGCTCTGGAAAACTACAAAGCTGGGAGGGGAGACCAGGGAACAGCACTGGGTCTGCGCAAAGATGGGACGGCCTTTCCTGCTGAGGCACATGGCGGCCCGATCACCTATCGCGGGAAGCCTCATGCGCTGGGGGTGGTGCGGGACATTACCGAGCGCCTGGAGGCCGAGCGAGAACTGCGAGAGCGCGAAGCGCTCTATCGCGGCATCTTCGAGACAACTTACGATGGGTTGATGATCTTCGATCTGGACGGCTACGTGGTGGAGGTCAATCCTGCTTCCTGTCAATTGTGGGGCTATCCCTATGAGGAACTTATCGGCATGCACGGGAGCGCGCTCGTGGCGCACGCCTCTCAAGCCGCCTTCAACGAGGCGATGAAACTCAATAGAGCCGGAAGGGTCTACCAGGCCGTAGGACGCGGCTTACGCAAAGATGGGAGCGTGTTCCCGTTCGATACACAGACCAGCCCTATCACCTATCGCGGCAAGCCGCACGCGCTGGCCGCTGCCCGCGACATTACCGAGCAAGTCGAGGCGCGGCGCTTGCTGGAGCAGCGCGTCCAGGAGCGCACGCGCGAGCTAGCCACGTTATTGGAAGTCTCGCACAATGTCGCTTCCACTCTCGAACTGAAGCCGCTGCTGGGCCTGATCCTCGACCAGCTTAAGTCGGTGGTCGAATACAGCGGGGCCTCCATCAACACACTGGAAGAGGAGAGCCTGGTCATCGTCGAATACCGGGGATTCCGACCAGCAGAGCAGATGGTAGGTCGTCGCTTTTCACTGAAACACGCTGGCCTCCTTTGGGAGACGATGCTGCGCCCGGAACCCGCCATCATCAATGATGTGCTGGCTGAGACGCCCCTGGCACAAACCTATCGAGGACTGGTGGGCGGCGATCTGCTCAACACCAGTGTTGACCAGATTGGCGCCTGGATGGCGGTCCCGCTGACCTTGAAGGAGCAGGTGATGGGCATGCTAACCTTTACTGCCAGAGAACCGGGCTATTTTACCACCCGCCATGCTGCGCTGGCCCAGGCGATTGCTAACCAGGCGGCAGTTGCTATCGCCAACGCCCGGCTCTACGAACAGGCGCAAGCCCTGGCCGCGCTGGAGGAGCGGCAGAAGCTCGCCCGCGAACTGCACGATTCCGTCTCCCAGGCGCTCTATGGCATCGCGCTAGGCGCCCACAGCGCGCGTACAGCCCTTCAGCGCGACCCGGAGCATGTGAGCGAGCCGCTGGACTACGTCCTGTCGCTGGCCGAGGCCGGACTGGCGGAGATGCGCGCCTTGATCTTCGAGCTGCGCCCAGAATCGCTGGAAACCGAGGGCCTGGTCTCGGCGCTCACCAAACAGGGGACGGCGCTTCAAGCCCGCCACGAGTTGAGCGTTCACCTGGACCTGTGCGATGAACCGCCCCTGCCGCTGGCGGTCAAGCAGGAACTCTACCGCATCGCGCAAGAGGCGATGCACAATACCGTCAAGCACGCTCGCGCCCACAACGTTGACCTCTGCCTGAGCCAGACGCAGGAAGCCGTGCTGCTGGAGGTGGGCGATGATGGCCTGGGTTTTGATCCGCAGGGCAGCTTTCCGGGGCATCTGGGCCTGCGCTCGATGCGCGAGCGGGTCAGCCAGTTAGGAGGAACGCTGCGGATCGAGAGCGCGCCGGGTGAGGGCACACGCCTCTACGCCCAGGTGCCTATGCAGTTACCAGCCTGATGGCTGGGGCAGCCTGGGTGCTGCTCATGGCTCTTCTGGGCCGGTTCCTGCCTGCCCGCTTGCCTGGCGAATGGTGGCGATCAGCTGATCGGTGGTGCTGCCTTTCGCCACAAAGGCCACAGCGCCCGCCGCCTGCGCGCGCGCGCGGGTCTGCGCATCGTCATGGATGCTCAAGATCACGATGGCGCTCAAGGGAACCACCGTCCGCAAGGCCGCTGCCGCCTGGATGCCATCCATCTCTGGCATCTCGACATCGAGCAGCACCACGTCGGGAGCCAGCATCTGGGCGAGGCTAAGCGCCTCTTTGCCCGTGCCGGCTTCGCCAACGACCTGCATATCTGGCTCCAGGTGCAGGCGCAATCCTAATCCCCGCCGCACCGCTGGCTGGTCATCTACGAGCAACACACGAATCATAGTGCCTATATCTAGGGACGACCTCTCTGGCGCCCGCTGGTCTTACATCACCTGTTTTGCTCCATCACTTCTCCGAGGCCGGCTGCCTGCTGGAGTGTTGGAACACCCAGCACGATGGAGCATACCACAAGTATAGGCTCAGGCCATGCCGGGCGCCTCGACAAAATGGGTGATTTCTTTCTCATACTTTCGTAGGGGGTACGCCTCTTGCTCTATCCGCCTGCTAGTCCTCATCCCAATTGCTGTCGATGCGGGGCAGAACTCGTGTTTGCCGAGTCTCCTCGTTTGCAGGCTGGATCAGCCAGAGCGAGATATGCGCGGGCTGCATCGTTTCCTGGACGACGGCCACCAACTGCTCACACAGGTCGTTCAAGTCAACTTCACGGCGCATCGTCTCACCGAACGCGGCCAGGGTTTGCGCCGCGTCATATTTGCGGCGGTAAAAGCGTCGATCAATGATCCGTTGCAGGCGGTGGCGCAGCGGCTGGAAGAGAGCAGCAATTGCTAGCGTCGAGACGACACTCACCAGCGTAGATTGCGAGACACCCCCCGTGACGAGATGGACCAGGGCTTGCAAGCCAATCACCAGGCTCACGTAGACCAGCGCCAACAGACCTGTCAGTGACCCATAGACCAGCGTGCGGTTGATAAGATGGTCAATCTCCCACAGCCGCGACCGCAAGATCGCCAGGCCAATCGAGAGGGAAGCCAAAAAGATCGCGGTGGCGTCGGCCAGCACACCGAGCAATTGATACCACACGTTCTGCTGGACAAACCCCGGAGCGATCAGGCGTGGCCCAACTACTGCTACCGCAATCACACTCGCGGTTAAGAAGCCCCAGACCACCCACTTGGTTTGCTGACGCTCCGCCAGGGTGGAGACCTGGCGATAGCGATAAAGCTGCGCGCCAAGCACGCCGAGCAAGAGCGCGAGCCAGACCAGATAATAGAGAGGAAAAAACACGGGGGTATTGAGCCAGCAGAGGCTCACCAGTATCCAGGCGATCCAGGCGCCTGGGAGCCAGCCCATCCAGGTGGGGACAAATCGACCACTCGGAAACAAGAAGAAGACGAAAAAGCAGGCGGCCCAGGCAAGTGTATTCAAGAGCAGGGCTGGCACCTGCCAGGCCGAGGGGCGTTGGAGCAAGAGATAGGTGAAGATAGTGGTTGCCATCAGGACGAGCATTAGCCCCACCAGCAGTCCCATCCAATCATCCGATCTGCGCCAGAAGAGGACGGCGGCCACGCTCCAGCACATCACCAGGGCGAGCAGCGTGAGAACCAGGCTGTAGGCAACATAGGCGCCAACGGACAGCCCCATCTGCCGGAGCGCCTGGGCGGCGGCGGGAGTGAGTTGCCCGGTGGGACAGGAGGCACCTGAACAGATGGTGGCGAGTGCGTTCACATAAGTAGGCAACATGGGCAACAAGGCAGCCAGCACGAGTGCCACCAATGCTCCCCCTGCAATCCAGGCAATGAGGAGCCGGCGCCCCGCCAAACGAGTCTGAGAGCCTGGTTTTGGGATCGGTCTGGTAAACACGGGAATCCTCCTGTCACTGCCCTAGACACGCTGCAACGTCATCGGCATGCCATAGCGGGGCCGCAGGGTGATCTTCGCCTCTGGCACCACCGGATGCCCTGGGGCCAGGCGCAAGCGATAGCGCTGCGCAACAGCTGCCAGGACCAACTGTGCCTCCATCAGCGCAAAGTTGCTCCCGATGCACTGACGTGGGCCGCCGCCAAAGGGAAAGTGCGCGTAGTGGGGGCGCGCGGCTGCTCGTTCGGGCGTAAACCGCTCAGGATCGAAGACCTCTGGCCGCTCCCAGAATGCCGGATGGCGATGGGTCGCGTAGGGGCTGAGGATGACCATACTCCCCGGCGGGATGCTATAGCCTCCCAGTTCGTCGGCGGCAATGGCCTTGCGACTGAGAACCCAGATTGGCGGATAGAGCCGCAGCGCTTCCTGGAGGACCATCGAGGTGTACGTCAGGCGCGGGAGATGCTCAACCGTTGGCGCGTTTCCACCCAGAACCGCCGCCAGTTCGGCATGCAGGCGGCGCTCGACTTCAGGATGCTGGGACAGCAAGTACCAGGTCCAGGTGAGAGCATTGGCGGTGGTTTCATGGCCGGCCAACAGGAGGGTCATGATCTCGTCGCGCGCCTGGTGATCGTTCATCCCCTTGTCTGTCTCCTCATCACGCGCTAACAGCAGCATCGAGAGCAGATCACCAGTATCGCTCTCTCGCTCGCGTCGCTCCTTGATGATGCCAGCCACAACCCTATCCAACTCATGAATGGCCGATTGCATGTGCCGGTTGCGAGGGGTGGGAATGCTGATGGGCGGGAACGGCATATACACATAGTCGCCCAGCAGTTTCACCAGGGTACTCACAGCTTGCCCCACAGTGCTTGTCTCTTGGGAAAGGTCGAGGGAAAAGAGCGCCTGACCCACGATCCTCAGCGTCAGGCGCATCATCTCCTCGGCAATATCCAGCGGCCCCTCAGGTTCCTCATGTGCCTGCCAGCCTTCGAGCATGGCATCAGTGGCCTCGGCCATCAGCGTCGCGTAGCTGGCGAGATGCTTGCGGTGGAAGGCGGGCTGCATCAGGCGCCGCTGGTGTAGCCAGGATTCGCCGTCATTCGTGAAAAGTCCGGCTCCCAGCACAGGATGCAGCATATGGTAGGTGAAGAGGTCTTTGTTGTAATTAAAATGATTCTCCTGGAGAACATGCTTGACATCATCGGGATGATATACCAGATATGCCTGGGAAAACACAAAGCGCATGCCCACAACCTCGCCGTATCGCCGGGTCGCCAGCAAAAATCCCAGCGGATCATGGTGCATCGGTGAGGCACTGCCAAGCAGCGTGTGACTGGAGAGGTGTGGTGGCGGGTGAGCAGGTGAGACGTTTGCTCTGGGTGGGTTTTTCCTGGGCGCTGTCATAAGTTCTGCTCCTTATTTCTTCTTAACCTCACTGACTGTAGCCTCGCTGACGCAAGTATAGGGTCCAGTGAAGCCGGGCGCCTCGCGCAAAGGAGGGATTTTCGCTCATACTTTGGTAGGGGGCGCGGCCAGAATGGTGCTGATATAAGGGGGAGGGTGCTGCCAATCCTGTTTCATCTGGGCTGGCAGCACCCTCTCGTGTTCGACTCTTGATAGGGCTAGACGTGGACCAGTTCTTTGTCGGACTCCTCCTCTGCCGACGCTGCTCTCTCCTGCGAAAGCGCTTCCTGCACTGTGCCAGGTGTCTCTTTCAGGAAGAAGGCTACCACCAGCGCGATCAGGGCAAAGACCAGCACCGCGAGAAAACCGTGCTGGAGGGCACCAGCCAGCGCCAGTTTGGAGGCTGTGTTGGTTGGCAGACGGTTCATCAGGGAGCCGGAGGCTGAACTAGCGACGACGGTTCCCACGATGGCAATACCCAGAGAGGCTCCCAGTTGGCCCAGGTAGCGCAGCCCGGCAGTGCTGACACCCAGCCGCTCGGCGGGCAGCGCGTTCTGGACAACCACCATCGGCAGGGAGAAAAAGGGACCAATGCCGAGGCCGGTCAGAACCAGAATCGGGGTGGCGAGCGCGATGCCCGTCGTCGGCATCATGAGGGTGATCAGGAAGGTTCCCACGCTCATCAGCAGCGCCGCCACGATCCCAACGATCCGATAGCGCTTGAGCCTGCCCATGACCTGGGTACTCAAGATAGCGCCAACGACCATACTCACCGAGAATGGCGTCATGACCAACCCGGCACTGGTGGGCGAGACGGCCAGCACGCCCTGGAAGAAGAGCGGCAAGTAGAGCGTCAGACCCAGCAGCACCATCCCCTGAAGTAAGGTGAGCGCGGCGCCAGCGCTGAAGATCGGATGACGGAACAGATCGAGCGGCAGAATCGGCTCAGCGGCTCGGCGCTCGGCAAAGAGAAACAGGACGAACAGCAGCAGACCCGCCGCCAGCATCCCAAGCACCGGCGTCGAAGTCCAGGCCGAAGGTTGCTCGCCGCCCCAGGTCAGTCCCAGCAGCAGGCAGATAGTGGCAGCGGCGCACAGGCTGGCTCCCAGGAAATCGATACGGCGCAGCGACTTCCAGCCGTTCCATGCGCTGGTGCGCACCGAGAGATTGGCAGGCAAGAAGATCAGGAGCGCTGCGACGGCGATCACTCCCACTGGCAGATTGAGGTAAAAGACCCAGCGCCAGCGGGTCGCCTCTGTAACGAGCTGCCCCAGCAGCGGACCATGCTCCGCGAGCCAACCACCAATGGTTGGGCCGCACAGGGTCGAGACCCCATAGACCAGGCCAAAGAGTCCGCTCCACTTTGCCCTCTGATCTGGCGGGAAAAGATCGGCCATGACGGTGGCAACCAATGCCATGCCGATACCCGATCCCAAGCCTTGCACGGCGCGGAAGAGGATCAGTTGATTCATCGTCGCTGAGGCGCCCGCCAGGATGGACCCCAGCAGGAACAGAAGGGTGCCGGCGAGCAAGAACCATTTGCGGCCAAATTGATCGGAGAGTTTGCCGACAACGGGAACCATCGTCATCGAGGCAAGGATATAGGCCGTCACCACCCAGCTATAGCGATCCAGACCGTGCAACGATGCGATGATGCGCGGCATGGCAGTGCCCACAACCGCCTGGTCGAGCGCTTCTAAGAAGAGTGTCAGCAGCAGGGCGCTCATCACAGCAATCAGGGCGAGGCCGCGCAAGCGAGGCGTGCTTTGGGTCTCTCCGGTGATGGATGCGCTGTTCATCGTGTCTTTCCTCTTTCATTTCGCTTGACATATCTCATACTTGAAGTATATCCTGGAAGGAGGGCAGAATCCGCCCTTGTTTAAGCGAATTTTTGAAGAGTGCTGAAAGCAGAGGCGTGTCATGTACCATCCCACCAGTCGCGTCCTCACTGTACTTGAATTGCTTCAGTCCAGGCCATCTATCACTGGTCCTGAGTTAGCCGCTCGCCTGGAAATGGATGTGCGCACGGTGCGCCGCTACATCGCGCATCTCCAGGATGTTGGCATTCCTATTGAGGCCAACATTGGTCGGTATGGCGGGTATCGACTCCGTCCTGGCTTTAAGCTGCCCCCACTGCTCTTTACCGAAGAAGAAGCCACAGCAATTATGCTGGGCTTGCTGGGCACCTCGTGGCTGGAGATCGGCCAGTCATCGGTAGCCGTTGAAGGCGCGCTGGCGAAAGTCTCCCGCGTGCTTCCCTTGCATGCGCGGGAACGCCTGAACGCGCTGGCTGAGCATTTGACCTTCTTTGCGCCTCACCAGGAGACACATCCTGATGTCTCGCTGCTGGTCAGGTTCAGCGAAGCGATTGGGCAGCAGCAACGGATGGCGATGACCTACCGCTCCCATTCCGATCAGGTGACTCATCGCACGGTTGAGCCATATGGCATCGTCGGATGGGAAGGACACTGGTATCTGGTTGGCTACTGCTGCCTGCGTCATGACTTGCGTATGTTTCGTTTGGATCGCATTCAGCAGGTAGAGGTGCTGGCAGAACGCTTTGAGCGAGCAGAGGAGTTTGATTGCCGGGCGTATGTGATTGAGCATTATACCCGTGAACCAGGCGGCCTTCAAATAGAAGTGGAGTTTCAGGCAGCGTTATATACCGTACAGCAGAAGATTCCCGCCTCCTATGGCCTGCTTTCGGCCACGCCCACAGGTGTTCTGTTTCAGAGTGATGTGTATAACCTGGACAGTCAGGCGCGCTATCTGATGTCGCTCAACCTGCCGTTCGTTATTCATCAGCCGCCGGAATTGCGTGAAGCCCTGCTGCGGCTGGCAGAGCGGACAGTTCAGCTAGCATCGGCTCACCCCCCTCTAGAGAACAAGGCGCTCGAATAGCGCCTGTGTTGATTGCGCGTGGCAAGCTGATGCGTCCAGCAATGGCAAGGTATGCGAATAGCCACCAGCGCTGCGGACTATTCAGTCCCGAAGCTTAATCCCAGTGCTTTCAGCCACTTGCGGTAGGCGATGGCCGCCGCGTCCGAACGGTGGTGCAGTTCAGCCTGTAAATCGAGCGGCAGGCGTTCGGGTTTTTGCGCCTCCACCACTGGCAAATCCTGCGCAACGATCTTGTCTTCAAAAGCCCTGACCTCTTCCTCTGGCGTCTCGTAGCCGTAGTTCATCGCCAGCCACATCCAGCCAATGCAGGTTGTTTCCTCAATGGGAGTGATGGTGAAGTAGATGACAAACGCCTGCCGGGCCACTTTTTTCAAATAGCCGGTGAATGGGCGCAGCACTTTGTAGGTGTAGTTCACACGTGCGCCTTCGCCCAGGCCGTCCGGGTTCGGCTGCCAGACATGAATATTGCTTGCGGTGATGCCTTCTGGCCCGACCTCGATGTCATAGTGGGGGATTTCGGTATGTTCGAGATCACCTAACAAGCCCTCGTGGACATAGGGAAAGTGGGCCACATCGAGAAAGTTTTCCATGAAGCGTGTGCCGCTGGCCTTGCAGGGATAGGGACCGCACATGACTTTGCGATAGGTGGCATCGTCCCATTCCGGGAAGGTCGGGATGTCGCGCTCTGGCTGGCCCAGACAGACCCAGAGCAAGCCATAGCGCTCCTGCACGCGGTAGATGTGATGAACACGCGCATTGGCCGGCGGAACTTGCCCAGGCGCCGCCGGGAAGCGGATGCACTGGCCCTGGTGATTATAGGTCCAGCCATGATAGCCACAGACCAGCGCGCCCTGTTCGATGCGTCCCATCGAGAGCGGGGTGCCCCGATGCGGGCAGAGGTCTTCCCAGGCCGCCACGCCCGCGTCGCTTCGCCAGAGGATGATCTGCTCGCCGAGCAGGCGAATGGATAAAATCTGGTTAGTGGTGAGCGCGCTTGCCAGGGCGACAGGATGCCAATCGTTGAGGAGGACAGCGTCCAGCATGAGTGGGAACCCCTTTCTCTGTGACCACAGGCGGCGTATCGTGTTTTGCTACTGCCAGAGTGGTACGGCAAGTGCTGCTGAGCATCTCCAGGAGCGCCACCAGTATATCCAGTCGCTGCTCTGGCCGTCAAGAGAGAGGTCCGTTCTACTAGAGAAAGTGGTGCTGTATGCCTTGACATGAGTAGCACAATCGTTCTATAATGAGGGATGCGCTTGAGCGGGTGTAAAGCAGACAACAAAGTGAGGTAACGCCGGAATGCCACAGGACGCTATTTTTGTGCGCGGGGCGCGCGAGCATAACCTGAAAAATATTGATGTGATGATTCCACGCGATCAGTTGGTGGTGATTACGGGGCTATCCGGCTCAGGAAAAAGCAGTCTGGCATTCGATACCATCTTTGCAGAAGGGCAGCGGCGCTACCTGGAATCCCTCTCGGCCTATGCCCGCAACTTTGTGGGCCAGATGGAAAAGCCAGATGTCGATCATATTGATGGGCTATCGCCGGCTATCTCGATTGACCAGAAAAGCACCTCGCATAACCCGCGCTCGACGGTGGGCACGGTAACGGAGATTTATGACTATATGCGCCTGCTCTATGCGCGGACAGGCCATCCGCACTGCCCAAACTGCGGGCGCGAAGTGAGCCAGCAGACGCCACAGCAGATGGTTGATGCGATCCTTGAATTGCCAGAGGGGACGCGGCTGATGCTGCTGGCGCCGCTGGTGCGCAGCCGCAAGGGCGAATATCGCCAGTTGTTTGAGGACTTGCGCCGCACGGGCTATGTGCGCGTGCGCGTGAATGGGCAGATTCGTGATCTGAGCGAAGAGATTGACCTGGACCGCTACAAGCAGCATACGATTGAGGTAGTGGTAGATCGCCTGATTGTGCGCCATACCACTGCTGAAGTTCATGCGGAGGATGGCGAGGCAGCCGATGGTGAGGAGCCGCACCTGCGCTTTGTGGCCGAGCGGCGCAGCCTCTATGATCTGCGCCCGCTGGAGACGGATGAACCAGAGGATGAGCCGGGGGAGGCTGCGGCTCCCGCGAGCGGCGCCAGCCGGCTGGCACCCAAGCGCGATACGTCCTTCCGCCAGCGCGTGGCCGATTCGGTGGAGACGACGCTGAAGCTGGGCAATGGCACCCTGCTGGTCTCAGTGATCGATGGTGAAGAGCGGCTCTTCTCAGAGAAGTTTGCCTGTGTGTATTGCGGCATCAGCATCGATGAGATCGCGCCGCGCACCTTCAGCTTTAATAACCCACATGGCGCCTGCCCGGAATGCACTGGCCTGGGCACGAAGCAGGAAATCGATGAGGAACTGATTGTCACCAACCCCAACTTGAGCGTGGCGGAGGGGGCCATCTTGCCCTGGAGCAAGTTTGGCAGCAGCAGCGGCTGGTATAGCTCGCAATTAGAGGCGGTGGCGAAGCAGCATGGCTTTAGCCTGAATACGCCCTGGAAGAAGCTGGAGCCACAGCAGCGCAAAGTGCTGCTGCATGGCACAGGTGAGGAAGAGATTACCTTCAGCTATGAGAACCGGCAGGGCCAGAAGCGCCAGCACCGCCGGGTTTTTGAGGGCGTGATTCCTAATCTGGAGCGGCGTTTCCACGAATCGTCCTCAGAATCGATGCGCGAGGAGATTGGGCAGTATATGTCGGACCGGCCCTGCCCGGTCTGCAAGGGCGCGCGGCTGAAGCCGGAGGCGCTGTCTGTCACGGTAGGCGGCGCGAACATTGTTGAGGTCTGCCAACTGCCGATCAATCACGCCTTCCAGTTCTTTGCGGAATTGGACAGCGGCAGCCAGGATGCCTCAGCCGCAGAGCAGGCCAGAGCTAGCAAATGGAGCGCTGGCGAAGAGCCGGGCAAAAACGGGCATCGCCCGGCAACGGTGGCTGCCACTGACCCGACGACGATCAATCAGGTGGTATCGACCAGTCAAAATGGAGCGGCTGCCAGCGTCATGCAGGTGCATCCGACGCCCCTCAGCGAGCGCGAGCGCATTATTGCGCGGCAAATTCTCAAAGAGATTCGGGCGCGGCTGGGCTTCCTGGTAGATGTGGGCCTGGACTATCTAACGCTCTGGCGTTCGGCCACCACGCTCTCTGGCGGTGAGGCGCAGCGCATCCGGCTGGCGACGCAGATTGGTTCTAGCCTGATGGGCGTGCTGTATATCCTCGATGAGCCAAGCATCGGCCTGCACCAGCGCGACAACGCCCGGCTGATTCGCACGCTGCTGCGGCTGCGCGACCTGGGTAATACACTGCTGGTGGTCGAGCATGATGAGGAGATGATGCGCTCCTCGGACTATATTATCGATATTGGCCCCGGCGCGGGCGAGCATGGCGGGCGGGTGGTAGGGGCTGGCCCCATTGACGCAATCATGGCGAATCCTGATTCGATCACCGGGCAGTATCTCTCAGGGAAACAGCGTATCGAGATGCCCCGCCAGCGGCGCGATGGCAATGGGAAAGACCTGATTATCAAGGGTGCGCGCGAGAACAACCTGCGCCACATCGATGTGACTATTCCACTTGGCAGGTTTGTATCGATCACCGGCGTCTCCGGGTCCGGCAAAAGCTCGCTGATTAACGAGATTTTGTATAAGCGGCTGGCGCAGCACTTCTATCGCGCGCACGACAAGCCGGGCGCGCATGATGAGATCGAGGGGCTGGAGCATCTGGATAAGGTGATTAACATCGATCAGTCGCCGATTGGCCGCACGCCGCGCTCGAATCCAGCCACCTATACGGGGGCGTTCACGAATATCCGCGAGATTTTCGCCCAGGTGCCCGAGGCGCGAGCGCGCGGCTATCAGGCGGGGCGCTTCTCGTTCAACATCAAGGGCGGGCGCTGCGAAGCCTGCCAGGGCGCGGGCATCATTCAGATTGAGATGCAGTTTTTGCCGGATGTGTATGTCGCCTGCGAGGTCTGCAAGGGCCGGCGCTATAACCGCGAGACGCTGGAGATTCACTACAAAGGCAAGACGATCTCCGATGTGCTGGATATGACGGTGGAGGAGGGGCTGAAGTTCTTTGAGCCGATTCCGTCGATTGCCAACAAGCTCTCAACGCTGAACGATGTGGGCCTGGGCTATATCCATCTAGGCCAGCCGGCAACGACGCTTTCCGGCGGCGAGGCGCAGCGCATCAAGCTGGCAACAGAGCTTTCGCGCCGGGCGACGGGCCGGACGCTCTATATTCTGGATGAGCCGACCACCGGCCTGCACTTTGCCGACGTGGCCCGGCTGCTGGATGTCTTGCAGCGGCTGGTGGATATGGGTAATTCAGTAGTGGTCATCGAGCATAACCTGGACATTATCAAGAGCGCCGATTGGCTGATCGATCTGGGTCCGGAGGGTGGCAATGGCGGTGGTCTGGTCATCGCCGAGGGCACGCCAGAAGAAGTGGCGCAGATGGACCACTCCTTTACCGGGCAGTTCCTGACGCATGTACTCAACGATGCGCAGCAGGTAGCTAGCGGCATCAGATAGACTGAAGCGCGCCTGACAGCCCATTTTATGCTTGACCTGAGATTATTGCCTCTGGTTGGGCTTGTTGAGGCGATGAGACCTCATCTCCACTGAAGGTGCTTCAATGATGCTGGTATCATCCTCTGGGAGCGTCTTCAGCCAGGCCCGCACGGTGTCTGTCACCCGGCTGTCCATTGTCTCAAAGAGGCGCAGGCTTTCCTGGCCCTGGCGCTGTGCCTCTGCTAGCTCTCCACGAGCGGCGGCGACCCGCGCCAGTCCATATAATGCGGAAGCAACAGCCTCCTGATTCCCTCTAGCAGAGACAGTCAGGGCTTCCTGAAAAGCGGCGAACGCCTCATCGAGTTGGTGCTGCTTGAGCGCGAGTTCTCCGCATTCGGCAAGAACAGCGCTGATGAGCCAGATGTCCCCCACCTGGCGAGCCATCTGTAATGACTCTTGCAGATAGGCTGTTGCCTCCGCATACCTTCCTTGGCGCGCTGCCAGGTCTCCAAGGGAACCCAGATCGGCGCTGATGACTTTCGCATCGCCAATCTGGCGGGCAGCGTCGAGCGCCTGGGTCAGATAGGTTTCGGCTTTCGCGTAGGCTTTTTGATCGAGCGCCATCGCGCCCAAATTGGTCAGGATGGCGCTCATGGTGTAGTGGAAGCCAATGTCGCGGGCAATTGCCAATGCTTCCTGTCCATAGGCTTCGCCTTGCTCCAGGTGCCCGCGCAGGAAGGCGATAGAACTCAAGTTGGTGTAGATTTGCGCCATTGCCTGGCGATCACCAAGGTGCTGGGCGATAGCCAGCGCCTCCTGATTGTAGGTTTCTGCGTTGGCATGAAAACCTTTATCGCTCAGGACGTTGCCCAGGTTCGCCAGCGCCTCACTCATCAGTTTTGGACTGGTGGCCTGACGCGCGAAGGTCAGGCTTTCTTGCAGATAGGTTTCTGCCAGGTCGTGCGAAACGCGAAAGCGCGCCAGAATACCTAACATCATCAGTGTCTCGCCGAGCAACCGGGGGTCTCCGGCGTGCTGTGCGCACGCTCGCGCTTCCTGCAAAGTATGTTCTGCCTGCTCATATTTTCCTAGCTTATAGGAGGTTGTCCCGTGATGAAGCAAGGCAGTTGCCAGCAGGGTATCATCATTGAGCAGCCGGGCGAATTCTACCGCTCGCTCGATATAGATACCCGATTCCTGAGCATGGAGGCCCCTGGTGAAGAGAAATTGGAAGAAGGCATTGACGCAGCGGACAAAGCTCAAGTGCTGCTCTGTGTTCGAGGCAGCCTCCAGCGCGGCAAAGGTATTGCTCATTTCCAGGGTCAGGAGATCATACTCCTGCTGGTGCTGTTCAACATATCCGGCGAAATAGTCGGCGAGCCGGATAAAGGCGGCTTTGTCGCTCAGATGGGTCTGCGCGTAGCTGGCAATAGTTTGGTGCAGGGTGTAACGCCCTGGTCCATGACCTTCCAGCAAGCCAGCGTCACTCAAAGCATCCAACGCTTCGGCCCGTGCTGTGGTTATGACCAGCGCGGCCTCTTCGGAGAAGCTGTTGGGTTTGGCAGGGAAGACAGAGAGCGCCCGCAGGGCATCACGTGCTTCAGGGGCGAGTAGCTGCTCACTGATTTCAATGACGGCATTGAGCGAGACAGACATCCCTGATGGCAGACCTGGCGAGCGTTCAAGCAGCGCTTGTGGCCCGGCGAGTTGCAAGCGCTGCTCTTCGTTGCGGAGTCGTTCAATGGCGACACGCAGCCGGCGCGGTTGCCCGCTATGTGCTTGAATGCGCAGGTAATTGCCAATCAGCGTGAGGGCCAGCGGCAGGCCACCAACGGATTGCACCAACACCTGCGCAGTTTTTGGCTCATCGGTGACGACCTGCGGGGCCAATCTAGCGAGCAGGCGCACGCCATCTTGCTCGCTGAGTTCTTTGATCTGCATGGCGCCGCTGCCGGCAAATTGGAGTGCCAGCCCTGGGGCGCGGGTGGTGACCAGATAGGTACAGTGTGGGCCGCCGACCTTAAAGGCCAGCGCGTGTTCGATCTCCCAGGCATCGTCAATTACCAGCAGCATCTGGCGCGTGCCAATGGCGGCGCGAATGCGCTGTGCCCATGCCTCCAGTGTTTGGAGCTTTTGACGCTCACTCTCTGCTACCCCTAGCAGTGTGCCCCAGCGGCTTAGCAAGGCTGGGAGGTCTGGGTGTGGTCCCAGCCCGGCCCAGAGGATGCCGTTGTGAAAGTGTTCCTGGATCGCCGGGTCATGCGCCAGCGTCACGGCCAGGGTTGTTTTTCCTACGCCTGGCAGGCCGTAGAGGGCCATCAGGCCCGGCCCCTTCGATGTGCAGAGATACTCGCGCAATTGCGGTAGCACCTGATCTCGTCCGATCAGGTCTTCCTGATGGGTAAATGGTGAAGGAATGCTAGGATCGTCGATCACTGCCTGGGTGGATGTATCTGCTTCGTGTGCTGGGAGGGCAGACGTTTCCGGGTGCGCATCAGGTTGTTCATCCTCATCCGACAGCAGCCCCAGGGCTTTGGCGTCTTTCCCAAATAAGGCGCAGAGCTTACTGCGGTAGTAGGGGCTGGGCGTGATAATGCCCCGTTCCCAGCGGCTCAGGTAGTAATGATCTGCGCCGATCTGCTCGGCAACGTATTTCTGTGACCAGCCGCGCAGTTCGCGCTCGGCGCGTAAACGCTTGTTCGGAATCGCTTGCGGTGTTTTTTTCATGACGCGCTCACCCCTCCTGCCTCCCTGCTACTCACTGCACTCTTTATGAGAGATTACCATAGCCTGTCACGAGTTGGATCAGAAGTAGTGCTTAGAAGATGAAAATTGCCTAGAAGATGATAGGAAAATGCTCTGGGGAAATAGCAGACTATCCTCTATAGTTGCTTACAAGGTGATGGTAACGCGCGGTAGACACATCACCTGTTGATCCCGATCAGGAGGTGATTTTGATGAGGAGAAATGAGTATGCGTTCGACAGAAGCCTGGAGGAAGTGCGCTGCGATGGCAGCAGAGTCCGTCTGCATGGGCAGGTTGCGCGAAGCCACCTTGTCTATGATCCGCCGGTCTGCTTCACCTCTGCCCGCGAGGGCTTCAATGTCTCTTTGATAGTGCTGTGGCATGCCTTTCCAGACCTGTGCATGACGCTTGAGGAGCCGGTTGTGCAAGGAGAGCGAGTGGTGCAGCGTCGTCTGCTGCGAGGGACGCACCAGGGCGCGTTTCTAGGCGTTGCTCCAACGGGCAGGCCAGTGCGCATCAGGCAAACGATCATAAGCCGCGTGGTGGATGGCATGGTGCTGGAAGAGTGGGTTGAGACCGACCTGCTCGGCTTCTTGGAGCAGGTCGGAGAGTTTGCCAGCTGGAACTAGCCTGCTCATCGTTGTAATCGCTCGATAATTTGCTTGAGCCGGCGGGTTTCGTTTTCGTAATCCTGGCGCATGCGCTCCAGTTCTGATTCCATCTCAGTCTGCATCTGCTCCATGCGATCTTTCATGTGCATGATCGCTTCGACGCCGGCCAGATTGACGCCCAGGTCTTGCATCAGGCGCCGGATATGGACTACGCGCTCGATGTCTCGATCAGAGTACAGACGCGGGCTGTGTGGGCTATTGCCCTTGCGCGCCGGGGCAATCAATCCCAGGCGTTCGTAATGGCGCAACGTTTGCTCGTGGACGCTGGCCTTTTGAGCCGCCACACTGATGATATACCAGGCGCCATCATCGTGTTTGTCTTGCATGAAGAAGCCCCTCCTTACCAGCGTCATCAGCCACGCTGCTCCCAGTGCTGCCACTGGCGCAGCGCAGCTAATGATGGTCCTAACTCCGTCCACCACGCACGCGAGCCAATTCGGCAAAGAGTTCGCGTTCGTGCGGAGTAAGCCGGGTTGGCAAGACCACTCGTATTCGGGCGTAGAGGTTCCCCCGTGTGCCGGTGCGCAGGCTTGGCATGCCTTTGCCGGTTAGACGGAATTCCTGGCCGTTCTGGGTCTCCGGCGGGATGGTCAACAAGAGCCGCTTGGTATCGGGCAGCGTAATCTGGACCTCACCACCAAGCATAACGGTGGTCAGATCAACGGGGACATCGACGGTAAGATCATCGCCCTTCCGCTCGAAGGCGGGGTCCAGACGTACGCTGACGACCAGATAGAGGTCGCCACGCGGGCCGCCGCCAATGCCAGGCTGCCCTTCGCCGGCGACGCGCACTTTGGAGCCGTTATCAACGCCCGCCGGAATACGTATCTCGATACGCTTGGTGCGAGTGGTCTGGCCGGTCCCCTGGCACGTGATACAGGTTTTGCCGTTGACTTCGCCGCTCCCCAGGCAGGTGCCGCATATTTCCGGCGATTGCACCACAAAGGTGCGGATGGCGCCGCTATATGCTTCCTGCAACGAGATTTCTACCGGCTGCTCGATGTTATCTCCAGGCCGCTTGCGTAGCTGATCGGTGGTGGTGCTGGTTGAAGTTCGGCCAGTGCGGGTGCTTGTGCCTGCACCCCCTGCACCCCCTGCGCGCCCAAAGAGCGTCTCGAAAAAATCCGAGAAATGGGTAGGGTCGGTGTCGAAGTCAAACGGGATATTGCCGCTTCCGCTGCGCCCGAAGGGACCAGTGCCAGTGCGGGTCCGTCCGGTGCGGGTGGTGGTGCCACTAAAGCCAAACTGCTCCTGCCAGTTCGGGCCAAGCGTATCGTATTTATGGCGCTTGTCAGGGTCGGAGAGAACTTCGTATGCCTCGTTGATCTCCTTAAAGCGCGCCTCAGCCTTTTTATCGCCAGGGTTGACATCGGGGTGGTGTTTGCGCGCCAGTTTGCGGAATGCCTTTTTAATCTCATCCTGGCTGGCAGCACGTGGCACTTCCAGGATTTTATAGTAATCTTTATATTCCATGAGGCCCTTCCTTCATCTCATCGGTCAGGCGGAATTAAAATGATGCAGGGGTTATCCCTCGCGGCTGGGGCTGGCGCTGACTTTTACTCGCGCTGGGCGGAGCATCTCTTCGCCCAACATATAGCCTTTCTGCACCTCTTCCACCACCATCCCGTCCGGTTGGTCGGTATCTTCTACGGTTTCTACGGCTTCGTGAATGTGCGGATCGAAACGCTGGCCGATAGTGGGCACCGGCGTTAGCCCTTCGTTACGCAGCATCTCGCTGAGTTGCCATTGCACCATGCGCAAGCCTTGCTGGAGTCCTTCGCGGTTCAGCGTGTCCTGATAGCTGATGGCGCGCTCCAGGTTATCCATGACTGCGACCACTTTCTCCAGCAGGTCTTTCTTATAGCGCTTGATGCGATCTTCGCGCACGCGCTCCTGACGCTTCTTGAAGTTTTCCATCTCTGCGACCTGGCGGATGTATTTATCCCAACTGTTCGCAGCTTCCTGGCGCGAGGTGTTTAGTGCCGCATCCATCTCGCTCACCTGGCTTTCCAGTTGAGCAATGCGTTCTTGGAGGTGTCCGATACTTGTTCCCTGGGTTGGTTCCGGTGTCTGCGTTTCTTGTTCTGCCATGTCTTTCCTCGTTGTCAATGCTTTGAGGTAGTTTGGTCCTGTCTGTCTGAAAAGGTAGCGCAGGGCCAGGCGCCCCAAGCCTTTCGCTCTCATATCGATTAGAGTTCCCGAAATTCTGCGTCAATAGCACTGTCATGATCGCGCCTGGGCCGGTTGGCAAATGACCCCCCTGGTGCGTGATGGGTGCCGGCTGCATTGGGAGCAATGGCTTCGCCCATCTGCAAGGCTGCGTATTTCAGGTCGCGCATGGCCTGGCGTATCTCATGTGGCGCTGTACCCTCTAATTCATGGCGCAAGCGAATGGTAGCCTGCTCTATGTCGCTGCATATTTGGGCCGGCAAGCGATCCCGATGGTGGCGCAGATGGCGCTCAATAGCATACATAAGTGAATCCGCCTGGTTGCGCAACTCAATTTCCTCCCGCCGCCGATGGTCTTCCTGGGCGTAGCGTTCGGCTTCGTGCACTAGCCGCCCGACCTCTTCGGCACCCAGATTGGTGCTGGCGCTGATCGTGACATGCTGCTCGCGTCCGGTGGAGCGGTCACGGGCTGAGACGTTGACGATGCCGTTGGCGTCTATGTCAAAGGTGACTTCGACCTGTGGCCTGCCACGCGGCGCGGGCAGGATGCCCTCTAGATGAAAACGGCCCAGCGTGGTATTATCGCGTGCCAGCCTGCGTTCCCCTTGCAAGACGTGGATGTCTACCGACGATTGGTTATCTTCAGCGGTAGAGAATATCTCTGTCTTGCGCGTGGGAACGGTGGTATTCCGCTCGATGAGCGTGGTCATAATCCCACCGATGGTTTCTACGCCCAGGCTGAGTGGCGTCACATCCAGCAGAACTACGTCGCGCACATCGCCGCTCAGGATAGCAGCCTGGATGGCGGCGCCTGCTGCAACGACTTCGTCGGGGTTGACACCCTGGCGTGGGTCTTTGCCGGTGAGTCGGCGCACCACGTGCTGGATGGCTGGCATACGGGTCGCGCCACCCACCAGCACGACTTCGTCAAGCTGCTGTGGCTTCAGGCCGGCATCTTGAAGGGCTGCCCAGAAGGGGCCTGTGGTGCGCTCGGTAAGGTCGGCGGTGATCTCCTCAAAGGTGGCGCGGGTCAGGCTGAGGTCCAGATGTCTGGGGCCGTCTGCACTGGCAGTGATAAAAGGCAGGTTAATAGCCGTGCGATAGACCGCAGAAAGCTCGATCTTCGCCTTTTCTGCCGCCTCTAGCAAGCGTTGCAGCGCCTGAAGATCGCTGCGCAGGTCGATACCCTGTTCCTGAAGAAACTGCCCGGCGATCCAGGCAACAATGCGCTGATCGTAGTCATCGCCGCCCAGATGAGTATCACCATTAGTGGACTTCACCTCAAAGACGCCGTCCCCCACTTCCAGCACGGAGACGTCAAAGGTGCCGCCGCCCAAGTCCCAGACCAGGATGGTTTCCGTTTTTTGAGTTTCCAATCCGTAGGCTAGGCTGGCAGCGGTTGGTTCGTTGAGGATGCGCAAGACATCCAGGCCGGCAATCTTGCCTGCATCTTTGGTTGCCTGACGCTGTGCGTCGTTGAAATAGGCTGGTACCGTGATGACGGCGCTGGTGACTGGCTCACCAAGGTAGGCTTCGGCGTCGGCTTTCAACTTCTGCAGAATCATCGCTGAGATTTCTTGCGGCGTATAGTGCCGGCCATCAGCCCGGACCCGTTCGTTGGTTCCCATTTTGCGTTTGATGGAGCTGATGGTCTGTTGAGGATTCAGTACAGCCTGACGCCGGGCCAACTGGCCTACAAGGCGCTCGCCAGTGTTGGTGAATGCAACAACGGAGGGAGTGATCCGGCTGCCTTCGGCATTTGCAATGACCACCGGGCTGCCATTTTCCATGATCGCCACGACAGAATTGGTGGTGCCCAGATCAATACCGACAACTTTTGGCATGCTGCTTCTTTCTGCATTTCCCCTTCTGCACGGGAAACGATCATCGCCCGGCCTCAAACCGGCAAGCAGATAGGCGATTCCTTTTAGCTCTTCTAGCGATGGTAGTATACAATTTGAGCCACTTCTTGTCAATCTGAATAACACCCTGATACGCTTGTTATCGCACCTGTTCTCTGCTGGAGGTGACTTTTAGGATGTCAGTATGTTATGATAGCGTTATCACATGAGGAAGCAGCAGTTGTTCGGTACGAGAGTGCGAGAGTGGTAGGTGAGTGCCGTGCGCTACGCGATTATTTCCGATATTCACGCCAACCTTGAGGCGCTGCAAGCCGTTCTTCAGGAAGTGCGTCAGGTTGCTCGCCGCGCAGGCCGCCCTTTTGACGCGCTGTGGTGTCTGGGTGATCTGGTTGGCTATGGGCCTGATCCTACCGAATGTGTTGATCTGGTGCGCTCGTATACCGATATTGTGATCTCTGGCAACCACGACCAGGCGGTGGCGGGGACGCTGCCGCAGGAGCGCTTTAATGATAGCGCTCAGGTGACTGCCGATTGGACACGCGAGCGGCTGCCGCAGACGCATCTGCGCTATCTGGCTGATCTGTCTGAGCGGCTGGTGTTTGGAGAATGCACGCTGGTACATGGCAGTCCGCGCAATCCTGTCTGGGAGTACCTCACCTCAGCGGAGAATGCTACGCTCAGTTTCCCCTGCTTTTCTACGCGCTTATGTGTAGTCGGGCACACGCATGTCCCCACCATTTTTTTGCAGCGCGAGGAGCCGGCCCTCTCTGGCGCTCAGGCGAAAGGTGGACGCTTCGGCCAGGCGATCTCCTCAGAGGACATGCTGGGGCTGGATGTGCTGGACCGGCTGGCCGCCGAGGAGGAGGCGCTGATTCGGGAAACCCTGTCATCCGCCTGTGAGATGTTGCTGCCTGGCGAGGGAAGCTGGGCGCCGCCGCCCGGCTATCGGGCGATTGTCAATCCTGGGAGTGTGGGCCAGCCACGCGATGGCGATCCCCGCGCGGCATTTATGGTCTATGATACCGCGCAGGGGTTTGAGTTTTATCGGGTGGCCTATCCGCTGGAACAGACGCAGCGGAAAATCTGGCGGTCTGGCTTGCCGGCGCGTATGGCTGTCCGGCTGAGCTATGGTATCTAGCAGAAACGCGCCAGAGGCCCCCTGGCTTTAGCTAAGAGGATGAATGGCGCGCCGCATACGGGTGGTATTTCCGGTTTTTCAACGAACAAACAGCATGGTATACTGAAGCCCTGAAGAAAGGAAGAACGCAGCAATGGAAGAGCCAACCGGCCAGAAGACGTTCAAGTACAAATTGTGCCCTACGCCAGAGCAAGCAGCGCAGTTTGTGACGACCTTGCGCGTGTGCCGGGAACTCTACAACGCCGCCCTTCAGGAACGCCGGGATGCCTATCGGATGTGTGGCGTCTCCGTGAACTACTACTAACAGAAAGCCCAGCTTCCTGAGATACGCGCCTATCGAGCGGACTGTGCGGCAGTGAATGCCCAAGTCCTGCAAGACGTGGTACTGCGACTGGATCGAGCCTTCAAGGCGTTCTTCCGCCGGCTGATGAACGGGGAGAAGCCGGGCTATCCCCGCTTCAAGGGGCGCAATCGCTATCACTCTTTCACCTTCCCCCAAGTTGGCCCGCATGGGTGCGCCCAAATCGACAACGGCTTGCTCGTCTTGTCGAAGATTGGCCGCGTGGCCGTGCGCTGGTCCCGGCTCTTGGAAGGAACACCCAAAACCGTCACCATCATCGAAGAAGCCGATGGCTGGTATGCCTGCATCGCCTGCGCGGGTGTGCCCGTTCAGCCCTTGCCCCTGACTGGACAAGAGACGGGTATCGACTTGGGGCTGGAATCCTTTGCGACCCTGGCGAATGGCGAGCAGATTGCCAACCCACGCCACTACTGCAAAGCTGAGAAGCGCTTGCAGAGAGCCACTCGGCGGGTTTCCAAACGCAAGAAGGGCAGTAAACGCCGGCGTAAGGCCGTTCGCCTCTTGAAGCGAGCCTACCAGAAAGTGGCGCGCCAGCGCCGGGACTTTCATCATAAAACCGCTCGCTCCTTGCTCACCTACTACGATACCGTCTATTTTGAAGCCTTGCAGGTTGCCAACCTGGCGCAGAATAAGCACCTGGCGAAAAGCATCTACGATGCCGGCTGGAGTCAGTTCTGTACCATCCTCACTTTCAAAGCTGCAAATGCTGGGAAGCGAGCCATCGCCGTGCCACCCGCCTATACCAGCCAGGTCTGTTGTGGGTGTGGCGCGCTGGTCCTCAAGGGCTTATCGGTCCGCTGGCATGAATGCCCGGACTGTGGGGCCAGTTTGCACCGCGACCACAACGGCGCCAAAAACATTCTCTGGGTTGGGCAGACCCATCGGGGAGCGGCTACACGGATGCGCCGTGACGAACCGAGAATCCCCGCCCTTTAGGGCTGGGGAGTGTCAATTCCGTTCGTATCCAGGCCGCCGGCATCTACGCCGTTGGCGCTGGCTGGTTGGGACCGCCGGGTACGCCAGGCGCGCCCGGCTCGCTGGCGGTGTCTGGTGTATACGCCTCTAACAGCAGATAAAAGCCGACTCCCAATTCGGCGATGGTGACGACAACTGCCAACCAGAATCCCCAGGATGTGCCGTACAGGCTTTGATTGATCGCGTTGTTCAGCCTGGACTGGACAGCGCCCTCGATAGCGTTCACCTGAATCAGAAAAAAGAATTCAATCAGCAGCGCGGCCAGCGAGATGAGTGTGATGAGCAGCGCTGCCGCGCGTGGGCGGAGATGCTGAAATCCGAGCAAGATGGCAATGACGATCAAGGCTAGCGCGCTGAGCAGCACGCACCAGAGATGCGGGAACAGGTTGAGTGCTGGCAAGATGGAAAAGACTTTGACTCCGCCAGCCGTCTGCCAGGCCGAATGAGAAACGGTGGGAACGGTGTTTCTGCTGCCGACACCGGCGGCGGTGAAATCTGGTGTATACAACCAGGGCAGGAAGAAGAAGATCAGCAGGAGGATGCCGGCCATGCCGGTGATTTGCCCGGAAAGGGAGAGTGCCCGCCAGAATTGTCGGATCTCTAACCCGGTGTGTAAGGTAGGCGTGGGGCCAATGCCAGATGCGGCAGGGGCAGCGCCAGCGGACGGAGATATGGCGTTGGGGGCTGGTGGATAAAAATACGGCGAATAAGCGCCAGTGGATGGAGCAGTCATTGGGAGTGTTGGCTGCTCATCGTCTGCCGCTGGGTTGTTCGGCGGCTCGGTTGGAGCGCCTTGCCCAGCTGGATCATTTGCCGACGGGGTAGGCAAATACTCTGTCTGCTCTGGGGGGGGATAGCCCGGCTGAGGTGCCGAATAGTAGCTGGTCGCCGGATCGTTACGTGTGGCAGGTTGAGCGGGCGGATCGTTTGTTTCCGCTGGCGATTCGTCGGGCCTGGAGCGCCTGTGTTGGGTAGCCGCTTCATCAGGATACTCGTTCATGGGTGATGCCTCCTGGTGTATGATGGTTGCCGACATGCCTCAGCAGAGATCATGTGTGAGCGATACGGCAAGTCATATGCCAGGGGAGGCATGTTGCGCTGATGGAGCGGGAGACGCTCCTGGTGTCGTTGTGATATAATAGAGAGCAGTGTGGGGGTATAGCTCAGCCGGCAGAGCACTCGCCTTTTAAGCGAGGTGTCCCGGGTTCGAGTCCCGGTGCCCCTAC
>CAZFWN010000018.1:0-29871 GCA_964522745.1 uncultured Ktedonobacterales bacterium
AGAAAGGGGCCATTCATCCCCTGGTCTTCAGCCAGGGGATGAATGGCCCTACCGCATCGCAAGAAGGCCATCAAGAAACTGGCGAAAGGGTATCTCAAGGTCCAAAGGCAGCGTAAAGACTTTGCTTGCAAGCAAGCGAGTGCGTTGGTCACGTCTAGCGACTTGATTGCCTACGAAGACTTGCAGATCGCCCATCTCGTCAAAAATCACCATCTGGCAAAGAGTATCAGCGATGCCAGTTGGGGCCTGTTCCTCAGTTGGGTGCGCTATTATGGGCACACACATAGCGTGCCAGTAGTCGCCGTTCCTGCTCGCTTCACGACGCAGGATTGCTCTGGCTGTGGTTTTCGCGTGAAGAAAAGCCTCTCCATGCGAACGCATATCTGCCCAGCCTGCGGGCTGGTGTTGGACCGGGATTGGAATGCCGCGTTGAATATCCTGGCTGCCGCGCTCGCGTGGCTGGCCGCCCACCGTACTGCCGGGCAGGCAGAAACGGGCGCCCGTAAGGGTGCGAACGCTTCTGGACAGACCGCCTCTACGGCTGTGTTCGCAAGGGCACGTCGCAAACGGGCTGAATGAAAGAAGAATCTCCCACATTTATGCGGGAGAGTGTCAATGAATCACCTGACCTTTATCGGCCAGCTCTTTACCGGCAAATAGCCTGCCAGCAGCGCAACGGGCAATAAAAATGCCTCGCTCTATGGCGAGGCGCTTCTCTTCAGAACCTGTATGTCAGGGTTCTTACAGGCGGTTTATTGGGAGGCGACGGGCGGATTCGAACCGCCGGTAGGGGTTTTGCAGACCCCGGCCTTAACCACTTGGCGACGTCGCCACAAAAAATGGAGCGGGAGACGGGATTTGAACCCGCGACCTTGTCCTTGGCAAGGACACGCTCTACCCCTGAGCCACTCCCGCAGAGAGCATCATCGCGTGTGCGATTGATGCAGTCAACGTCTGAAGAGTACCACAGTCTTGCTCAATTGTCAAGATCACCTCAAGAGAAATTTCATCAATAAATCAGTAAAATGTCTTATTGCCTGCTCTAGCAGACTTTGGTATACTGCTATCAGACTACCGAGGGTATTCCCTTGTTCTGCCAGCGCGCCTCACAGTGTAGGGCAGATACCTGACAGGAAATGACCGGGAGGAGTGTTTTTATGAGCCAAGGGCGATTCATTGTTCCCCCAATCTATCAGGATCACAGCGATCAGGGCCGAGGCTTTTTTCAGTTTAGCTTTCACTGCCCAGAGTGCGATTATTCGGTAATGACCAATACGCAGCGCTCGGCAACAGCCACAGCCACCCGCGCGATGGACCTGGGAGTTGGCCTGATTGGTGGCTTCTTTGGCCGGGCGGCTGAGCAGGGTGAGGAGATGTTTGGGGCGCGCTGGGAGAAGGAAAAAGATCAAGCGCTGGTGAAGGCATGGGAAGATATTAAAAAGGATTTTCGCTATTGTAATCAATGTAAAAGAACCGTCTGCTTTCGCTGCTGGAACCCACAGATCAATATGTGCAACAACTGCGCTCCCGACCTGAAGGCCGATGCGGTTCACTATCAACATGGCTTGAACATCGAAGCGCAGCGCCAGCAGATTGAGCAGAATTATCAGGCGCCTCAGTTTAATACCGGGGCGGTGGCCTCCGCCGTCACGCCTGATATGATGATGCCGCAGCAAGGCCGCCCTGGGCCGCAGCTGATGCCCCCCATGCAGGGGATGCCCCAGATGCCTTCTGCCCCAGGGATGCCGCAGATTCCCCCGCAGGCGCCCTCAGCGGCCAGCATCGCCGGGTTCTCGACACCAGGCTATCCAGCGCAGGTGTCCTGCCCAAGTTGCAATACGCCTGGCCTGCCAGGCAAGTTTTGTCAGAATTGCGGTGCAAAAATGCCAATGCCCGATCTCTTCTGCCCCAAGTGTTCGGCTCAGGTGGCAGCGACCTCGCATTTTTGCCCGGAGTGCGGCGAGCGGCTCGCGCAGTAGCGGCAGAGCATCCTGGGTCTATCCAGTGGCATCACCGACCCGACTCTGCTGCACTCTTGGCCCGAATCCTGCTTGACGGGGGTTGATGGACCCCGATACAATACTAGACAGGTCCAACTTGTAGGCGAACGTGTAGCGTTGAATCCAATCTGCTGAACGCCGCATTGGCGGTGATCTCCAGCACACAGTGCCTGTCACGCAGAGCAAAAGGAGGAACCAGCCGTGGGAGTGCTACGAGTCATGTCTCGTCGAGGTGACGACCGCGTAGCCTGGAATCAGGAACGAGTCGCCGTCGGTGATTCTGAGGCGATTGCTGCCGTCCGCGAAGCTGAGCGTATCTTCGCGCAGGAGCGGGCCAGGGGAGCCACGGCTTTCAAAGTAGAGCCTGGCACAGCGCCCCAGCGCATTGAAACATTCGACCCACAAGCGGAGCAGATCGTCATGATTCCGCGTGTTGTCGGAGGCTGAGACACCACAGCGGGCAGCGCACTCAGAAGCGCTGCCCGCTGTGGTTGTCCTGTCTCTTATTCGACCTCGATAGGATGGTGGCCGTTTTTCTTGGGGCAGACATGCGGCTCAGCATCGAGTGGCGCCCCGCAATAGCTGCACCGGGGACGCCCTGAAGCAAGGATGCCTTGAATATGCTGGCTCAGCGTCTTTGCCTGATCGCGTGTGAAACGCGCGGCAAACCCTGGCTCGCGGCTGCGGCGTGCGCGCGTCTCTCCCTCCTCTTCCAGCACCTCAATCGGCGTCGCCAGCAGCGCCAGCAGATTATTGCGTTCATCGAACCCAAGAGAGAGTTCGCCGACCTGAAATTCTATATCCGGGCTGAAGGGGAAATCCGCCGGCGCGCCGGGCACATCAGCCTCCGGTGTCTGGAGCAGAGGCCGCAGGACATCGCTGCCGGAAAGCTGCGCCAGTAATTGGTCGAGGGCATCAACCAGCGATTGTAGTTGATCGCGCTCGATCCACAGACCCGCTGTGCGCCCACGCCCGCGTGCAAAGAGACGAAAGCGGCGGCGTCCCGGCTGACCAATGGCCTCGGCATCTAAAAGCTCAACCCGCCCAAAATCATAAGCTTCTCTACTCATGCCGCTCACATCCTTTCAGCATCTTCTGTGTGTGCTTTGTTCGTAGTATCTGTTCGTAGCATCTTTCAATGACCCCAGGCATAGAGCGTTCAGCAAGAAGTGTAGCACGCGCTCTTCGCCCATGCAAACCTGTTTCATGCCTGAGCTGGTTTTTCTTCCCTCACTGAAGCATAGCGCTGCTGCTCATACCTGTGTGCCAATTGCTTAACCTCTGCCGGGATGGCTGCCATATCACCTGGCTCTATGTGATAGCGTTCCCGCAGCCGCGCCTCAAAGCGGCTGATGACCTCATCATAGCTTACGGGGTGTCCCAATAATTCGTCGAGACCAACAGCGCGTTCCCGTAAGCCTGCCGCCAGCCCTGGGCGCTCCTCCGGGGCGGCGTTCAGCAGCGAGGCAAGACGCGCTGCATCCCAATGCAGCAGCAGGCCGGCCTGGAAGAGAACGCCTACTCGCCGGCGCACCTGATCCAGCCCGATGACTTTGCGCCCGTTGCTGAGAACCTCATAGGGCGAAACCGCGCCATAGCACGACTGCCGTATCAATTGCTCCTGCCGCTCTGCCTGAGCCAGAAAGCCCCGCGTGCGCGGCGCGTGCGCTTCCTCTGGCGTCACCGTGCGTGCCGGCAGCCCCAGCCCGCGCACGGTCTCTGCCCACAGGTCGCCGAGCCAGCGATACGCCTCGACAATATCGTGCCCGGCCAGCATGTGTCCTGGCGGCAAGATAACATCGAGCGAAAGCAGGTCAGGCCCGGCCAGCACCGCCGTGCCGCCGGCAGCCCGGCGATAGATTGCCAATCCTGCTTGCTGACAGGCTGCAACGTCCAGGTCGCTGAGCTTCTGGCCGACGCCAAGAACCATTGCCTCCGGCTCGGCAATCTGCCAATAAAGCAGCGGGGGCCGCTCCGCCGCACTTTGGAGCAAGGCTTCTGTCAATGCCAGGTGGTAGCTTTGAGGGGCACGCAACAGAGCAATACGCTGCCAGGTATTCATGATGGCTGAGCCGTCCCCCACCGCTCGCGCAGCAGTTCTCGGGCCACCTCGCGCTCATCCCAGGGTAGCATCTCGCGGCCAACGATGATGCTGTGTTCGTGGCCCTTGCCGGCCAGCAGCACCGTGTCTCCTGGGCGCGCAGCATCAAATGCGGCGGCAATGGCCTGGCGCCGGTCCACAATCAGCCAGAGGTTCTTGTTTCTCTCCGCGCCCGCCTCTAACGCCCCGGCAGCAATCTCATGCAGAATCTTTTCCGGGTCTTCCTCGCGACAATCCTCGTCGGTAAGGAAGGTCAGATCGGCCAGGCGCGCCGAAACGGCGCCCTGCTGCGGTCTCTTCTGGGTGTCGCGCTCGCCCGCCGAACCAAAGACGGCGATCAACCGGCCTGGCGTCAGTGGGCGCAGCAGGCGGAAGACCTGCTCCAGGCTATCGGGCGTGTGAGCGTAGTCCACAATCACAGTAAAGGGCTGGCCGCCATCGATGCGTTCCATTCGTCCTGGAATGCCCTTGAGGTGCGCCAGCGTGTCGCGCATACCCTCCAGGCTGATGCCTTGCGTATAGCCAGCCGCGATGGTTGCCAGGCAGTTGTAGACATTGAAACGCCCAATCAACGGCGTTTCGATCTCTAGCTTGCCAGTAGGCGTCATCACACGGAAGCGTGAGCGCTCGCCAGTAAGATCGAGATCGATGGCGCGCACGGTTGCCGGCTGGTCGATGGCATAGGTGGTTATTGGCACGCGGCAGAAGGGCAGCAGATACTCATAGCTGGAATCATCGCGGTTCAAGATGGCCGCTTTCGTGGCGTTCAGACCCTTGTCTGCTGCCGGGTCCAGTCCCTCAAAGAGCCGGGCTTTGTCGCGCCGGTACTGCTCAACCGTTCCGTGAAATTCCAGATGCTCGCTGGTGATATTGGTCACAATGCCAACATCGTAGACGACGCCGGTGACGCGGTGCAGTGCCAGACCATGCGAACTGGTCTCCACAACCGCGTAGCGCACCCCCTGGCGAACCATCTCAGCCAGCATCGCGTGATTCTCTAGCGATTCCTGCGTCGTCTGGCGGGTTTCGTTCTCCCAGTCGTGGTCGCCGATGCGGAAGTTGAGCGTACTCATCAGCCCGGAGGTCAGCCCGGCGCGCTGAAAAACCTCGGCTACCAGATTGGTCGTGGTACTCTTGCCTTTCGTGCCGGTAATGCCGATCACTCCCAGCTTGCGCGACGGATGTTCGTAGAATCTATCGGCTAGCCAGGCCAGATCGCGGCGCGAATCGCGCACCTGGATGTAGATGGCATCTGGTGGCACATTGGCTGGCGCCGGGTCTTCGCCCACGACGGCCAGCGCGCCGCGCTGAAAGGCCGCGCTGATATAGCGATGTCCGTCCGTGTGCGTGCCGCGCACAGCAATAAACAACCAGCCAGATGCGGCCTTGCGCGAATCATAGGCGAGACCAGCAATGTCCAGGTCGGTGACATTGCCAGTCAGGTTGATGGGTGGCTCTGGTAAGTCTTGGAGTAATTGCTGTAGGTTCATCCGAAATCCTTGTTCTATCACTGCTCTGCCGGGAATGTCATTGGTTATTCAGTTGATGAAGAGGTGGCTCCGGCGCTGGCAGTGTAGGCTCCGTCGGTGGTCTGGCAACTGCCGCCTCCTCAGATGCGCTGCGGAAGAGTTTTCGGGCGATAATCAAATAGATAACAATAGCAATATTAATCAGCAGCGCTCCCAGCCGGATGTACGTGAATTTTGCCAGTAGCTCTGGGATTTCAAGAAAGGGAATGGGGATGATCGTGGCGACCAGCGTCAGATATTCAGCCCAGCGCCGCCGCCGCAGCAGGCCGAAGCCTTCGACCAACTCCAGCGCGGCATAAAGATAGGCTCCGATGGCGAAGCGGATCAGTGTGCCATGCGGCAGATTCGCCAGTTTCTCTAGCTGCATCTCCAGTGCCCGGCTGATTGCTCCCAGGTACAGGTCACTCACCAGATCCTGAAGAAAGCTGATAATCGCAACGGATTTGAGTAAGTCAAGCAAGCCAATGCCGAGCAGGATACCCAGCACGGCACGAGCGACTTTATCAATGATAATCAACTTGATAAAGACGCTTGGCTCGGTTTTTCGGCCTAATTCACGCTTGATCGCTGTCCACCAACCGCGTTTCGTCGCAATAGTAGCCTGTGCTGTTGCGATTGCTGGCTGTGATGGCTTGGTTTCCACCAACTCCTCCTGACGTATCCCCTATGAGGATACCGCTCCCAACAAACAGTGCAAGAAGTGGCTTATCTCCCTGTTGAGCGCGTGCCTGGTCGCAATTCGGAGCGGATGCCTGCAATGAAGACTTGATCGACCAGATTCACCCCAAAATGATAGCCCAGTTCGCGGTAATCGTGGGTGCGCCAGAGGACCAGATCGCAGCGTTTGCCCACTTCCAGCGAGCCGGCCTCATCTTGAAAGGCCAGTGCGCGCGCGCCGTTAATCGTAGTGGCCTCCAGGGCTTCTTCCAGCGTCATGCCCATTGCCGAGATGCCCAGCGCCAGCATCATTTGCATATTTTCACAATACGAGGTGCCAGGGTTGAAGTCAGTAGCCAGCGCAACGGTCAGCCCTCGGTCCAGGAGCCGCCGCGCGGAGGGATACGGCGTGCTGAGGGTAAATGAGCAGCCCGGCAGCAGGGTGGCGACCACGCCCGCCTCGCGCAGCGCATCCAGGTCAGCATCGCTGGTAAAGTCCAGATGATCGGCGGAAGTGGCGCCAAGTTCGGCGGCGAGTCTGGCCCCGCCGGAGTCGCCTAGTTGGTCGGCATGCAGCTTGAGCAGAAACCCCAATTCTTTTGCGCGATTGAGAATACGCCTGCTCTCATCGAAGGTAAAGGCGCTTTGCTCGCAAAAGACATCGCAGAAGCGCGCGAGGCCGGCAAAGGCCGGAAGCATCTCTTCAACGACGAGATCGACATATGCCTCGCGCCGACCTTGATATTCTGGCGGCACGGTATGCGCGCCCAGAAAGGTGGGAATGAGCGACTGGCCTAACGGGGTCAGATTAAATTTATGCAGGATGGTCAAGCAGGTAGCTTCGGTCTCCTTATTGAGTCCATAGCCGGTCTTTGCCTCAAGTGTCGTGGTCCCATAGGCACGAAAGCGCTCCATGCGCTGTTCGGCCAGCGCCGTCAACGCTTCAGGGGAGGCAGCACGGGTAGCGCGGACCGTCGAGAGAATGCCCCGGCCTTGCGCGGCCAGTTCCGTGTAGCTGACCCCCTGGTGGCGCAGATGAAATTCTTCGGCGCGATCCCCAGCAAAGATGAGATGGGTATGAGAATCGACAAAGCCTGGTGTGGCTGGCCGGCCCTCGGCGTCAAGGACATCCGCGTTGCGGTAATCGACAGCCTGGTCCAGCGCGCTATCGGCGCCAAGCCAGACAATTCGCCCTAGCCGCGAAGCCAGCGCGCCCTGCTCAATGACTTTCAAACGCCCCTCGGCGCCCAGGAGCGCCGATTGAGCGAGAGTGACCATCTGCCCAATATGGCGAATTACGAGATCAGCCTTGATAAGCGCCGAGACTGAGCCAGTCTCGACAGGCATGTCCGTCGGTTCTGTAGGCTGTGTTTGCCCTGCTGCTTCGTCCATTACGCACCTCCTCTTTTGCTCATTCTAGACGCCAGCAGTGGCAGGCGTCAACCTCTCAACTCGTGACTTGTCCTGGCTCCCACAAAAATCCCGCCACGCATGCTAAAGCATGAGAGCGTAGTGTCTGGAGAACGTCCAAGGCATGCTTTGTGCCAGAGAGAAAAGCGAAGGGGAGTGTGATCGAGCGCTCTCTGCTGCAACGAACCTTTCAGGCAACGAAGAAGAAACAAAGGAGGAAATCATGATTCATACCCTGCTTGGCGTTGCATTAGTGATCTTCATTGTGTGGCTCATCTTGATCGCTGCCGTGCATGTGGGTGGTTGGGCGGTTCACCTGCTGTGGATATTGATTCTCGTGGCGTTGATCTGGTGGGCCGTCAGCACCATCTTTGGTGGTCGGCGCAGGGCTTTGTAGAAGCGTAACGTCTGCTTATTCGTCTGGAGGCTTCCTTACACAAAGGGAGCCTCCGACATTACTACTCGCGGGCACTGGTCCAGGGGGTTAATACCTCCGGCCCTTTGCTGGTAATAGCGATGGTATGCTCAAACTGGGCCGAGAGGCTCCCGTCGGCAGTAATCAGCGTCCAGCCATCGGCCAGCGCGCGCGTGGCATAATGACCAGTGTTCAGAATGGGTTCAATAGTAATGACCATGCCGGGGCGCAATTGCAGCCCCTTGCCCGGCTGCCCGGTGTGCATGACGATAGGCTCTTCGTGAAGCTGGTGGCCGATGCCATGCCCTGTGCAGGTGCGCACGATGGCATAGCCCTGCGGTTCAGCATAGCGCTCGATGGCCGCGCCTATATCGCCCAGGCGCTTGCCAGGCTGGGCCTGCTCGATGCCCTTCCAGAGCGATTCCTCGCAGACACGCATGAGCCGCCGGGCCTGCGCTGAAATTGTGCCCACCGGAACGGTGATACAGGCATCACCATGAAATCCCTGGTAGAAAGCGCCGGTATCCAGCTTGAGCAGATCGCCCTCTTCGAGGACGCGCGCGTTGGGTATACTATGGACCACCTCGTTATTGACCGAGGCACACAGGCTGGCCGGGTAGCCGTTGAAACCCAGAAACGATGGCGTTGCGCCGCGTCCTTCAATAGCACGTCGGGCAGCGGTATCCAGATCGGCTGTGGTGATGCCTGGACGTGCCATCTCCCGCAGCAGGTCCAAGGTCTCGGCAACAATCTTGCCGGCCTCGCGCATCACGGCGATCTCACTACTTGTTTTGATAGTGATTGTCATGGCGTCCTTCCTCCCTGGAAATCTCTTAGGCTAGCTGCTAGCCTGGGCAGGCTTCTTCACCGTGTTGCACTGTTGCTCTGCCATGAAATATTACCATGCGCGAGCATGTGTATCAATGCAAGGGGATGCCCCGTGTAATAGAATAGCGTCTAATGAATTTTTCTCCTCCACCGGAGATGCCAGTGCAGAGACGTGGCCTGGGTGGGGAATGATGCGTTTTTATATATCAGGTACACTAGATGCAAGTGGTCGGGCGAGTTCATCTACCCCCTGCCTCTTCCGAACAAAGGCGTTTCGGTGTCTCTGATAGGTACGATGTGCTGATAGCAGTGAATATGGCAACTATTGCCGGAGAACAGAGCTATGCACCCATCCGGCTCCCTTTCGGCGTTGGTAGAACCCTCCAGGTCTGAGCAACGCGAAGAGCGTCTGGCATTTTCGATTGTCGTTCCAGTCTACGATGAGGAGCAGAGCATTCCGCTGCTCTATGACCAACTCACCGCCCAACTCCAGACGTTGGGGCAATCTTACGAAATTATCTTTGTCGATGATGGCAGCCGCGACGGCTCCTTCAAGATCATCGAGGAACTACACCGCAAGGATCCGGCGATCAAAGCCATCCGCTTCCGGCGCAATTTTGGCAAGACGCCGGCATTGGTAGCCGGCTTCCAGCGCTGTCGTGGCGAGATCATTTTTACCCTTGATGCCGACCTGCAAGATGATCCAGCCGAGATACCTGCCTTTGTGGAGAAACTCCACGAGGGCTACGATTTAGTATCTGGTTGGAAGTTCCCGCGTCTGGACCCAATCAGCAAGACGCTGCCCTCCAAAATCTTCAACAAGACTGTTGCACTGACAACCGGCGTCACGCTGCACGATATGAACTGTGGCTTTAAGGCGTATCGGCGGGAAGTCATCGATGATTTGCGTCTCTATGGTGAACTCCATCGCTTTATCCCGGTCATTGCCGCCGGGCGCGGGTTTCGCGTGACCGAGATAAAAGTTCACCACCATCCGCGCCAATATGGCAAGTCTAAATTTGGGGCGCGGCGCTTTGCGCATGGCTTCCTCGATTTACTCAACGTCCTCTTCCTGACCACCTATATGCGCATGCCTCTGCGCCTGTTTGGCACCCTGGGGTTCCTCTGCTTGCTCAGCGGGTTTCTCATCGATCTCTACGTTGTGGGCCTCAAGGTCTTTGCCAATGAGCAGATCAGCAAGCATCCGGTCCTCTTTCTGGGCATTGTCCTGATGATCTTCGGGCTGACGATGATTCTCACTGGCCTGCAAAGCGAGATGATTCGGTACTTTAGCTATCAGTCACGGCAGGAATATAGCATCCGGCAGGTGTTGGAGTGATGGGCGAGCAGGAGCCGAGCGCTGGCATACTGCCAGCGCCCGATGGAGAGGGCATCCCTGTGACAGATGGCGTGTCTGGGATTGAAGGAGCCAGCACTGAGCAACAGCGCCGGCCCGCCGCGCGCTTGAACAAGCGCCTGCTCAAGCGCGCGCTGGGGCTGGTGGTGGTAGCCATCATCCTGACACTGCTGGGCATCAATCTGGTGAAAAGCTGGAAAGCACTCTCCGGCTATCACTGGCAGGCCAGCGTGCCCTTGCTGGCATTGGCATTTGTGGGCTTTCTCATACAAACCCTCTCCTATCCATTGGTCTGGCGGCTCACGCTCCGCCGGCTGGGCTATTCGCTTTCGCTTCCCAAGAGTGTGCGCATCTATCTCGCCTCGGAGTTTGTGCGCTACCTGCCTGGCAATGTCTGGCATGTCATTACCCGCATCCTCTGGGCCGAGCGCGAGGGCATTCCCAAGTCGATAGGCTTTATCAGCATGACGGTGGAGTTGGTGACCAAGCTCGCCAGCGCCGCGCTCGTCTTTGCAATCACCCTGCTCTTCTGGCCGCGTATCGATGTGCTGGGCAGCGCGGTAGGTGGGCAGACCATTGTAATTGTCGGTCTGACTGCGATTCCGGTGCTGCTAGGGCTATTACAGCCGCGCTTGCTGGCCTGGTTGCTCAACCGGGCGCTCAAGATTATGCGCAAGCCGGCCATTTCGCTGCCCATGCGCTACCGCGATGTGCTGGTGATCGTCCTCTGGTGGGTGGTCAGTTGGACGATTGGCGGTGTGGCCTTCTACCTGCTCGTCGTTGGCGTGGCCGGCACCGGGCCAGGCGCCAGCAGTGCCGTTGGCTGGCCGGTGATCATGCTGGCGCTCTCGATAGGCATTGCCGCCCTTGGCTGGGATATTGGCTTCCTCTCCTTTATTACCCCCAGCGGCCTTGGCTTCCGTGAGGCGGCGACGGCCTTGCTCCTCAGTCTCTCGCTGGTCGTGCCATCGCTGGCTCTGGGGACCGTGATCGCCTTCCTCTGGCGCATTCTGGCGACGTTGGCCGAGTTACTCTGCGTCGGTGGCGCGCATCTCATCGTCAGCCGCTTAGAGCGCAGACCCGGTCAGCAGAACGCAGAGGCCAATAGCAATGCAGAAGTCGGCGCGCTGGCCGACTAGGGACTCTTTCTTTTCCTCCAGGGAATGCTCGCGTGAGAAAGAGGGCATAGGACTTTTCTGCTATACAACCGAGTATATCTGGAGCCGTTCTCGTGCATAATGAGTAGGAGCAGTGTTGTCCGGCAAAACTTCACTGGTGTGCTGCTTCCCAACAGCGCAATTGCACAGCGCTGTGCATCGTGGTAGACTCTGGGCAGTCTCGCGTCAAGCGCAGGCAGCACTGTTCTGGCGTTTGCTAGCGGTAGCCAGGGCTGAGTAAGAAAGTCGTTGGCGCTAGCAATCCTGGATGAGAGGAGCAGAAGACGATGGGCAGCTCGCTGAGAGACCTGAACTCACGTCAACTTGAACGCTTGAAAAGCGAACTGGCCGAGGTCATTATCACCAACTTCTGCTACCCTTCATTTCTGGATTATCGGCTCAACATCCTCCGCACCCGTCCAATAGACCGGCGCAAACGCCGCGAGGTCTGGGCCTATGTAAACAGCATCCAGATGAATCCGCTCGGCTCGATGGAAGCGTCCTCGATGGAGTTTCGGCGCTTTGTTGAGCGCGTCTTTCTGCGCTATATCGAGATGAATCGGGGGCTGATCGAAGGCACCTCCCAGCGCCAGTTCGCAGCGATGCGGGCGCGTGTGCCACAGCTTGCCATGCAGGTGGCACGCAGCCTGATCGATTATCTGGCTCTGGGCGAAGCCAGCAGTTTCGGGCGCGCGCGCCCAGTAGAATCGTGGGGGGCGCAGACACAGTCAGGCAGCGAACCGACCTGGGAGCAGATCGAGAAATCAACCCAATTGCTGCAAACCACGCTGGTCTACCTGCGCACCTCCCGCGAAACCGGCCCGACCCCTGCTCTCACCAACTCTGGTTCGCTGCGTCCTGTATCTGCGGATATTAGTAATTTCCCGACACGGCTCCTGACGCCACCCGCGAGCGCTCCGCTGGCGCCAGCCGGGGGAACGAACGGAGTCGCCGGCGGTTCAGGCGCGTACCCCGCGCTGGGCAATGGCGCGACACAGGGCATGGGAAATGGGAGTGCTTCATTCCAGCCACCACAACCGGAAGAACCGGGCGGGCAGCGCCAGTTCCTGGGGCCAACTCGCTCACGAACGGCAAGCCGACCTATTGATGGTTCGCTCTCGCTGCCCTCGCTTTCGCCCAGAACCGTCCCTACGGAGCCGACTGCGCCACCACCGTCAGCGCCACCGAGCCAGCCTGCCGCTTCGCAGCCAGCCAGGGTGCCGAGCCAGCCACTTCCTGATCCACTGCCAGCACCGTCATCGAAACAACCAGAACCCGCAGAGCAATCGCTGCCGCCTTCGGATGCCTGGCAGGCGCTCCTCTGGCCTGGAGCCAATCAGCAAACCAAAGAAGGCGCAGATGCTGCATCTGCGCCCCCCGCTCCAAAGCTGGAAGAGCAATCAGCACCCACAGAAGCTGATCTGTTGGAGTTACCAGAGTCGTTTGAGGTGCCTCCGGTGCTTGATTTGCCGCCTGACCTGGCCGAATTGTATGGCGATTATCTCAGGGATGCCCGCGCGGGGGTGCTGGAAGCGTCGTCTGATGAGTCTGACACACCAGCGTCTGATGAATTGCCCCAATCGCCTCCTGGTTCCCCAACGCTTGCCCTTGAGCCAGATGAGGAGCTTGATTCGCTCTTCGATGCGCTTGCCAGTCATATCGCTGCTGAAGACGCCTCTGCGCCGATTTCGGCACACGAGGAGCATACCGAATTGGGAACGCCAGCGGGAGCCGCGCCTTTCGGGTCTGAGCGCCTCGCCCCTAGCAACCCATTGCCTGCTCCTCAAGCGCGGGATACTGTCGGGAGCCAGACTCAGGAACAGCCGGCACATCAGCTTCCCTCTACAGATCGCCCAGCCTCTGCCCCGCTTGGGAGGCAGAGTCCGCCCGAAGCCTCTTCTGCTGAGTCAAGGGAGCGCCCTGCTTCGGGCGCTCTGATGGGGCCACCTGCCTCTGGCAAGTTGGTAGAGGGGGACGTGATGATTTTCGCGCAGCTACAACATCAAGTGACAACCTGGGTCAAAATGGCGGCGGTCAGCCACCAGATCGAGATCACAGGCCGGGACGCGCTGGAGTTGGTGGCCGAATTGCGCAGGATGGCGGCACTGGATGAAGCCGAACTGCAAGTCATCGAATCGTTGGTCTCGCTGTGCCAGCGGGTAACTACCTCAAAGCAAGCGGCAATGGATGATTACAAACAGGCGATGATGCTCTATCTCTTGCATCACCGCTCACGCCTGGCGCTCTAACCCCTCCACCAGTCGCGCTTTTACTCGCTCGTTGTATCCTCTTCAGCATGCGGCGGCCCAGCCTGGGCCGCCGCATGTCTTTTTGCCAGTAGTACCCCTTGACCCCTTTGAGGGGGAATGCTACAATCTCAGCAATCTAGCCATCACCTGGTGCGGCAGAGGGCTACGGAGAAAGTGATAAGAATCACCTCCTATTTGTGAAATAACTCACCTGTAGAACGTAGTCTTGTTATTAGAATCCCTGGTGGAACGCATTTTGCGCTGGTGCATCTCGCGCCAACATAATCTGCGGAGCTGTAAAAATGCCGGGTGCTGCCGCGTGGAGCTACGAGAGGAAGCCGCTCGCCTGAAAAGGGGTGAGCCACTGTATCTTGGTTCAGCATACAGTGTTGAGAGATGTTGCTCCTGCGCAGCTAATCAAGCAAGCGAGGAATTCTTGTGAGAGTTGAGGATCGCACAGTGCAGCAATCGGTGCAACAGATCGCCGATGTCGCTCAGCGGATTGCGGCCAACGTTGAGCGCGTGATTATCGGGAAAGGGGATGCCGTGCGGTTGACCTTGATCGCCGTACTGTGCAAGGGCCATGTGCTGATTGAGGATGTGCCGGGCGTAGGCAAGACGGTCTTGACCAAATCCATTGCCAAGTCTATCGGCTGCACCTTCAAGCGCATTCAATTTACCCCTGACCTGATGCCGCGCGACGTGACTGGCGTGTCCATCTATAACCAGAAGACTGGCAACTTCGAGTTCCGGCCTGGCCCCATTATGAGTCAGTTTGTGCTGGCTGATGAGGTGAACCGCGCGACCCCTAAAACTCAGTCTGCCTTGCTTGAGGCGATGGAAGAATCGCAGACAACCGTTGATGGCGAGACCTACCTGCTGCCAGAACCCTTCATCGTCATGGCAACGCAGAACCCTATCGAATACGAGGGCACCTTTCCACTCCCAGAGGCCCAGCTTGATCGCTTTATGATGAATATCAGCCTGGGCTATCCGGGGCTGACCGATGAGGTCAGCATCCTTGATCGTCAGCAGCGCCAGCACCCGCTTGAGAGTATCGGCCAGGTTATCAGCGCTGAAGAACTGATCGCTATCCAGCAACAGGTGCGCGAACTCCACGCCGATTCCTCCATCCGGGAGTATGTCGTGGCTATTGCGCAGGCCACCCGCCATCATCAAGATGCCTATCTGGGTGTCAGCCCACGCGGCTCACTAGCGCTCTTCCGCACCTCGCAGGCGCTGGCTGCCCTGCGAGGCCGCGAATATGTCATTCCCGATGATGTCAAAGCCCTGGCAAAGGCGACCCTGACGCACCGCATTATCGTGGCGCCAGCCGCGCGCGTGCGCGGCGTGACGGCCAGTGCCATGCTTGATGAGATTCTCGATAGCGTGCCAGTGCCCAAGGCCTGGGTTGGGAGGCGCTAACGATGCGCCCCTGGCAAGCTATTGTCCTGGCAATCATTGTCGGGTTCTTTGCACTCGCTACCGGCTGGCACCCGCTCTATGTCTTGATGTATGTGCTGCTGCTGATGGTCCTCGTCTGTTACTTCTGGACCCGGCTGAGCGTGCGCGGGCTGCGCTTTTCGCGCGGCGCTCCCAGCGGGCGGGTACAGGTTGGTGAAGTGCTTGAAGAACGCCTGATTCTGGAAAACCACCACTGGTTTCCCAAGCTTTGGGTGCAGGTTGCCGATAACTCAACCCTGCCGGGCCATCATGCTGGCTACGTTGCCAGTTTGGGCGGCAGGCGGCGTGTCGCCTGGAAAGCCCGCACCATGTGCCGCCGTCGCGGCAAATACACGCTTGGGCCGGCTATTGCTACCACCGGCGACCCGCTGGGCTTGTTCCGTCGCAATCTGGCCCTCTGGTCTGAGCATTCGCTGGTGGTGCTGCCAATGGTGCTGCCGCTTTCGCAATTTGTTCTCTTCCCCGGCGGCATTCCTGGCCGGGGGCGCGGCTCCCAGCGCTCATTGCAGACGACTACCAACGCTGCCTCCATCCGCGAATATGTCCCCGGCGACAGCGTCAACCATATCCACTGGCCGACCACTGCGCGCATGGGTACGCTGATGGTCCGCGAGTATGAGCTAGACCCTACACTCGATGCCTGGATATTCCTCGATCTCTACGAGGGCGTCCAGGCCGGCCAGGGCGATAGCTCAACCGAAGAGTATGGCGTCACCATCGCTGCAACCCTTGCTGCCTATCTACTGCGCCAGGATATTTCTGTCGGGCTGGTCGTCAACGCCGGGCGGCGCGAGTTCGTCGCGCTGGATCGCGGCGAGCGCCAGATTGACCGCATTCTGGAGGTCTTGGCAGTCGTCCATCCCGGCAGTGGCACATCGCTGGCGGAGGGACTGGCACTGGATGGCATCCACTTTGCGCGCAATACGCTGGCGATTGTCATTACGCCCTCCTGGCATGAAGATTGGCAGACCGGACTACGACACCTCCAGCGGCGCGGCGTGCGCACGGCGGTCGTCTCTATCGACCCCAGCACCTTTGATGCGCTGCCCAGCAGCAGCCGCGCAACGAATATGCTGATTGATCTCGGCGTGCCTATCCTGGTCGTCAAGCGTGGCGATCCGCTGCTGCGCGTGTTGGAGCAAGGCCCTGTTGCGTGAGGAAGAAACAGAGCAGGAAGAGAACATTTTGACTCTTCCAGGCGTCTTGATAAAGAGCAGTTGATTGCCAGGCTATATCTAAGGAGAACCTGCATGTCGGCCACAACGCTGGAACGAAAACGAGAGACGCCAACCGCTGAACCCGATCAGCCACCCTCCTCTGGCGCCCGGCGCAAAATAGCACTTCGCCCAGAAGAGGGCTGGTCTACGTTTATCCTGCTGGCCCTGGTACTCTATAGCGCCGTCTGGAGCATCCAGGTGGTGAATTGGGTAAACGGACTCACTATCCTGACCTGGACAACTGCTCTGGGCCTGGTGCTAGGGCTGGTTGCCGCCAAGCAGGAGCGTCTATCACGTCTGCTCATCCACTCTCTGATGATGGGAGCAGGCATCCTCTTCGCCTTCTGGGCAACGGCCAATATTGCTTCCGCAGGCAACGTGGGTGGACTCTGGAGTCATTTTGTCGCCTGGCTGGCAAAGTCCCTCTCACCCAATGCGGATACCAACGATGATGTGATGTTTCTGCTGTTTTTGGCTGTGTTGAGCTTTATCCTGGCTTATGTTAGTATCTGGCTGGTGGTACGTACCCGCCGGCCCTGGCTGGTGACGATGGCAACCGCTATCGTGCTGCTCATTAACCTCTCCTACGCTCCTGATGGAAACCTGATCTATCTCATCATTTTTCTGCTGGCGTCGCTGCTCTTGCTGGTGCGCTTCAATCTGGTGGAAGCCTATCGCCAGTGGCGCCGCCGCTCGCTACGTCATACCCCCGACCTGGGCTGGGATTTTATGATGGCCGGCATGCTCTTCTCCGTTGGCATTCTCATTTTTAGCTGGCTCCTGCCGGCAGGCGGTACGAACTCAACCATTTCTAGCATTTGGACCAGTGCCAGCAATCCCTGGGTATCGATTCAGCAATTCTGGGCCAAGCTATTCCAGGTCAGCGGTGGTGCGAATAATGCGGCTTATTTTAGTAACCAACTGCAACTTACCGGCACAGTGACTCTACCCAATCTCGTCATTCTGACCTATACCAGCCAGCAAAACGATCAATATCTGGTGGCCGTGACACAGGATTATTTTGATGGACATAGTTGGACCGTCACCGATAGTCATACCGGGACTGTGGATGCCAACGCGACGATGGACCCGGAAACCACCTCCTATCATCTGGTCCACCAATCGATCCGCCTGGTCAATCCCCCAGGAGGGAGTCCCAGCCAGTATTTGTTCGGGGCCGACCAACCCGCAGATTTTAGCCTGCCTCTCACCGTCACACGCGACCAGGATGGCGGCTATACCTCCTGGTATGCCCGCCAACCGCTTGTTCCGGGCGAGCGCTATACGGTCGATTCTTATGTCTCCACCGCCACTGAGAACGATCTGCGTCAGGTTCCGTTCCCCAGCCAGGCGCTAGACAGCAGCGATCCAAACTTCTATTATTCGCCGGCGATTTTGTCACACTATCTCCAGATTCCAAGTGACCTACGAAATGATAGAAGAATGCAGGCGCTGATAGCGTCTGCAACCAGTAGCCAGACGACCATGTACGATAAGGCGATTGCACTAGAGGACTATTTACGGACTCACTATAGCTATAGTCAGCACAACGACAACCCGCCAGGCGATCAGGATGCGGTTTCCTGGTTTCTCTTCAGCGAACTGAAGGGCTTCTGTACCTTCTTTGCCAGCGCGATGGTGATGATGGCCCGCATGCTGGGCATGCCGGCACGGGTGGCGTCAGGCTATACCAACGGCACGTTGGACCGCGACACCAGCCAATTTGTGGTGAGAGGCACCGACGCGCATACCTGGGCGCAGATTTACTTTGCCGGCTATGGCTGGATTAACTTTGAGCCTTCTGCTGGCGATTTTCCCATCTTCTCTCGCCCGGTGGGAACCCAAACGCCCTCAGCCTCACAGACCCCCAATACCGGCCAAAATACTCCGACAGGCATCAAGCGGACGCCCACCCCTGATAAGGGAACGCTTCCTCCTGGCTCTGGCCCTACGACGCCTGGACAGCAAAATGATGCGCCGGTTCGTATATTGCTCGGTACGGGAGGCACGTTGGCGCTGCTGCTGCTGTTCCTGGGCGCTAGCTCGCTCTGGTGGCGCCGCCTCTTCCGGGGACTTAGCCCGGTAGCGCAGACCTTTGGGCGGGTGACGTTGCTGGCAAGTTGGGCCGGCGTCAAGCCCAAGCGCACGCAAACGCCTTTCGAGTATATCGGAGAGCTACAACAACGCCTGCCTGTACAGGCCGAGCCACTTCAACGTCTCGGCGAACTCTATGTTTCTGAGCGCTGGGGCGCGCCTCGAGAAAGCGTGGGAGTGCGGGAGGAGCTAGCGCGGCTGTGGATGGGCGTGCGTGGCGGTCTGGTGCGTGCTGCGATGCGTCGCTCCTCGCTCAATCCGCTCGTTTGGCTCCAGGCTCTCTTTGCGCGCCGACGCGGCCAAAAATAAAAAGAGGCCGCAAAACCTCTTGACTTTTTTGCTCGGACGCCCTATACTAGGGAAGCAATACTTTTGAGAAAGGAAACGGGCACATGCAACGATATGACAACATCTGCTTCGGTCTCGTGCGACTACGCCTTGCTGCGCCTATCGCCGGGTCGTTTGGACCCAGCGGCGAGGGCCAGGGTGGCCGTCGTGTGCCCGTTACACCGGCAGCTTGTAGAAGCGATACCTGACCAATAACAGTCAGGTTCCCAAGCTCCCGCACCGTGGGCACGCGAAAGATGCAGTGCCTACGGTTTTTTTTGTCCTCCGCGTGGTCTCGCTGCTGCCTCCATTTGGCGTTGCCCTGCCCTAAGCCTGCACTCAAGAGTCATAGGCAAAGTTTCCCTGGTATCTCCGTCAGTTTAATAGATTATTTAATCAATTAGCTCACTATTTTTAATTAATTAAAATAAAAGAGAACTTGCTTTCTCAAACGAATAGTAGTACAATAACTCTGAAACATCGAAGGAGTACGCATGTCGTAACCAGACTCCCTGACAGGACGTTCAGTCTGTGGCCTGTCCGAAAGGACGTTCTCAGGAGCGCGCAAACGCGCTAGAACAGGAGGCAGAAGATGCGTGGAGGTATTGGAAACCAGAGGGAAGAAGTGGAGCCTGATAACCGGAACCCCAGCCGTCAAAAAGAAGTAATACAGACGCCAACAAATAATCAACCGTATGCCCTGTCTGCCAAGGCGCGGGGCGGGAGGTAGTTCTGCATGGTTCGCTCAGGTTCAGCGCAGTTAGACGCAGTGGAGACCAACCCGGAGATGTCCTCCCAGCACGAGCCGGCGTGGCGGGGTTTGGTCGAGAGCACCCCCGCATTGTTGCAAGAGGACGCTCTGATCGTCTCGCATGTCTCCAAGCGCTTCTATAAGCAGCGCTCCCTCACCTCGCGCCTCTGGGGCTTGCGGCCCTGGCAAAAGCACGCAGGGAAGAGCAGGAGCAGCGGGCGCGTGGTGCGCGCAGTGGATAATGTGACCTTGACAGTCAAACGTCGGGAGATTTTCGGCATTCTTGGCTCCAACGGGTCAGGCAAGTCCACCTTTATCCGGCTGCTCTCGACGCTACTGGAACCCGACGCAGGTACGGTGCGCATCTTTGGCTACGATGTCATGAAAGACGAGCGCATGGTGCAGCGGCTTATCAACCGCGTAAGCGTGGATGCGGCCTTCTTTAAGAAGCTCAGTCCATACGAGAACTTGATCTACGCGGCGCGGCTGTACGGCATGCCGGGAGCGGTGGCGCGCAAGGAGATATACGAGCTTCTGCTGCGGCTCGGTATCAAGCGAGATCGCATCTCGCAAAGCCTGGAGAATATGTCGCGCGGGATGCAGCAAAAAGTGGCGATTGCCCGCGCCTTTCTGACGGCGCCGGTACTGTTGCTGCTGGATGAACCAACGACTGGACTGGACCCGCGCTCGAAAGAGGATGTGCAGGTCTTTGTCCGTGAACTGCGCGATACGCACGATGCGACGATTTTGTTGACAACGCATGATATGGACGAGGCCGACGCGCTTTGTGATCGTATTGCCATCATCGATGGCGGGCGCATCGTGGCGCTGGATACGCCGGAGGCGCTCAAACGACAGGTGGGCACGGCCCAGGGCAAAGAGCATCCGGCCAGCCTGCACGATGTCTTTATGCACTATACCGGACGCAATTGGGAAGAGTTTGAGGACGAGGAGGACGAGGAGAGCAACGACTGACCATCGGGCCGCGCGGCACGGCGCCCCGGTGACGCTCAGCCGCGCTGCTGGCCTCGCTCCTCAGGGTACTAAAGCAAGAAGAGAGGGGCGAGCAATGCTCGATAGAAAGCTCCGAACGGTGGATCGGGTCTTTGCCCGCCACCCTAAGTCATACGCACTTTGCGAGGGCTGCCTGATTCACGAGGCAGAAGTCCGCGCCATCTGGGCGACGCCGATCTACATGCTCAGCGGCGCGCAGGTCGAGTGGATCGTCTCGCAGACCGGGCACTTTGACAACGACGCGATTCGCTACTACTGGCCCGCGATTCTGGGTCATCTGGTCCGGGAGCCAGTCTATGGCGCGTGGTGGGAGCTGCTGTTCACCAGGCTCTACACCTATCGCCATCGCTTCATCGGCGCGGAGCGCCAGGCGATTGAGGGCGTGTTAATCGATCTGTTAGCCGAGCCGGCTGTCCAGCCCGTTGAGCAGGCAATCATTGCTGCCTTCCTGGTCTTCTGGGTCGAAGACATCCAATTGATCCTCCAGTTGGTGACTGAAAGTATCCAGCAGACCTGGCGTGAGGTACTGGCCGAGCCAGAGGCATTCGGTGATCCGGGCGAGCTAGAGCGGCTCTGGTATCTGGCGCAACTGCGCCAGGTGCCGCACGGGCTGCGCGAGGTCTCGCTGGAGCGCTGCATGCTCCTGGAGGAGCTTCTTAGCTGCCTGCAAAATGTGCCGGCGCTGGTCTAAGCACGTGAACCTTCATTCGGGGGGAATCCTGCCAGAACGGCCTCCCCGGATGAAGGGACCATAAAGTATGTCAGTTGAAGAGTCAGGAGGTTCACTTCCCATGATGTTACCTGTGGGAGTCGTGCGCAATGCCCGCGCCTCCTATGCCTTCTTTGAACGCAACATCCATCTGACCAAACGCTACTGGGCCTGGGAGGCTGTGTGGCTGGTCTATAACATTGTCAACGCGGTGAGCGTGACCTATATCGGCGCCAGCGCCCAACTCATCACCGGCGTCAAGATCAATACCAGTTTCTTGATCCTCTATCTCTTGATTGGGACGGTGGTATGGAGCTACCTCAGCGTGGCCTTCGATCAGGTGACTGAGACGATCACGCTGGAGCGCTGGGAGGGCACGATTGAGTACACCTTCATGGCGCCGATTACCCGGCTGACCCACCTGCTTGGCAGTTGCCTCTTTGCAGTGGTACATGGACTGTTCTTTGTGGCTGTGCAATTGGTGGTCATCAGCTACTTCTTCCATCTGGACCTGAGCCATGCCAATGTCTTGACTGCCGGCGGGATACTGCTCATCGGCAGTATCTCCTTTGTCGGCTTCGGCATTATGGCCGCGATTCTGCCGCTGCTCTATACCGAGCGCGGCGCCCAAATGGCCTATATCGTTCGCGCGCTCATCCTGCTGGTGTCGGGCGTCTACTATCCGATCAGCGTTCTGCCTGGCTGGATGCAGCCGATTGCGCGTATCAGCCCTGCCACCTATGTGCTGGATGGCATGCGCCAGGGCATCCTGTATAACAAACCGCTGACCGATCTCTGGCTCGACATCTGGCCGCTCATGATCGCGGGAGTAGTCAGTATTCCAGTTGGACTCTGGATTTTCCGTATCGCGGAACGCTACGCCAAGCGCACCGGAAAGCTCAAGCGCAATGGCTAGCCACGCGAGCAATGCTATGAGGTGGGGCGGAGTCATCCGCCCCGGCCTCTCTCTCAGACAAGCACGCACTGTAGCTGCAATGAAAAGCCCTATCAAACTGTTTGATAGAGCGAGCAACGCCGGAGGATTGACAAACCTATGCCAAACGCGAGAGACGCGCTGATGGAGAGTTCCCAAGAACACCTACCAGACCAGGCGACCCACTCTGAGGTATCGCTGGTTGAGCAGCGGGCAGCCAATCAAGGCGCACGCCCGTTAGCAATCAAGACCGAAGATGTGCGCCGGGTCTATAAGATTCGCAAGCAGAAGAACAGCAAGGGCGAACCGGAGAAAACACTGGTGGCCCTCAACGGCGTCAACCTGGAGGTTGAGCAGGGAGAATTGTTCGGCCTGTTGGGGCCAAACGGCGCCGGCAAGACCACCCTCATCAAGATTCTCACTACCCTGCTGGCGCCCAGCAGTGGCACCTGCTACGTTGATGGCCTGGATGTCGTCAAGCAGTCCAACGAGGTGCGACGGCGCATCAGCATGGTCAGCGGTGGCGAAACCAGTGGCTACGGCATCCTCACCGTGCGCGAGAACCTCTGGATGTTCAGCCAATTCTACGGCGTCTCCTCAAAGGATGCCAACGAGCGTATCCGCGAGATGCTGCGCGTGGTGGAGATGGAGGATAAGATCAACGCCCGCGTCAGCGGCCTCAGCACAGGGCAGCGCCAGAGGATGAACTTCTGTCGCGGCTTCATCACCGATCCCAGTGTGGTCTTTTTGGATGAGCCAACGCTGGGCCTGGACATCAACGCGGCGCGCATCGTGCGCCGCTTTACCCGCGAATGGATGCAGCAGAATCCTGGCCGCACCGTGCTGCTGACTACGCACTACATGGCCGAGGCCGACGAACTCTGTGACCGCATCGCCATCATCGATCACGGAGCGGTGCTGGCCTGCGATACCCCGGCTAACCTGAAGCATCTGCTCCAGAAGCAGCCAGTTTTTGAGGTGCTGGCCTCCGGCCTCACCGAGCGTCACCTGGAGCAGCTGGGGCGCGCTTCAGGCATCGTGCGCGTGACCGGCGAGGCCCAGGAGGGCGCCAGCGCCTACAAGCTCAAGTTCATCCTCCAGGAAGAGGGCGCGATTGGCTCAGTGGTCAGCGCGCTGGGCGAGCAGGGCGGCAATATCCTCAGCCTGCAAAAGAACGAGCCGACCCTGGAGGATGTCTTTGTGGCCCTGGTCGGGCGCAGCCTCACTGCCGAAGATCAGAACGAAGGTTAGAGAGACAATAGCATAGTCTCACTGCTGAAGGCTGTTATACTGGTTAGTGAGAGCCTTCAGCAGTGTGGGGAGTAATCGATGCGCAAAAGTACCGGATTCCAGTTGTTTTGGCAGACAGTGATCGGTCGTGCCTACCCGCGCGTACGCGGGGCCAACCGCGAACTCAGTTGGATTTTCTTTGAGGTGGTCGTGCCGCTGATCACGACCTCGGCCTTTGTCTTTCTCTACCGGGCGCTGCACGCGCCGAATGCCTATATCGGCTTTGTGGTGCTGGGCGGAGCAATGGCGGCCTACTGGCTGAATGTCCTCTGGTCGATGGCCTCGCAGCTCTATTGGGACAAACAGGCCGGCAACCTCGAACTCTACATTCTGGCTCCCACTTCTTTGATGGCGATTCTGCTCGGCATGGGGGTTGGCGGCATCTATATGACGACCCTGCGCGCAGGAGTGATTGCCATTGCCGGCACGCTGATCTTTGGCGTGACCTTTGCCAGCGGCCAGTGGGCCTTCGCGCTGCTGGTCTTCCTAGTGACGATGGTGGCGCTTTATGGGCTGGGGATGGTCCTCAGTTCGGTCTTCCTGATGTGGGGGCGCGAAGCCTGGCAGGTGGCGCAGTCGCTGACCGAGCCGGCCTACTTCCTCTCCGGGATGAACTTTCCGCTGAGCCAGTTGTTTAGCAGTGTGCCGGGGGTGCTAACTGTGCTTTCGGCCATTCTGCCGATGAGCTTTGGGCTGGATGCTCTACGCCAACTGCTCTTTCCAGGGCAGCTTGTCGGTGTGCTGTCGCCACTGATTGAACTGCTGATTCTGGCGGGGATGGGCGTGTTCTTTGTCGCGCTGGCGTATCTGCTGCTCCGACGCATGGAGCGGCTGGCAAAGATTGAGGCGCGGCTGAGCCTGCGCTGGCAATAGGAGAGCAATCAATGATAGGAACGATAAGCCGGCAAACGGATCGACCAGAGCCGTCCGCGAGTCCAAGCAACCTACACGAGATAGTGCGCACCTTTCGCGTGGCGTCCTGGCTTGGCTGGCAGATCGAGAGCAACTGGGCCGATCCGTTTGTCTTTTTGAGCTTTACGATTCTGCGCCCGCTTAGCACGGCGCTGGTCTTGCTCATCATGTACAAGGTGGTGGGTGGTGGCAACAACGCGCAGTTTTTCTCGTATCTCTACATCAGCAACGCTTTCTTTGTGTTGGTCATCCAGACGATGGCTGGCATGTCCTGGGCGGTCTTCGATGACCGCGAGCATTACAAGATGCTGAAATACATCTTTACCTCGCCGGCGCGCAAGTTCCCTTATCTGGTGGGCCGGGCAGTTGCCAAGATTGGGGTCGCCCTGCTGACGACGTTTGTGCTGCTGCTGGTGGGTGTCTGGTTTCTAGGGCTGCATCTGCCAGTCGGCCAGATTCAGTGGGGCTGGGCGATTGCCTACTTCCTGCTGGGGATGGTCATCCTATGCAGCCTGGGCATCGTGCTGGCCGGCGTGGCGCTGGTCGTGGCGCGGCATGGCGCCTCGATTGGTGAGGTGACTGCCGGCATGTTCCTGCTCTTCAGCGGCGCCTACTTTCCGCCGGACATCCTTCCGCCGGTACTCAAGCAGGTCACACTGGGCATGCCGATCACCTACTGGCTGGAGGGCATGCGCCGGGCGCTGAACGGCGGCATCCTGACCACGACCTACCCCGGCACGCCGGGCGGCAGCGGCCCGATCAGCCCACTGCTGGCGCAGTTCAGCGATTGGCAACTGCTCTTCATTGTGCTGGGCAGCGCGGCGATCAGCGCGGTGGTGTCATGGCTTTTCTATCGCTGGGTGGAGCGCCAGGCGAAAGAGCGCGGCATGATTGACCGGCTGACCGGCTATTGATCTACGCTGTTTGGGAAGAGGAAGAGCCAGCACGCATGTGTGCTGGCTCTTCCTCTTCCCAAGAGAATCATTATGGTTGGGGGAAGAGGGATTGCACCTTCATTGCCAGGCCCATATCGCCTTCCATCTTGAGCTTGCCGGTCATGAAGGCGTTCATTGCATTCATCTTGCCAGTAGCGATAGCCACCCAATCGGTGCTGGTAAGCTTAAAATTGACATTGGGCTTTTCGACGCCGCCCTCAATCAGCTTACATTCGCCGTTCTCAAACTGGAGCGCCCAGGTGCCGCCGTTGTCGCCAGAAAGTTCCCATTGAAAGGTTGAGTTGAGTCCCTTGGCTGCGGTTGGGTTGAAGTTTTGCTGCATAAACGTAAAGGTTTCGGCGGGGGTAGGGGTTTGGTCCATCGAATGGTACTCCTTTTGTTCTATGACGTACTAGCTCTGGAATATAACCGGGAGCTTGGGAACCCGAATGGAAATGAAACGCCCGGCAGCGCAGGGCTTATTTTAGCAGATCGCGGGCGATGACGACGCGCTGAATCTGGTTGGTGCCCTCGTAAATCTGGGTGATCTTGGCATCGCGCATCATCCGCTCAACCGGATATTCTTTGATGTAGCCATAGCCGCCCAGAATCTGCACAGCGTTGGTGGTGACTTCCATCGCCACATCAGAAGCAAAGAGCTTTGCCATTGCCGAATAGCGGCTCAGGTCAGATTCATTGCGATCAATGCGCTCGGAGATATCGTAGAGCAGCAGGCGCGCTGCCTGAATCTTCGTATCCATATCGGCGAGCATAAACTGAAGACCCTGATTCTCGGCAATCGGCTTGTTGAACTGGACACGCTCCCTGGCATAGTGTACGGCAAAATCGAGCGCGCCCTGGGCGATGCCAACGGCCTGGGCGGCGATGCCGGGGCGCGAGCGGTCCAGCGTCATCATGGCAAGCTTAAAGCCATCGCCCTCGCGGCCCAGCAGGTTCTCCGCCGGCACTTCACAGTCCTCGAAGATCAGTTCTCCAGTCTGCGAACCGCGAATGCCCATCTTCTCCTCAACGCGGCCCAGCGAGAACCCTGGAGCGTCCTTTTCAACGATGAAGGCGCTGATGCCCCCGCGCGTGCCCTTCGCTGGATCAGTGATAGCAAAGACGGTGTTGACATGCGCCAGGCCGGCGTTGGTGATGAAGCGCTTGCTGCCGTTGAGGAGATACTTTTCTCCCTTCTTGACAGCGCGGGTGCGCATGCCGCCGGCATCGGAGCCGGAGCCAGGCTCGGTCAGGCCATAGGCAGCCAGCCATTCGCCACTGGCGCAGCGCGGGAAATAGCGACGCTTCTGCTCGTCCGTGCCGGCCAGAGCGATGGGCAGCGTGCCCAGGTTCTGCACAATCAGAATCAGAGCGGTGGTGGCGCAGTATTTCGCCAGTTCTTCGATGACCATCGCAACAGCAAGCTTGCTGGAGCCGATGCCGCCGTATTCCTCAGGGAAGGGCATGGCCAGGATGCCCTGCTCGGCCAGCAGGTCTTTGATGTCCCAGGGAAACTTACCGGAAGCATCAATCTCAGCGGCGCGCGGCGCGACTTTCTCGCGGGCCAGTTCGCGCACGACCTCCAGCATCAATTTCTCTTCATTGATGAGTGATACTGCCATAGGACGCTCTATCTCTCCTTTGAGACAAGTTCCAGACACCGCCCATATAGCTCTGGGATACGGAAGCCGCCGGGTCTGGGAACGTACCTGAAGCTCTAATCTTATTGGAGTATATAGGTCTGGAGCATCCGGCGTCAACTCCAAAAGGGAGAATCCCCTTTGGAGTAGTATGGGAGAAAACACGAGAAAAGGGAAGGTAGCCAGCTAACAGGGGGTTATAGTGGCTCAACCAAGGGGACGGAATCGAGTTGCGGTGAACGGCTGAACGTGATATAATAAGGCAGAAAATGAGGGAAGTATGTAAGAAAAGTGGGTGTCCCCCACTTTTCTGTTTGGATAGCTCTTTTTTTTGTATCAAAACCTTTTTATTGTGGAAAAGGGGCCGTGGAGCCGTTCCGGCACAGATGCCGGCGGGAGGGTGGCAGTCATGAGAAGTGAATTCCAGGCTGCGATCTCGCAGCTTACATCAGAGAAAAAGCTGCCTCAGGACGTGGTGATGGAAACCGTCGCCAAAGCCCTGCTGGCGGCCTATCAAAAAAGCACCGGGCGCGGCAATAATGTGCGCATTGAGGTGGACAAGCGTGGCGATATTCGCATCTGGGCCGCCAAGCGGGTGGTAGCGCTGGTCTCAGACCCGAACGAAGAAATCTCGTTGGGCGAGGCGCAGCAGTTAAACCCCAGGGCAGCGCTGGGTGAAATGATTGACGTGGAATCTCCGGCGATCTTTAACCGTATTCCTGCACAGACAGCCAAGCAGGTCATCCTGCAACGTATCCGCGAGGCGGAGCAGGAATATCTGTTTGAAAGCTTGAAAGATAAACAAGATGACCTGGTGATGGGTACTATCCTGCGGCGTTATGATAGGGAGAAGGATCAGGAGGCTTTTGTCCTTGACATAGGTGGAGGGGCTGAAGCGGTGTTGCCCAAGGCTGAACAAGCGCCGAAAGAGAATTATCGTATCGGGCATCGCTTGCGGGTTTACGTCTATGACATCCGGCGGACTCCAGGACGTGGTTTGCAGGTGCTGGTCTCGCGCGCACATCGCAATGTGGTCAAGCGGCTGTTTGAGTTGGAAGTGCCTGAGATTTTTGATGGCTATGTTGAGATCAAGGGAATTGCCCGCGAGGCAGGCAGCCGCGCAAAGGTAGCGGTATGGGCCCGCCAGGAGGGGCTAGACCCGATAGGCTCGTGTGTTGGTGTGCGTGGCTCGCGCATCAACAATATCGTCAATGAACTCAACGGGGAAAAGATCGATATTATTCAATGGGATCCCGATCCCGCGCAGTTCGTTTCCAATGCGCTTAGCCCGGTGAAGCCATTGAAAGTTGACCTGCGTGAGTCCGATCATACGGCGCTGGTAACCGTAGCAGAGAAGCAGTTGTCGCTGGCGATTGGCAAAGATGGGCAGAACGCCCGGTTGGCTGCGCGCCTGACGGGTTGGCGAGTGGACGTGATTAAGCCAGATGAACAGCCACGCGAGGAGCGTCCTGAGCGGGGGCGGCCTGAGAAGGAAAGCCTGCCAAAGGATACCTTCGGCCTGGAAGACCTCTTCCGCATGGCTGAGCAAGACCCAGAAGACGAGGTTGCTGATCCTGATGCGGCCAGCACCAGCTAGGGCAGCCGTCGCTGGCTGTTGTGCCCAGAAGCATGAATCCAGCAGCGCCAGGCTGAGCAGAGAAGGGAGGGTATGTGGTGACTGGAACCCCTTCGCAAGCCACACAGGGGAAGCGCGTCAGCACTCCTAAGCGTCCAAAGCATGTGCCTCAGCGCACCTGCGTTGCCTGCCATCAGGTGAAGCCAAAACGGGAATTGCTCCGCATTGTGCGCACGCCTGAGGGGCATGTTGAGATCGACCCAACCGGCAAGAAGTCAGGTCGGGGTGCGTACCTTTGCGCCAATCGCTCCTGCTGGACTACCGCACTGAAAAAGAAGCGGCTGGAGCAGGAGCTTGAGACGACGATCAGTGAGGAAGACCGCCTGGCGTTGGAGGGCTATGCGGCGACCCTGCCTCCAACCGAGCCGGTGCCTCGTGTAGTGGCACCGACGGTTGAACGGGGACTATAATCTCAATGGTCTAATAATGCGGCACGAAGCTTGCGTGATACTTCACCGAATGCTTTCTTGCTTGTATCCTGGTTACTCGTTGTATTTGATACTGTTTGTCCATTTTGGACCATCTACACAGTCCCGCAGAGAGGCTCACAGCCGAGGCGGGGAGGCAGTTATGGCAAGCCGATGTTTGCGACGTGAATAGCCGTCTGGGAGAACCTGGCCGTGACCCGGTATGATGCCTGGGTGAGCGCCTGATGCGCGCGGTCTGGTAATGCTCCCTTGCTCACCGAGCGAAGAATCTGCATAAATCGACCAAAAGCCCATTACTACCTCCCCTCAGGGCTGGCCTCTCTTTCTGGAGAGCGCCAGCTTTATTGTTCTGTGCGCCTGTTTTCTTCATTTTTATTTGATCGATAGCTGTACCTGTAGCCTTAGCTGAGGTTGTTGGCAGCATCGAAGGAGGTTACGATGACACAAAACCCTATGAATCCAGATACCAATGAAAGTTCGGAGAAACTGTCCCAGCCGAACACAGCCTCCCGATCACCTCAGCGGCGTTCGACTCCTGACCCTTCCACTCCGCAAGCGCGGAGTGAGATGTCTGCCCGCCCCGCAGGCCATGCTGCCCCGGCCAATGGCATCCGCCCGGCACCATCGGCAGGCCAGAGCGGGCCGTTGAACCGGCCTGCATCGACGGGGGCAGCACCTCGTCCCTATGAGAATCGGTCTGGTGGGCCAGGAGCGCCGTCTCGCCCCTATGAGAATCGGTCTGGCGGGCCGGGAGCGCCATCACGTCCCTATGAGAATCGGTCTGGTGGGCCAGGAGCGCCGTCTCGCCCCTATGAGA
>CAZFWN010000018.1:29971-56441 GCA_964522745.1 uncultured Ktedonobacterales bacterium
ATCGATCTGGCGGGCCAGGAGCGCCATCACGTCCCTATGATCCAGCAAATCGGCCTTCTGGCGGAGTAGTGCCTTATCGCCCGGCTTCGCCAAATGGGCCGTCTCGTCCGGGACAGGGAGGCCCGAATCAGCGGTCATCGGGGCCAGGAGGCCCACCACGTGGTGGGTCGAGTGCGCCGAATAGTCGCCGTCCATCCGGCGGGGGCAATGGCCGGCCTCAGCAGAGCCGTTCGGGCAGCCGCTCAACAGAGCGGCGCTCACCGTCGAGCGGGCCAGTAGGGGGACCGGGTCGCGCTGCCGTCGCTGTGAAGCCGAAGCCGACTGAACCAGTAGCTATCCCGCCCCAAATCGCTGTGCGCGACCTGGCAGGGCTGTTGGAGGTTCCACCACAGGAGATTATCCGGGTACTCTTTGATCGCAATATCTTGGCGAGTATCAATCAGGTGATTACCTATGATTCTGCCGCGATGGTGGCGAAAGAACTGGGCTATGAAACAATGGAGGCGGCCCCGCCTCCAACACAGAGCGCCCAGAAGCCAGAGGCGACTGCGCATCAGATAGCAAGCCGCCAGCCGGCGCATATGGCGCACCGATCACCTGTGGTAACAGTCATGGGCCATGTCGATCATGGCAAAACCTCGCTGCTTGATACCATCCGCAAGACGCGCGTGGCGGCGGGCGAGGCCGGCGGCATCACCCAGCATATCGGCGCCTATCAGGTAGAGATCAACGGCAAGAAGATTACTTTCCTGGATACGCCGGGCCACGAGGCGTTCACCGCCATGCGCGCGCGTGGCGCGCAGGTGGGTGATATTGCGGTGATTGTCGTCGCTGCTGACGATGGTGTGATGCCACAGACGCGCGAAGCGATTGACCACGCGCGGGCGGCCAATGTGCCTATCGTTGTGGCGCTGAACAAAATTGATAAAGCCAACGCCAATCCCGATCATGTCAAGACGCAGCTCGCCGAAGCGGGGGTGGTGATCGAGGAATATGGTGGTGAAGTGGTGTGCGTTCCGATCTCGGCCAGACAGAATATTGGTATTGATGAACTGCTTGAGATGATCTTGCTGGTGGCCGATGTGCAGGATCTCAAGGCCGACCCACATGCTCCGGTGCTGGGAACCATTGTTGAGTCCCGGCTGGATAAGAACCGAGGAGCATCGGCTACGGTGCTGGTGGAACAAGGAACGCTCAAAGAGGGCGATGTCGTCGTAGTCGGCTCGATTTTTGGTAAATTACGCGCTATGTTTGATGATAAGGGCAAGCGCATCAAGAAGGCTGGCCCCAGCATGCCGGTTGAGATTCTTGGTCTGCCAGAGGTGCCCCGCGCGGGTGATCGCCTGGAGGAAGTCACAGACGAGAAGGCTGCTCGCGCGAAAGCAACGCAGCACGCGCAACAGCAGAAGGTCGAGTCGGCGGGAGGCACCCGCGCGGTCAGCCTGGACAGCCTCTCATCAGAGATTCAGGCTGGCAAGGTGAAGGAACTGAACCTGCTTATCAAGGCCGATGTGCAGGGGTCGCAGGAGGCGATCAAGCAGACCTTGGACCGTCTGGGCGAAGACACGGTGAAAGTGCGTATCCTCCACGATGGAGTGGGCAACATCACCGAAACGGACGTTCATCTGGCCTCAGCCTCTCACGCGGTCATCATTGGCTTTAATGTCAAGGTGGACTCGGCGGCGCAGCGGCTAGCGCAAAACGAGGGCGTTGATATTCGCTCCTATGATGTCATCTATAAGCTGAGCGATGATATTGAGGCAGCCCTCAAAGGCATGCTTGAGCCGACCTACAAGGAGCAGGTTGATGGGCATGCTGAGGTGTTGCAACTCTTTAAGGTGGGCAAGACGGTGGTTATCGCCGGCTCGCGCGTGACGGATGGCAAGATTACACGCTCAGCTCAGGCGCGTGTGCTGCGTGGTGGAAAAATTGTCTATAGCGGGCAAATTGCCTCGCTGCGGCGCGGCAAGGATGACGTGCGCGAGGTCGCCACTGGGTTCGAGTGTGGTGTGACGCTCGAAGATTTCAATCAGTGTGAAATTGGCGATGTCATCGAGGCATTTTCTAAAGTGCGGGCTTAGGAAGCAGGAGGTGCTTTCCGCAGGCGCCATTGCAGTCATGCAGGCAGCCTGCGGGGCAGCTCTTGACCAGTAAGCTCAAACTCCAGAAAGGTGGTCATTACCATGACGACACGACGGCAAGAACAACTCGGCGAGGTCATCGCAGAGGAACTGAGTGACCTGATTCGCACGCGCATGAAAGATCCGCGCATCGGTTTTGCCAGCATTACTGGTGTGGAGCTTTCGGCTGATCTGCGCCACGCGAAAGTGTTTGTCAGTGTTCTTGGCACTCCCGAAGAGCAGCGCGCCACGCTGCAAGGGCTGGAGCATGCTGCGGGTTTCCTGCGCCACGAACTGGCGCAGCGCCTCAACATCCGCTATACGCCGGAAATTCTCTTCAAGCTGGATGAATCCATCGCTCGTGGCACGAGGATTCTTCAGTTGATCCATGAAATGGAGGCGGGGGAGCAGGGCGCTGCTCCCATCGATGCCGCGCGTGGGCAGAATGCAACCATGGAGACGCGCGCGCCCCAACGGAATGACCAGCCATAGTACGTATATCGCTCAGGCTTGAGGGTGCAAGGAACAAGCAAAACCGCTTTGTGTCCCAAGCCTGAGTTTTTATTGGTTAGCCGTGAGGAGGGCGTGTGTGGCTTACGAGATGAACCCTGCGATGAATCCACTTGCTGCTACGCAGACTGGGGCAGCAGTAGCAACCTCACTGACCCAGGCGCTTGATGCAGCGAGTGTGCAGGCTGCATGGGCCTTGATGATGGGCGCCAGCCGGATCGCGCTGCTGGCTCATGAACACCCCGATGGCGATGCGCTTGGCTCGGCGCTGGGATTGGCGCATGTGCTGCGTGGCTTTGGCAAGACCTGCGTGCCGGCGTGCGCCGACCCGGCTCCGCCGCTCTATGGCTTTCTGCCAGGGCTGGATGGATTGCAGCGCGACCTGGGGGATGAAGCCTTTGATCTGGTGATTGCGCTGGATGCCGGCGAATTGACGCGCTATGGCGCGCTCTATGAGCATCATCGCGCCTTTCTGGACCAGGCAACAGTGATCAATCTGGACCATCATGTGACGTCATCTGGTTGCGGCCAGGTAAGCATTATTGATGTGGCTTCAGCAGCTACGGCAGAGTTGATCACCCTTTTGTTGATGCAGGTTAGTGTCAGCATTTCACCTGAGGCGGCGGTCTGTCTGATGACGGGCATTGTTACCGATACACGGGCGTTTGAGTATAGCGCGACAACGCCGCGCACGCTGGAGGCCGCCGCGCAGTTGATGCGCGCCGGGGCTGTGCCGGCAGAGATCGTCAAGCCGGTCTATCGTCTCACGCCATTGGCGAAGGCCCGACTGTGGGGTCTGGTACAGAGCGCCATTGAGAGTTCGCCGGATGGCCGGCTGATCTGGTCAATGCTGACGCAGGAGATGTGGCGAGCATCTGGTGCAGAAATGGGCGCAGATGATAGTTTGCCCAGCTATCTGATCGATATTGAGGGCGCTCAGATTGCGGCGCTTTTCAAAGAACACGTGGATGGCTATCCGCGTGTCAGCCTGCGCACCGTACCGCCCTATAATGCGGCGCTGCTGGCAGCGCACTTTGGCGGCGGTGGGCATGAACGCGCTGCCGGCTTGACCTTTCAGGGTACACTAGAGCAGGCAAAGACGGAAGTGCTAGCCTATTTGGAAGCACAGATGCGCCTGTAGCGCCGGCCCCTGTGCCGGCAAACATCTGGGACGACTGCCGATGGATGGGATTTTCAACATCAATAAACCAGTGGGGATGACGTCGCATGATGTCGTCGCGCGTGTGCGGCGGCTCGCGCGCCAGCGCCGCGTGGGGCATGCCGGAACCCTCGACCCGGCGGCCAGCGGCGTGCTGCCGGTTTGTCTGGGCCAGGCCACGCGCATCGTGGAGTATCTGAGCGAGAGCGGCAAGTGCTATCGCGCAACAGTGGTCTTTGGGGCCGTAACCGATACCTATGATGCGGAGGGCGAGGTCATTCGCAGCGCGCCGGTGCAGGTGACGCGCGAGGAACTTGAGGCCATCCTTCCAGCGTTTCTGGGCCGCCAGATGCAGATGCCCCCGCTCTATTCTGCCATCAAAGTTGCCGGGCAGCCGTTGTATAAACTGGCGCGTGCGGGTGTGGAAGTGCAGCTTCAGCCGCGCCCGATAGAGATCGTCCGCCTTGAGGTGATCGACTGGCAACTGCCGGTGTTGACGCTGGATGTTGAGTGCAGCAAGGGGACATATATCCGCTCGCTCGCCTATGATCTGGGCGAGCGGTTAGGCTGTGGCGCCCATCTGGGCGGGCTAATACGCCTGCGCAGCGGGCCGTTTACTCTGGATGAGAGCCTGACGTTGGAGGAACTGGAGCAGGCGCTTCAGGATGGCAGTTGGACCAACTATCTCTTTGCACCAGATGAGGCGCTGTTGGACCGCATGGCGGTGATCGTTGGCCCGGCAACGGAGAAGCGTATCCTATTGGGCCAGGATTTGTCGTACCCGCCGCCCCCTGTGCAGGAGATGGAGCGCGAGGGCGAGGCAAAGACGAGCGCAAGCGACGATGAACCAGCTGATGCTGCTCTGCTGCTTCGGGCTTATTCAACTGATGGGCGCTTTCTAGCCGTTCTGCGCTGGCACGCGCCAGTACATGCCTGGCATCCGCATAAAGTCCTTGCTATTGCGCCACTAGACTAACAAAGGCTGCGCAGCACATCTATTTCTTCTAGTGATCGCTCTTTTCTAAAAGCGCAACCAGAAAGCAACTCTGGCAGGGGTCTATCCGTTCTAGGAGATGGAGCAGCTTGTCCAAGGTATCTTGTGTATGGTGCGCCCGGCGGTGTGAGCTTCTTCACACAAGCGTCTCTTTCTTCCGGTTTGGGGCTGCTATGTCAGGAAGACTATGATACCATGTACACAGAACCACTGATTGCAGATACAGCCCTGCTGTGGTAGTATACAGTTGAAGACAGGTAAGCATTGATATGCAGGTGATTCGCCAGCTTGAAACACTCACCCCTGATACGCCGTATGCCCTGACGATTGGCGTCTTTGATGGGATTCATAGAGGGCATCAGCATCTCATTCGGCAGGTGGCGGAGACCGCCAGAACACTGGATGGGAAGGCCGGGCTGGTGACCTTCTGGCCGCATCCGCTGGTGGTGCTTCGTCCGGCGCTTGAGGTGCGCTACCTGACGATGCTGGAGGAGAAGCTGGAGATACTGGCAGCGTTGGGGACACTGGACAGCGTGGTGGTACTGCCCTTTACGCCAGCGCTCGCAGCGACGCCGGCCAGTGGTTTTATCGATCTGCTGCGGCGGCATCTGAATATGCGTGTGTTGCTGGAGGGCGCCGATTTTGCGCTAGGGCACAACCGCGAGGGCGATATGACCTTTCTGGAGGATTATGGGCAGCGCCAGGGATTCATGGTGCAGACGATTGGGTTGCAACAGCTCGGCAACCAACGCATCAGCAGCACACGCATTCGCACGCTGCTGGCGGAAGGACGAGTAGAAGAGGTGACAACGCTGCTAGGTCGGCCCTACAGCGCGCGTGGGGTGGTGATGACCGGCGATCAGCGTGGGCGGCTGCTGGGCTTCCCAACAGCCAACCTGGGGGTCGATGCGAACAAAATCCTGCCTGCCGATGGGGTCTATGCCGTGCGCGCTCGCGTCGGGGATGATGTCTCTCTTGGGGTGACCAATATCGGGGTGCGCCCGACAGTGGATGGAACGAAACACCTGACCGAAGTACATTTGTTGGATGTAGAGCGTGATCTCTATGGCAAGGTGCTGGAGGTCCAATTTATCGCGCGTTTGCGCGAGGAACGGCGCTTTGCTGGGATCGAGGCGTTGAAGGCCCAGATTGCTGCCGATGTGCAGCAAGCGCGCCTGGTCTTGAGCCAGGAGGCTGAACGCGAGCCGGAGAGGGGTGAGAGCGGTGAACGTGCTCTCGAAATTTGAGTCGTTCATGACATCGGTGGTAGAAGGAAGTTTTGGCCGCGTGTTTCGTACCAAGTTGCAGCCGGTTGAACTCAAGCGTAAGCTGGAGCGCCATATGGAAGATCACCTGCTCATTATGGGCGAGGGGCGTCGTCAGGCACGCAACTTCTACGATGTGGCGCTGAGCCAGAAGGATTATGATGCGCTGAGCAGTTGGCGCGGTCTGATTCCTGAATTGCAGCAATACCTGATTACTGTGGCCCGCGAGCGAGGCTACACGCTCTCGACCAAGCCCATCGTCAAACTGCATGTGGATACGCATATCGTTGTCGGCAATCTGCACATTGAGTCCAGCCTGGTCGATTCGCATCATCCAGCCCAGAATCCCGCTGCTGCGCAGGCGCTGGCCGGGGCAGACGCCCCAATGCCGACGGTGACGATTGATGTCTCGGCAGGATTCCAGCAGGCGCTCCAAGAGGCAGCGCAGCAAGCGCGCCAGCGACCAGCCTTACCGCAGGATCCGACAGCACGCCCATCGCCTCAAGGGCCACCGTCCAGTTTCCAGTCGCCCTATCCGTCATCTTCAGGTGCGGTGCCCTATCCGCCACCGGCTGCCCTCCCGGCGCTTCCTCCGGCAGTGATGCGCCTGCGCCGTCGTACTGGTCAGGCAGGCCCGGAGCAGGTCTACCGGCTGGATCGCGAAGTGACGCAGATTGGCCGGCATGTCTCCAATGATATTGTCGTCAATGACCGGCGGGTGTCGCGGCATCACGCCCAGGTTCGCTTTGAGAATGGACGCTTTGTGATCTATGATCTGGGCAGCCTGAACGGCATTGGCATCAATCGCACTAGCGTTCGTCAGCATACCCTGCGCGATGGAGATCTGGTCTCTGTCGGCAGCTATGACTTTATTTTCCAACAGGGGAGGTAAAAGCAAACTCCCATGAATCTGCAATTGGATCAGTTTTTGTTTATCCTACGCATTGTGCTGGTAGCACTTATCTACCTCTTTTTAATCCAGCTCATCTTTATCGTTCGACGAGACATCGTCAGGATGGGTGCTGGGCCAGGCACAGCACGCGCCGGCACGACCACACGCAAAGGCGCGGGCTATCTGGTGGTAGTAAAACCAGGGCCGATGCCGCTGCGCCCAGGCCATCGTCTTGATCTGGACCCAACGATGCCCACGATCATCGGGCGTGGTCCAACAAATACAATTGTCTTGGAGGATGGCCGCATCTCCACCGAGCATACGAAGATCACGTTTCATGATAAGCTCTGGTGGGTAGAAGATATGGACAGCCGCAACAAGACGTTCCTGAATGGCAATCAGGTGCCGGTGGGCCAGAGTGTGCCAGCCCGGCCTGGCGATCTGCTGGTGCTTGGGCCGATGGAAGGGGTCGTGACCTTTAAGTTTGGCGCCTAAATGCTGCTGCCAGGCACCGAGTAATGTTTTTGCCCCCTGCTGTGTGGGGCAAGGCTCTGTGAGAGGACGTCATGGTTCAGGGAGAACACCGCTATCGCTGGCGTGAACTGCAATTGCTGTTGTTGCCCAGCCTGTTTATGCTCGTTGGCATGGTTATGCTGGTGCTGGTGCATAACAGCCCGCAGCAGGTGGACAAAAACAACCTACCGACATTGGATAGCCTTATTCCAGCCCTTGGCGTGATTGGCGTCCTGCTGGCAACGCATATTGCCCTGACAATTTTGCTCCCCAGAGCCGATCAGGTACTCTTGCCAATTGTTGGCCTGCTCAGCGTCCTTGGTGTGTTAATGGCGATACGTCTTGGTCCCGATATTCCTCCGCCGGATGGTCCCATTGCTGACCTGGGCACCAAGCAATTAATCTGGCTGCTGGCAGGGCTATTTCTTTGCTTGCTAACCGTCGTGGCGACGCGCAAAGGCACGCTCTGGATTAGCCGCTATAAGTATACGTTTGCTGCCTTTGGCCTGTTACTGGTGGTGCTGAGTCTCGTGCATGTGTACACTTCGCATGGTCTCAATGTTGGTGGCCCAAACCACGATGAGTTGAAGCTGCTGCCTGGCGTCTCCTTCCAGCCTTCTGAGCTGCTCAAGATCTGTCTGGCCGTCTTTTTCGCCGCCTATGTCGCTGAGAATCGAGAGATTCTTGGGGAGGGAGGGCCAAAACTTGGCTTTATCCCGGTGCCGCCGCTCAAGCAGTTTGGCCCATTGCTGCTGATGTTGGGCATTGCGCTGATGCTCTTTCTGGGGCTGCACGAGTTGGGCCTGGCGCTGCTGATTTTTGGCATCTTTATCTCGATGCTCTATCTGGGCAGTGGCCGTTTCCTCTATGTGGGCTGGGGGGTAGGGCTGTTTGTCGGTGGTGTCCTGCTGTGCTATAAGCTCTTTTCTTATATCCAGGATCGCTTCCAGGTCGTGGGCGTTGATTGTAATTCCCATGATCCCAAGGTGATCTACATTCTCCAGCATCAGGCGTTTCAGGTGTGCCAGGGGTTGATCGCCATCGGCACCGGCGGAGTATTTGGCACCGGCCTGGGATTAGGCAACCCAACGGTGGTGCCAGTCGTGCAGAGCGATTTTATCTTTGCGGCCATCAGTGAGGAGTTTGGTTTGCTGGGTGTGATGGCGATGCTGGCGCTCTATATTATGCTCATTCATCGCGGCTTCCGTATTGCCGCGAACGCCAAGGGTGCCTTTAATCAACTGCTCGCCGGTGGCTTGACAACAGTGTTTGCGATTCAGACGATGGTGATTATTGCCGGCAACCTCAAACTGATCCCGCTGACCGGCATCACCCTGCCATTTATCTCCTATGGTGGTAGCTCACTCATTGCCAATTATATTATTGTGGGCGTGCTGCTGCGCATCTCAGCGACTGAGAGCAATTAGTTACCTGCAACTTGACTGCCATCCTCAGCGTAGAAGTTCATAGAGCGTTGTCGAGAGTGCCCTTGTTTTTGGATGAAGGGTAGCAACAGGGCGCCTTGAGATACCGAAACAGCATATATACATTCGCTGGGGAGAACATACATATGGCTCTGACACTTGGTGCGTTTGTCTTCTTTTCGGTCAACTGTATTGGCTGGGTGCTGGCCGGATTGATCGGCGGCTGGCTTGCCGGGAAGATAGTGCGGGGGCGCGGCTATGGCTGTTTTGCTGATATATTGCTGGGCCTGGCGGGCGCCTTTTTGGCTGCCATCGTCCTGCAATTTGTAGACCCTTTCCGTTTTGCCGGCACAACATATGGCTTTATTGGAACGACTGTTTTGGCCTTTGCAGGCGCGCTGGTTCTGGCGTTTCTCGGAAAGCTGATTGGCGGCGGTTCATCCGACAAGGCGCGGCGGTAACGTATTTGCCGCTTTGCTCACAATCATGGCCCTGGTGAGACATGCTCATACCAGGGCCGTTGTGTTTTTCCGTTGCAGGGCTTTCCCTTTGTCGAAGTATCGTTCGCGCCGAGGGCTATTGCGCCGATGAAGCGTTTGCAGCCGGCGGCTCCAGTTTGGTGGGTGGCGTCGCTTCCAGCGTGCTTGAAAGGGGAGGCAGCCCTGGCTGAGCGCTTTGCTCCCCGGCGCTTTCTTCGTCGGGTGCCCCTGCTTTTGGCGCGGGATCGGATGGAGCGTCAGGCGGGGCGGCTTCTGTCACGAGCCGCCCGGCGCGCTGCATCAGCAGGATGCCGAGCCAGATGAGCCAGACGGCAAACGACGCCAGCGCCGGCGTATTTAACTGCGTCTGAGCATCGGGCGGCGAGACGGCAAAGAGCAAAGCTAGCGCGGCCATCAGCGCCGCCGCGAGCAAGCCAAAATAGACCAGCAGATTGGAAAGCTTGCCACTGCGAGCGATCAACAAGCTGGTGCAAACCAGGAAGATGGCAACCAGGAAGCCACCAAGGGTGTTCTGCCCCAACGCCTCGGCGTCATAGAAGCCCTTGAAGCTGTTCAAGATGTTCTGGGCGGTTGCTGAGCCTGGCGCTGCCTGGCTATAGCTGGTGGCAGTGTTTATAAAAGTGATGGTACTCAAGGCGATCATCGCGGCGAAGAGTCCCAGGCCGCCAAGCCCTCCGACAAGCATCCAGCGCGCCAACGTCCGCCCACGCGCGCGCTGCGTGCGATAGAGCGCCAGCGGCAGGCGCAGTAGAAGCAAGAAAGGGATGATTTCTAGCAGGCGAAATACGATAAAACTGCTGCTGTGGTTGCTGATCCAGAGCAATAGTGACCCATACTGGCCGTGAATGAAAGCAGTATTAGCAGGCCCAAGATAGCCCGCTGGCGCCAGCACGATTGTCTGGTAGAGTGGGACGCCAAGCAGCAGGATAGCTCCGGCGAGCAGGCTATAGAATCCCTGTAATTTTAATCGGGCGGTTTCCATGAGGAATCGGTTGCTCCTTTGTAGGACCGCTACTGGTGTATCTGGCAAGGCGATCCCATATGTCCGTCTTCAGTATGCTCTATGAACGATACGCTTGACAAGCGAGAGAGATGTTTCACTCTTTTGTCCCTACCGCTGATAAAAAGCAAAAAGAAGCCCGAATTGGGCACTCGTCCCCAACCTCTGGCACACATTCTGCTGCGATTTCTCCCATTTGGGGATTTGGGCATCTCCATTCAGCAGTACTTATCAGATCACGCCTTCTCAGCGGGTCTAAAAGGATAGAACTATGTGGCAACAAATGACATCTTCTCTGGCTGAGCGCGCCCTGCTTGAGCCAACCGCTGGCTCAGAAAACAATCAACCGGATATACTATACACTGCTACTCCCGTATTGATAGAGGATGAGCGGCTGCCCGCTGTTCTGACAGTAACGCCGGTAGAATCCGCTCGCCAGGAGATCATCTTACGCCTGAGCGCATCTGGCTACGTGACTTGGGCTGCTGGCACCGTCTGTGAGGCACTGGAACTGGCAGAGCAGGTGGCTCCAGATGTCATTGTGCTTGACCTCGATGAGCAGTATGAAGCTGGCCCGCAGCAGGGCGTAGTGATCTCTGGCTTCCGGCTCTTGCACCTCTTGCGGCGTCTGACGAGTGGCCGCCCGGTGGCGCTGGTGGTCGTGACCAGGCTCGACTATGCTGAAGTGGAGGGCGCGATACGGGCCAGCGCCGACGCCTTGGTCAATAAGCCGGTGCTGCTGGCGCAATTATTAGGCCGGCTGCGCGCAGCTCTTGAGCGCGTGCGCCGCCGCTATCAGCAAAGTGTTCCGCTCCCGCACCCCTGGCCGGTGGGCAGGATGAACTGATTCATCACGCTTCTCTGGGACGACATGCTCTAGCATTCTTCTGCGGCATGTGCTATCCTGCGATTGATGCCCGCTTGATACGGCCTTCTGGGTGATGCTGGCGATCACTCCCGATGATGGGAACGTTTTTGCTCCCGGCCCGTGCTAGCAACCGCTAAGGCATGGACCAGGAGCTTTTTTCTCCTGGCGGGTCGGCATGTTCCTGGAGAAAGGAAAAGCCACATATGATCGAACAACCGCAAGAAGATGCCTCATTTGAGATGCCCAATGACGTTCGCTCAGTCGTGTTTCTGCTCAGTCCTGACCGCCAACAGGTGGTATTGTTGTGCCGCGCTGAATGGAAAACATTCGCGCCTGGTCGTTGGACTGGCATCGGAGGCAAGCTGGAGGGGGAGGAAATAGCAGAGCCGGCGTCAGGGGCGCTGCGCGAGCTTCGAGAGGAGACCGGCTTAACCCTGGCTGATCTGAGCGATTGGCGCTTTGTGGCTGATATTATTGATCCTGGCGCGGAGGTGCGCCTGGTCTACTTCACCGGGGTATTTGCAGGCGACCACTTGCCGCCCTGCAACGAAGGCATGCTGCACTGGGTGCCGCTGAGAGCCTACCAGCCTTATGATCTGATCGACAATACGCGCGCGGTGCTGGATGCCCTGGTGGCACATGATCTGCTCGCGGCTATTCCCGCGTCGCCGCTGTATGGGACTATTCGGCGCCAGAGGGCAGATGATGAGCTTGAATTGGTCCTCTTGCCGCCGCGCTGATCGTGGGCGTTGATAGTCCATTCGTGCCCCTTATCCTTCTGCCTGCCTCTGTAGCTTTTGCTGGGTGCGCTCTTAGCGAGGATGCTATAATCGGGCAGAAGCAGAGTGTTCATACAAGGTGCTGTGAAGGAGGGCGCAATGCCGCGTGATTTGCCTCTTGGGAATGGGTCGATGCTGGTGAATTTTGACCACAACTACAATCTGCGTGATATTTACTGGCCGCATGTTGGTGAGGAGAATCATACACTAGGGCATCTCTGCCGGATGGGCGTCTGGGTGGATGGGCAGTTTGCCTGGGTGGACGATGGCGCCTGGCATCGGGAACTGCTCTACCAGCAGGATGCGCTGGTCACGCAGGTAGCGCTGACCAACGATACGCTGGGGCTGACGTTGATCTGCCACGATGCTGTTGATGTCGATTGCCCGATCCTCTTCCGGCGCTTTGCGGTCACCAATCACGCCACCCACCCGCGCGAGGTCCGCCTCTTTCTACACTATGACTGGCACCTCTCGGAGACCGAAGGCGGCAATACCATTTATTACCGCGCCGAACTCAACGCGCTGGTGGCCTATAAGGGGCTGGTCAATTGCCTGATGAGCGGGCAGGTAGGGGCGCATGTTGGTATTGACGATTGGGCAACCGGCTATAAAGAGTTTAATAATGCCGAAGGCACCTGGCGCGACGCCGAGGACGGCGTGCTTGGGCGCAACCCCATTGCGCAGGGGTCGGTTGATTGCACGCTGGGTCTGCATCTCGCGCAAGTACCCTCCAACGGGACAGCAGTGGCCTATCACTGGCTGGCGTTGGGCGAAACCTATGCCGACGTCAGCGCGCTCGATACCACCATTCGAGAGCTTGGCCCACAGGCGTTCCTTGACCGCACGCGGGCCTACTGGCATCTCTGGGTGAATAAATCGCCTCAAGACCTGGGAGATGTGCCGCCGCAGGTTACAGACCTCTATAAGCGCAGCCTGCTGATTCTGCGGACCAATATTGATGATGACGGGGCGATTATTGCCGCCAACGACGCCGATGTCTATTCATTCTCCCGCGATAGTTATTCCTATATGTGGCCGCGCGATGGCGCGCTGGTGGCGAACGCGCTCAGCCACGCCGGCTATTCTGATGTGACCCGCCCGTTCTTTCGCTTCTGCGCTCGCTTAATCGGGAAATATAGCTATCTGCTGCACAAATACACGCCGAGTGGGGCACTGGGCAGCAGCTGGCAGCCCTGGGTCGATCAAGACAATAAGCCGCAGCTCCCCATTCAAGAAGATGAGACAGCGCTCGTTGTCTATAGCCTCTGGCAGTATTATCACCTCTTCCGCGATGTCGAGTATGTGCGCCCCCTGTATATCCCGCTGGTCAAGGCGGCAGCGGAATTCATGATAGACTACCGCGAGCCTCATACGCGCCTGCCGGCGCCATCGCATGATCTCTGGGAGGAGCGGCGGGGTATCCACACCTATACCGTTGCCACTGTCTACGCCGGCCTCAAAGCAGCGGCGAATTTTGCCGAGGCGTTTGGCGAGCAGGAGCTTGCGGAGCGCTATACCGGCGCGGCTGAAGAGATCAAGGCAGCGGCCCTCCAGCATCTCTGGAATGAAGCAGCAGGCTGCTTTGCGCGGATGGTAACGGTTGGGCAGGATGGCAGCGTACAGCAGGATGTGACGATTGATAGCAGCATCACTGGACTCTTTGTGTTTGGCATGCTTTCGCCCGATGACCCGCTGATGCAGCGCGCCATGCAGAAGCTAGAAAGCACTCTCTGGGTGAAGACGGATGTAGGCGGCATGGCGCGCTATCAGGACGATTATTATCATCAGGTCACCAAGGACATCGCCAGCGTTCCTGGCAATCCCTGGTTTATATGCACCCTCTGGCTGGCGCAATACCGTGTGGCGCGGGCCAAGAACATGGATGAACTGCACGAGGCGCTGCCGTTGCTGCTGTGGGTCTGTGATCGGGCGCTGCCCAGCGGTGTGCTGGCTGAGCAGGTCCATCCCTATACCGATGAGCCGCTGAGCGTTTCCCCGCTCACCTGGAGCCACGCGGAGTTTATTGCCACTGTGCGCTGGTACGCCGGCAAGCATCGCCGTTTTGAGATTGATGAGATACATGCGCGTACCCAGGCGCGGCCAGATGTCATCACGGCAGCGATGGATGAGGTGCGTCAGGACAAGCAAACGCAAGCCTCTCAGCAATAAGCGAGGAGCAGCGCAAGAGAACCAGGGAATAGCTGTGAGCAAACAGACCTGAGCAAGCGCAGTAATAGGTGGAAAAAGGGATTTCATTACGGGAACTTTGGAGCATGCGGGCGCGTCATCCTCTAGATGAGGTAAGCACGTTTGGTGCTGCACATTCGTGCGGTGTGGAGCGCCAGAGGATTCTTTAAATAGGCGGATTTTGGGATAAAATCCCCTGGACAAGCCGTTCCTGGCTGGCTAGAATAGAGGCAGAACTGCTGATCGCCTACCGTTCTGCTTCATCTGGTGATGTATCTATGAGTTCCCAACCCGATACCCTAACCAGTCAGGATGTCGAACAACTGCTGCGATTACTTCCCCGCTATCGGGTGCTGCTACATAATGATGATGTCAACGCAATGGATTTTGTGGTGCATGCGCTACTGCGCACGGTGCAGCGCTTGACCGTCGATGAAGCGATCAAGATTATGCTCGAAGCGCATCTCAAAGGCAAGGCGCTGGTCATTATCTGCCCGAAAGAGACGGCGGAGTTTTATCGCGCGGGCCTGGAGAGCTATGGCCTGACCAGCACCATTGAGCCAGAGTAGCGCCGGTTGACAGGCGTGATATGCTTCGGGCAGTGTATCTTTCCTTGCCTGCGAGTATCGAAGCAGCAGCAGGGAATAGGCGGAGGTTGTATGCTGGCGAAGGTGCGCAGTTGTGCGATTGTTGGTTTGGATGGCGCGCTGGTCGAGGTCGAGGTGGACATTGGGCATGGCCTGCCCTCGTTTACCATTGTGGGGCTGCCGGACACGGCAGTACAAGAATCCAAGGAGCGTGTGCGCGCGGCGCTGAAGAACAGCGGCGCGATCTTCCCCATGAAGCGGCTGACGGTGAACCTGGCGCCAGCTGATCTGCGCAAAGAGGGTCCGGCCTATGATCTTCCTATAGCCGTTGCTATTCTGGCTGCCTCGGAACAAGCCACTTCTGATGTCTCGGATGCCCTATTTCTGGGCGAGCTTTCGCTGGATGGCAATCTCCGTCATACAGATGGCATTTTGCCGATGGTTTCACTGGCCCGCGAGAAGCAGGTGCGCGCCGTCTTTGTGCCTGCCGTTGACGCCCTGGAGGCCGCGCTGGTGCGTGAGGTGGCGATCTATCCGGTGGAGAGTCTGGCTCAACTGGCGGAACATCTGCGCGGGGAGCGCCAGATTGTACCCTACATCCCCGATTCCAGTGTACTTGCTATTCAAGATGGCGCCTTTTACGGCCATGATATGGCTGACGTGCGCGGCCAGGAGCATGTCAAGCGGGCACTGGAGGTGGCAGCCAGTGGTGGGCATAACCTGCTGATGAGTGGGCCGCCAGGCTCCGGCAAAACGTTGCTGGCGCGTGTGACTCCTTCGATCCTGCCCCGTATGACTATCGATGAGGCGCTGGATGTCACCAAAATTTACAGCGTCAGCGGACTGCTGCCCTCGGATGTGCCGCTGATTACCCAGCGCCCATTTCGTTCGCCACACCATACGATCAGCCATGCCGGGCTGGTGGGTGGTGGGCGCTGGCCGCGCCCAGGCGAGATTAGCCTGGCACATCGCGGGGTGCTGTTTCTCGACGAACTTCCAGAGTTTGGGCAGAACGTGCTGGAGGTGATGCGCCAGCCGCTCGAAGATAAGATCGTGACCATTTCGCGGGCGCAAGGAACCGTCACCTTCCCGGCCAACTTTATGCTCGTGGCGGCGATGAATCCCTGCCCCTGTGGCTACGCTACTGATCCAGTCAAAGAATGCACCTGCTCAGCGGGGGCGATTGCCAAGTATCAGCGGCGCATCAGCGGGCCACTGTTAGACCGTATCGATATTCATGTTGAGGTGCCGCGTGTGGATTACGAGAAGCTGGCGGATCGCAGAGACGCAGAGCGCTCGGCGATTATTCGCGCGCGTGTGCAGGCGGCGCGTGAGCGTCAGGCCAGGCGCTTTGCCGGCACAAAGCTGACTTGCAACGCGGAGATGGGGCCAGCCGAAGTGCGCGCATTCTGCGAGGTAGATGCGAGCGGGCAAAATCTCCTCAAGGCCGCGATGCAGCAACTGCACCTTTCGGCGCGCGCCTTTCACCGTATTCTGAAGCTGGCGCGCACAATAGCCGATCTGGCCGGCTCAGATGCCATTGCCGTCAATCACCTGGCTGAAGCGATACAATATCGACCTCGCATTCAGGTTGGATGAGCCATTGCGGCCTATCCTGTGTTACAATGCCCGATAATAGTTTCCCAAACAATCACTGCCAGGTATCTTATATCCTGTATCCTGTTCAAAAATTGCTTTGTTGATAAGGGATGCCCGCTGGTATCGCTAGTAATGTGAGAGTGAGTAGATGGCCTTGACAGCCCCAAGCGTTCCTGCTGAAACACGAACAAAACGGACCCGCAGCGGATTGCGTGTCTACTGGTCTACGATCCCTTCTCAGGATCATCCCGACTCCAACGAAGACGCGGTGCTTATTGACACGGTCCTGGACCTGATAGCCGTCTTTGATGGAGTGGGTGGCTATGAAGGCGGAGAGGTAGCCTCGCGGGTGGCGGCGCACGCCGTACTCGCCGTCTGGCGGCGTCTGGCGCCTACGGCTCAAGACCTGCCAGCGCTGCATAGCGTGATGCGCGAGGCGCTGCTGGATGCTGATAGGCAGGTACGCGCAGCCGTTGAACGCCAGCCAGAACTGACTGGCATGGCAACGACGGCGATTGTTGCTAAAATCTGGGAAACTCCAGATCACCGGCGCTTACTGATACATGGGCATGTGGGCGATAGCCGTCTCTATCTCCTGCGAGCGCGCGGCGCGCTTGAGCGCATCACTATTGATGATGGCATCCTCTCCACCCATGTCGCCCTCGGCTTGATGGCTGAAGACGAGGCGCTGAAAATTGACCAGGCGCAAAATTGGAACGACTTGGATGATCGCCAGAAGCGCTACTTTTATCAGCGTGGGTTGATTACGCAGGCGATTGGTGGCCGGGGCGAACCGGATGTGCATGTGGGCGACGTGGAACTGCGCCCAGGGGATCACGTGCTGGTGTGCAGCGATGGCATTCATGATAACCTGACCGAAGCAGAGATTGTGCAGTTGCTGCGTAAGTCCGTGCGCAATGGTGGGGAAACACTGGTCCGCGCGGCTCGCAAACGCTCTCAGCGCGGCGTGGAGGCTACCATGCGCTCGAAGCCAGATGATATGAGCGCGGTGGTAGTAGATATTGCTCCGGTAGCGGTGACGCCTGCCAAGCCACGCAGCGGCAAGACGGCGGCCACGCGCAAGGTGCGCGCGACGGCCAAGACAGCCACAGGGGCCAGGCCCAAAGCAACGGGCAGTCGGCAAAAGACGAAAGCCAATCCTACGAGCGCAAAAAGCGCGCCGCAAAAAACTGGATCGAGTACAAAGACAAAGTAGCGCGGCAGGCATAAAAACACCCCCCCCCACCAATTTGGTGGGGGGGGATTCTTCGGGTGGAGATGAGGGGGCTCGAACCCCTGACCTCGACAGTGCGATTGTCGCGCTCTCCCAACTGAGCTACATCCCCAGGCGCAATTAACTATACCATATCTCTGCGGCGATTGCAAGCCCAGTATCAGGCCATCAGCACTTCATGGACTTAATCGCCGTAGTGGTGTTCTGGCTCGGATGTGGCCGGGAGCGGCTTTTCACCCCACAGCGCCCAGATCGTCTCGTCGAAGTCTTGCTTGAGCGCTTCATAAAGCCGGGCATTCTCGATGGCAAGGGCGCTTACACTGGCGAGGGTGCGCAGAAACTCCTCATCAAATTCATTGAACTCGCGTTCAGTATCACTATAGACGCGCAACACGCCAATTACCTGCCCTTTGCTGACCAGCGGAACGCAGAACACAGAGACAATCCCTTCAATATGTGCCTGCTCAGGATATTGAAAGCGCGGGTCGGTGGCGGCGTTGGGAATATATACCGCCTGGCCTTGTAGAACTTCCTGATCGAGATGGCTCTTTTCTAATTGGACTGGCCCCTTTTTCATATACTGCTGGCTCAGACCGTACATCGCGCTGATCGTTAGTACATCGGTAGCGCGGTCCAGCAGGCGCAGCGAGCAAGCCTTAATATTCATCGCCTCGGCAACTTTTTCAGCCACCAGATTGAGGACCGTTTGCAAGCGGAGGCTGGAGTTGACCGCCGTAACGACGCGATAGAGCGCCCTAAAATATTCGTGCCCGATGTCCGCCGACTCGTGGGTACTGGCGCCATTCCCGTGTTTGGTGGACATATCAAATCCTCGCTGTCTCTAGTGCCTCTGTGGAGATGAGCCTGCCCGCTCCCTGCCGCTTTATATGGGTCTCTATGAGCCTCTCAAAATCAAACGTCTCCCCTGCACATTACATGCCTGAGTTTCTCCGCTTGAAATTTTAGTTTGCCAACCCCTAGCAGCCACGCTGCTGGCCGCGAATGACCCAGACGCGACACCTGGCATGCGTCAGCACATAGGGCACCGTCTCGCCTGGATCAAACCGTCCGCTGCGGTCGGTGCGATATGAGATGCCTAGAATGATGAGGCCGCATTGATGCGCCTCCGCTTCATCGACCAGGCTATGCCCATAGTTGCGCGACTGCACGATCTCTGGCTCGATCTCAAAATTGGCGGTTTCAGCCAGTTCGACGGCATGTTCGAGCGCCTGCCCCGCTTTTTCGGTCACCTCTGGCAAGGTGGCATCTACTGGCAGCGTGCGCGGAACTTCAACGCCGTACACGCCAAAGACGCGACCCTTCTTGGCTTTCGCCATCATACACCCCAGGCGCACCAGTTCGTCATCCATTTCATCACCATGAATGGCAACCAGGACGTTGCGGAGTGTCGTAGTCTGGTCTCCGTTCTGGCTCGCCTTGCCATTCTGGCGGCTGGTTGCGCTGAAATGGGCAAAGGTCTCGCCATCTGTATCAACGTGATCGGCGGCCCGCCCAGGGTGAAGGCCAAGCCGCTCTAATATGCTCATCAAAATCCTCCTGCGGGATAAGTAATATCCCCATCTACCAAAATTATACCATAGTTTCCTACTGCACGCTCTGTTAGAAAGATCACTCTCTGACAATGCTATCCCCGCCCCTAGACATTTTGCCGAAAACGAGCGTGTGCATTATAGCGTGTGCATTATATTGTAATAGCACTCTGTTCACATAGCATTCTTCCAAGAGCGCTCTCAAATCTTTCCCGTTCACCTATAGCCTGGCGAACCGCGTGCCAGGTTGGGATGTTATAATGCGGGTGCTAACAGCAGCGTGAAAGCAGGTGTGTGGTGTGGAGGCAATTGCAAAGGAGCAGTCATGAAAATTCACGAATACCAGGCCAAAGACATCCTGAGCCGCTACGGCATTCCGGTGCAGCCGGGCAAGGTGGCAACGACGCCCCAGGAGGCCGAGCAGATCGCTCGTGAGTTTGGGGTGCCGGTGGTCATTAAAGCCCAGGTCTATGTGGGCGGGCGTGGCAAGGCTGGCGGCATTCAGTTCGGCGACACTCCCGAACAGGCGCGCGAGGCAGCCAGCCGGGTGCTGGGCATGAACATCAAGGGATTGACTGTCCAGAAGGTGCTGGTCGTCCCAAAGCTGGCGATCAAAGAAGAATATTATGCCGGCATTGTCTTTGATCGCAAGTCGCAGGCGCCGGTGGCAATGGTCAGCGCGGCGGGTGGCGTCGATATTGAGGAAGTGGCAGCCACAACGCCGGAGAAGGTTATCCGCCGGGTGATTGACCTGCGCTGGGGCCTGCCGGCCTTTGCGGCGCGCCAGATGCTCGCCGAGGCCGGCGTGCCGTCGGTGGTCGTGGCGAAGGGCGGAGCGATTCTTTCGGCGCTCGCCACAGCCTTTGTCGAATCCGATGCCCAGCTTGCTGAGATCAATCCCCTGGCGCTGACAGCGGATGGGCAGGTGATGGCCGCCGATGCCAAGGTGTTAATCGATGATAACGCGCTGTCGCGCCAGAAAGAATATGCCGCCTGGGCCGAGCCAGAAGATGCCAATCCCATTGAGTATGAGGCGCATGAGCAAGGGCTGGCATCCTATGTGAAACTCGATGGCAATGTGGGCATCATTGCCAACGGCGCTGGCCTGGCGATGACCACGCTGGATATGGTGGCGCGGGTCGGTGGCAAGCCGGCCAATTTCTTTGATTTTGGCGGCGGCGCGAAGGCCGAGTTAATGAAGAAGGCGCTGCTCTTCCTGGCGGATGACCCCGATGTGCAGGGCATTCTGGTCAATATCTTTGGTGGCATCACACGCGGTGAGGAAGTGGCGCGCGGCGTCATTCTGGCAAAAGAGGAACTTTCCAAAAAGCTGCCGATTGTCGTTCGCCTGTCGGGCACAGGCGAGGCCGAGGGCCGCGCCATGCTGGCCGATGCTGGCCTGACCTGGGGCTATGATATGCGCGACGCGGCGCAAAAGATTGTGGCGGCGATAAAGGAGCAGCAGGCATGAGTATCCTTCTCGATGAATCCACTCGTATTCTTGTCCAGGGTATTACCGGGCGCGAGGGCCAGTTTCATGCAAAGAATATGCTGGCCGCCGGTAGCAAGGTCGTTGGTGGGGTGACGCCTGGCCGGGGTGGCTCCGAGGTGGAAGGGTTGCCGGTCTTTGATACCGTTGCCGAGGCGAAAAAGCAGACTGGTGCCAATGCCACCTGCATCTTTGTGCCCGCGTCGGGCGCGCCCGACGCGATTATGGAGGCGGCAGCCGCCGACATCCGGCTGATTGTCTGCATCACCGAGAATATTCCCGTGCTGGAGATGTCACGGGTGGCAACCTTTGTCAAAGAGAAACAGGTTCGTCTGATCGGCCCCAACTGTCCGGGCCTCTGCACGCCGGGCGTCGGCAAGATAGGCATCATCCCGTATGGCATCTTCCGCGAGGGAAGCGTGGGCTTTATCTCCCGTTCTGGCACGCTGACCTATGAAGTCGTCTCGCTGATGACGGCGGCGGGCATCGGCCAGTCTACCTGCGTCGGCATTGGTGGCGACCCCATCATCGGCACGGCGTTTATCGACTGCCTGCGGCTCTTTGAGCATGACGCCAAAACCTCGGCGGTGGTCATGTGCGGTGAGATCGGTGGCAGTGACGAAGAGGAAGCTGCCGAGTACATCAAACAGATGAGCAAGCCAGTCGTCGGCTTTATCTCCGGGCGCACGGCCCCGCCAGGCAAGCGCATGGGCCACGCCGGCGCAATTGTCTCCGGCAATACCGGCACGGCGCAGGGGAAAGTGGCCGCGCTGGAGGCTGCCGGCGTGCCGGTGGCGGAAACTATCTTCGATATTCCTGATCTGGTAAAAAAGGTTGCCGGGAAGAAGCACTAGATGACGACAGCGTTTGTCTATGACCCGCTCTTTTTAGAACATCGCCCGCCGGCGACACATCCCGAATCCCCACAGCGCGTCGAAGCCATTGTCGCTCAGCTTGAGCGGCTGCACTGGCTCGACCGCCCGGAGGTCTTGCGCCTGGCGCCCCGCCCAGCGACCATCGATGAGTTGGCGGCGGTGCATGAACGCGATTATATTCGTTCGATAGAGCAAAAGGCACAGCAAGGCATCCGCAAGCTGGATACCGACACCTATCTCTCGCCGCGCTCCTATGAGGTAGCGCGGCTGGCGGCAGGGGCGCCGCTGGTAGCCCTGGATGCCATCCTGGAGGGCCGGGCGCAGAATGGCTACGCGCTTGTCCGGCCTCCAGGCCACCACGCCGGCCCGGCCCAGGCGATGGGCTTCTGCCTGTTTAACAACATCGCGGTGGCGGCGCGTTACGCCCTCGATCATCATAACCTCAAGCGCGTGATGATCGTAGATTATGATGTGCATCATGGCAACGGCACGCAGGACATCTTCTATGAAGACCCGCGTGTGCTATACGTCTCGACGCATCAATTTCCCTGGTATCCGGGCAGCGGGCGCTCCGATGAGATGGGCGCCGGTGAAGGTCTGGGAACGACGGTCAATATTCCCTTGCCAGCCGGAACAGATTGGCCGGTCTTTGACGCGGTCATCCGGCAGGTGGTAGCGCCGCTGGCGGATCGCTTCCAGCCGGAACTGCTGCTGGTCTCTGCCGGGTTTGATGCCCACTGGCGCGATCCGCTGGGCCAGTTGCGTCTGGCAAATATCGATTTCGTGATGATTACTCGCCTGCTCAAAGAGATTGCTCAGGATTACTGCGATGGGCGTATCCTCCTGGTGCAGGAGGGTGGGTACGACATCGATGCCCTGGCGCAGAGCGCAGCCTCGTGCTTCAATGTCCTCTTGGGAGGCAATGAGGTCGTCGAGACGCTGGGAGATGCGCCGCCGGCAGAGTTTCGCTGGAATCCTGATGCTATCGTTGAGGCGCTGCGCGACCTGCATCACTTGGTTGGCTATCGCCGCCGGCCAAATAAGCCACAGGTGCGCAAGGGCTGGAATCCGCCAGAGGAGTCGCCGAACGGCTGAGGAGGCCGAGATGTTGCGAGACCGGGCCTTGACGGTTCGAGAGTTATCATCTGCTGATATGCCGGCAGTGCGCCGATTGATGACCGCCTCTGAGTATGTCTACACGCGCTTTGGCCCGGAGGAATTGCCCCGGTTGCTAGCGCGCAAGCCGGGGGTGGCCGCGTTTTCTGGAGATTCACTTCAGGCGTTTCTGATGACCAATATCCTGGCGCCCCCTGCTGCCTGGCTTGGCGGCTTTGGGCTGGTCTGGAGCGAAGGGCATCGCTTTGAGCGCTACCTTGATCTGCTGCTGCCGCGCTATCTGGCCGCCGCCCGCCGGGCAGGTGCAGAGGCGGTTTATTACACCGGCGGCGATGTGCTTACCGATTGGTTGAAGGATTCGCTCCAGGTTCGCAGCTTTCATCTGCTCACGACCCTGCGCTCCTATGATAAGCTAGACTTTTCTATCCCCAGCGAGGGAAATCAGACGGTGCTGGTGCGACCTTTTACCTCTGCCGATCTACCTGGCGTGCTGGAAGTGGAGGAGGCATGCTTTGATCCCTATTGGCGCTATGATGGCCCCAGCTTTTTAGAGATCAACGAAACGTATCCCTACTTTGTGGTGGCAATCAAAGATGGGCGCGTGATCGGCTATCAGTTCAACACGGTGGATGCCGGCATGGGCTTTCTGGTGCGCATCGCCGTTCATCCCTCACTGAATAGCCAGGGAATTGGCACGCGATTGATGGCCGAGGCCGTTCACTTTTTTCAGCATGAACGGGTCTGGAAGATCGCGCTCAATACGGAGGAGAAGAACCATCACGCGCATCGCCTGTATGAGTGGTTTGGCTTTCAACTGATCGCCCCACAGGGCTTTGTCCTGGAGCGCCCCTTGCTTGGACACCAGATGGGATCATAGGCAGCGGGCGCCTATCGCCCGCTACGCCGGCACACTGGCCTTTGCGCCGCGCACTTTGTAGACGATCAGCGGCTCTTTTTTGTTTTTGACCTTGAGCGGCTCCAGGAGTAAGCAATCAAAATATTCGTGAACCTGCTCATACGTGGTGTGATGGATGATGATCTCGTTATCGGCGGAGTTTGATTGCAGCCGTGAGGCAATATTGACTGCGTCACCGATAGCGGTGTAGTTTTGCAGATGTTCGCGCGAGCCGATGTTGCCGATGGTGGCGATGCCTGTATTGACCCCAATGCCGTATTGCACTTTCACCCCATACTTCACTTCAGGGAAGTTTGGGTTCTGCTGGCGCTGACGCTCTTCAATCGCCCGGCGCATCGCCAGGGCGGCCCGCACAGCGCGCACCGCGTGGTCCTCCTGCGGGAGCGGCGCATTGAAGACCGCCATAATAGCGTCGCCCTGAAACATCGTCAAGGTGCCCTGCTCCTGCCAGATCGCCTCGGTGAGTAGTTGCAGGTACTCATTGAGCATCTCCACGACCTCTTCAGGCCGTCGCCCATCACTAAAGGCTGTGTAGCCACGAATATCGGCAAAGAGGATCGAGACCTCTTTGGTCTGGCCGCCCAATTCTACCGCTTTGGGATTGCTCATCAGTTCATCCACAACGGAGGGATGCACGTAGCGCTGAAAAATGCGCTTGATATTGGTAGCGGCGTCGCGCCAGGTGCGCAGATCCGTCAGGTCTTCCACTGCCAGCACCATACCGGCCTCTTCGTTATGTTCGTTATGCAGCGGCGAGATGTTGACGCTCAGCGTCACCTTCCCACGATCAGGCAGTTCGCAATCGACCTCGCCGTTTACAATCGTGCTGTCTTCGCTCTTTGCGCGCTCGATCACATCAATAATCTTCCCCTGCCCCAGAGTCGAAAAGATCTGCTGGTAGGGCTTGCCCTTCGCCATCTGCGCCGGGAGCAACAAAATGCGTTCTGCCGCCCGATTGACCAGTTGAATCTGTCCATCGGTGTCCAGGGTAATCACTCCGCTGGCAATGGAGCGAAAGATGTTGTCCAGCAGATTCTTAAAGTCGGTGATCTCGCCTACCTTTTGCGCGTTGTCGATGGCAATGGCCGCCTGATTGCAGCAGGCGGCGAGCAGGTCCAAATGTTCTTCAGTATACGGATTCACCAACTGGCGGTTATCGACATAGACGATGCCCAGGCTGCGGTTCTGAATCTGAAGCGGCGCACAGAGAATAGAGCGGATGTCGTGCATGACGATGCTCATCTGGCCGCTAAAGCGCTGGTCTTCGGGGGCATTGGCGGTCACGACGGCTGTTTTGGTGCGCCAGACATGCTGTACCACGCTGCGCGCAATGGTAAACTCATGCTCTGGGATGACGCCGCCGCGCTTGTTGCGCGCAATGGTGAATTCGAGCCGGTGCGCGGCCTCGTTATAGAGCATCAGGAAGCCCCGGTCAGCTTTGACGACTTCGATGACCCGATCCATGACCCGGCTCAAAACGCTCTCTAACTCCAGCGTCGAATTGAGTACCTGCGAGATATGATAGAGGCTGGCAAGCATCTCTCGCTCGCGCTGAAGGGTGCCGATGCTATCCTGGGAGTTCTGGACCGTTTGATCGAGCTGGCGTAGCCGTTCGCCGATCTGCGCCAGGCGCAGATCGCCGGCGCGGGCGACGTGCAGCGTTTCGGCAAGTAGTTGCACACGCGGATCGCCCTGGTCGGAGGCATACCTGCCCTCGACGGCGATCTCCAATTCTTTGGTGATCGCGTGTAACGCCTCTGAGATGCCGGTGAGGGCGGCGGCAATGGATTTGACATCGTTGAGCGCCTTGGCCTGTGCGTTTTGAGCGGCCTGAGCGACCTGGGCCGCCCGTCCAATTTGGACAATAGAGGTGGGTAGTCCTCCAACAGTTGACAGAGAGGGGTAGTCTGCGGGCTGGCTCTGATTGATCCCTGAGCCGCTGGCCCGCTGAGGGCCAGACGTCAGCGGGTCAAGGTCGTGTGGCCCTGACGGATGAGATGTCCGTTGCATAGCTGCTCTGCCCTGCCTCTCTGGTGTAGTATGGGCGTACCTGATGTTTCCAATAGCTGTACTCTTCTTGCTCCAGCCCATTATAACATAGGCAGCATAGGGCTGGGCAGTGAGAGGCTGTCCCTTGAGGGCAGCACAAACTGGGCAAAGAGAGGAAGCGTCCAAACAACCTGCTGGTACAAGTATGTTCGGACGCTCCCTGTGTTGTGGAATTGGCAGGCGACGAAGCAGCAGCCGCGCTCAAGAATCCCCGCTTGCCTGGGAAGAAGCAGGGCTGGCGGCAACAGCGGTCTTTTTCTGCGGCTCCCAACCAGGCGCACGAGCGACGATCATAGACATCATCTTGCCTTCCATCATCGGCGAACGCTCGATGGTGGCGGACCCCTTCAACTCGTTGGCGATGGAGTCAAGCAGCGCCCGTCCCAACTCTGGGTGCGCCATTTCGCGTCCCCGGAACATGACGCTGACCTTCACCTTATCGCCTTCGGCTAGGAACTCTTGAATCTTGCGCGTCTTGACCTGAACGTCATGGTCTCCGGTGCGTGGCTTCATTCTGATCTCACGCAGTTCCGTAACTTTCTGGTGCTTGCGCGCCTCATTTTCTTTCTTGCGCTGTTCGTACTTGAACCGGCCATAATCCATCAGTTTGCAGACTGGCGGATTTGCCATTGGCGACACTTCTACAATGTCCAGATCACGATCACGGGCCATATCGAGCGCCTGCGGCAGCGGCATCACACCGATCATGGTGCCGTCTTCATCGATGAGCCGCACTTCTCGCGCGCGAATGCGATTATTGATACGCACCTCGCGCTGCCGGTCTCCTCGGTCAAACCGGTCGTTGCCCCGAAAATCCCTATTAATAGGCGAACCTGCCTTCCTT
>CAZFWN010000019.1:0-38889 GCA_964522745.1 uncultured Ktedonobacterales bacterium
GCTCACATCGACCAGCGCTTCAAAGCGACCAATATCGCGGCGGATGACATCGAAGCTGCCCCGCCAGAACGCCGGCGCGTGCAGATCAATGCCAAAACGCCCGGCCAGCGTTGCGGCGTCGGCCAGCCCGGTTGAAGAGAGCAGCGCGTCATAGCTGCGCTTGAACTCCTCCGGGTCTTGCTGATAGCGCGCGTAGCAGCCCAGACCAAAGAGCAGCCCGAACATATACGGGAAGTTATAGAACGAGCGCCCGCTGCTGTAATAATGTGGCTTGGCAGCCCACATATAGGGATGCAGCGCCGCGCCATCGAGGCCATCGGCATAGGTTTCGCGCTGCGTTTCCAGCATGATCTCGCACAGTTCCTCTACCGACAGTTCACGCTGCCGGCGGCCCTCAAAGACGCGCTGCTCAAAGAGAAAGCGGCTGGTAATATCGACGACCACCTGACAATTCCCTTGAAGCGACGCCTCGATAATCTCTAGCTGCTCTGCCGCTGTGGCGCGTTGCAGGGCCGCGTGCTTCACCAACGTCTCGCAGAAAATGCTCGCCGTCTCGGCCAGTGTCATTGGCGTACTGCGTTGTAATGGGGTGCGCTCCGCCAGGTTGAGATTATGATAGCCATGCCCCAACTCATGCGCCAGCGTACTCATCCCGTTATAGGATGGGGTGAAATTGACCAGGATACGCGATTCATCGGCGCGCAGCCACATGCAGAACCCGCCGCCTTCTTTGCCGGCGCGCGGCTCAGCATCAATCCAGGACTCATGGAAAGCGCGGGCGGCAAAATCGCGCATCTTCGCCGAATAGGCGCCGAACTGCTCGATAATAAATCCAGTCGCCTCATCAAACGCCCAGGCGCGGCCACCACCGCCAACCGGCGCGAAGAGATCGTACCAGGCCAGCTTTGAGAGGCCAAGGGTGCGGGCTTTGGTGTGTAGATAGCGCCGAAAATCTGGGAAGGCTTCGCGGGCGGCGCCCATCATCGCTTCCAGCGTCTCGCGGTCAATGCGGGCGCTAAAGAGGGACTCGTCCAGCGGCGATGCCCAACCCCGCCGCTCTGCCAGCGCCTGCACCTGCCCTTTGATGCTGTTCAGGGCTGCCGCCAGCGGCTCAGCCGCCTTCTCCCAGGCAGCCAACTCGGCTTCATAGCCCTGACGACGGACCGCGCGCTCCGGCGCGTAAGCCAGATTGCGCACAACGCTCATCGGCAGGCTTTGTTGCTTGCCATCCAGTTCGAGCGCAACGGTGATTTGAGAGGCCAACGTATCGTAGAGCTTTTCCCAGGCGCCGCCGCCGGTGACGTTCAGTTCAGCAGCCAGCGCCTCCTCGGCAGGCGTCATCAGGTGAGCAGCACGCAGTTTCGCCTGACGCAGCGCGAACGCATGCGCCTCAGCCACCGGCGAGGCCGTGACGAGCGCTTCCACATCCAGCGAGCCGATCCAGGCGGTGAAGCGCGTAGAAAGCTGCGACAGCAGCACCTGGTGCTGCTCAAACTCGCTGTAACGCGCCTGCGCCAGCGTGTTGCGCGAATCGGTGCTGCGAAACGACCCAATATAGTTGCTCATGGTCTGCGTTTGAGCCAGCACCGCGTTAAGGCGCTGGATAACTCGCTCAAAGCGTGCTATCGTGTCTGGCTCCAGCGGGGCCGGCGGACACTGAGCGATCTGCTCGGCATCAAACAGATCCTTGAGAGAGGCTATATCTGTCTGGACAGTACGAAAACCCTGGGCAAATTCATCTGATTCCAGGCCAGGGTAAACAACGGTCATATCCCAATGGGGCAGCGTTGCTGCTGTCGTCACTGACGTTCTCCTTAATTACCAATGGGGATCACATCTTCAGATGAGGCGGTAAAGGTATCTCAACTATATCACAACTGGAAGCGCTCAGCCGCAAACGGCGTGAGGTCCAGGTCGAGAGGTCGCCCCAGCAGCAGATCGGCCACGAGCGCGCCCGAATATGGCCCAAGCTGGAGACCAGAAGGACCATGCCCGGTAGCAAGAAAGACCCGCTCCAGGCCAGGCGCCCGGCCTAGCACCGGCAGGCCATCGGGACTGGCAGGACGCAGGCCGATACGCATCTCGTGCAGCGTCGCGCCAGCCAGGCCAGGCGCCACCCGCAGCGCCTCGCTCAAAACTTCACGCACCCCGCCAGCCGTGAGGCGAACATCGAAGCCGGACCCCTCCTCGCGGGTCGCCCCAACCACGACCCGGTTCGTCGGGAAGGTAAGCAGATAGTGCGAATGAAAGCCGACGATCACCGGCCAGCGGCTCGTCTCCTGCTCAGGCAGCGTCAGGTGCAGAATTTGGCCGCGCTGAGGATAAACCGGCAAAGCAAATCCCAGCGTTTCCGCCAGGCTGCCCGACCAGGCGCCTCCGGCAAGAATGACCGCAGCAGCCGAAAGCACCTGACCATTGACGGAAATCTGGATACCCTGGCCGCTCTCCCACACTCGCTCAGCGCTGCCATTGACCACTGTAGCACCGCGCCGCTGCGCCGCCCGATGCAGCGCGCTCCGCAGCAGCCGCCCGTCAATACGGGCCGCCCCTGAGGTATAAATCGCGCCGGCGATCTCTCCCAGAGCCGGGAAGAGCGCCCGCGCCTCCTGAGCATCTGTCAGCCGGACCTCGCCGAGATGGGTGACGCCAGCAGCCCGCCGTTCTTGAATCAGGTGCAGAAGACCCGGCAGACGGGCCGCCTCCTCTTCGCTGGTGGCAATATGTAACAGGCCGGCGACTTCATAGCCAGTCTGCGTTTCCCCATCCTCGGCCAGTTGGGATAGCAGTTCATCATAATAGGCCACCGCCCGAAAGGCCAGCGGAAAGAATGCGGCGGGCGACTTAAAGCTCGTGCCCGGCGAGAGAATGCCCGCGCCAGCGGCGGTGGCCTGGCCGGGGTCTGCCCGGTCAATCAGCGTCACCTGGACGTCACTGCGGGCCAGGTGGTAGGCGGCGCTGGCGCCAACAATACCCCCGCCGATGACCATCACCTCATCCACAAGAAGACTCTCCTTTCAGCAAAGAAGCGCCAAACACTGGTCGGTATCAACTTCTGGCAATATTATCAAATGGAAGATGTGAGGCTGCAAGTCAGGCGAATTAGCTTTGATATCTGTACACTCAGCAATGTCAACCTTGCGGCAAAACGTTGGAGGCTGACTAACCGAGCGGTTTATACGCAACCCTGCCTTCATCTCATCACAACGCGGGAACTATCCCACGTCTATAACCGAATAGGAGGGCCTCATGTACACCTACCCAGGCAGTCTCATGGCTACTGCTATGCTGATTGAGTGGTTCGCGCGGCAAGCCAGGCAGTGTGATGAGCTGGGAGCGCCAACACCTCAAAGCGTACACGCCTATGAGCAGATTCGCCTCTATATGGAGGATCAACTGCTGGTTTTTATCAGGTATCAAGCAAATTTGTCCACCTATGCAGCGAAGTTAGTGGTGATAGACCTTTTTGACGATGTCTGGAAGCACATACAGGAGCAACCCGCAGATCGCTTGTTCTACTATTGGATGTTTGAAAAAGCAAGCAGGCGAATGCAATCACGATACATTTATCGGTTTCCTCAAGATTCCAACCACCGTCAATTCCGGCGCCAAAAATACCCCTCGAGATTCCTCTCTCATCGTCGCTCGCCCTCCAACCCCGCTTCGTCAGAGCAGGAGAACCTGACGCTGTCCCTGCTTCATTGCCTCCCGATCCGCCAGTGCCAGTGTCTCTTGTTGCAGGACAAGTTGGACTTTTCTGAAGAAGACATCGTCCAGGTCTTCGGGGTCAGCAAAAACGCTGTCCGGCAGACGCTCACCATAGCAAGATGCCGATTCCGGCTGCTGCACTTGCAGAGAGAGCGCTCGCCTCGACATATTTGATCGCGCGCTGGGTGGGGATGCAGTAATTCCGGCTGCCATTACATTGTTTTACTTTGAAAAGGAGCGCGGGACACCTCTGGTTTGGCTGAGTGGAAGCGACAGGCAACGGGGGCATTGCGCCAAGGGGGGACGTGGGGTGCAGGGCAGCCAGCCCGCCGGGACAGGTGGGAGGGTGGAACAGCTGGATGCAGAGGTATCCTGGCCTCCTTTTCATAACGTCTGGCTGGTGCGGCGATTTTTGACAAGTGGGTAGAAGAAACAGAACGCTGCCCAGCAGCAGGCACACAGGAAGGACAGGCAGCATGCGAAAGTCACCATTTTCTCGCTCAGAACGGCTCTCTCTCGAAAGAATCAAGAGGAAAATCGACGGCCAAAAGCAGGAACGAGACACGCGCCGGCAGGTTACTCATATGTCTGAGAGCCTGTTTTTCAATATGGAATTAGGGCTGGCCTTGCTGAGATTCTTTCTCGCGCCCGATTGGGCTGCTGCGTGCGCTGTTTTGCAGCACCACCCCATCCTCTTTACTCAGCCGGCTATCGAAATCCTCAGCTATCTGGAAGACGAATCTCAGGCTCAGCAGGCGACAGAAGACGCTGCTATCCTGCGAAGCCATCTGGCTGTGCTGCAATACGCGCGAGATAACGGCGTCAACGCAGTAGCCGCCGAAATTCGCCAGGGCAGCGCCAGGAAGTCATGAGCGCTGGCGCCTGAAAAGCCAGCGCCTCCTTCCAGGCCGTCACTTGACAGCGTCCCTGGCGCGATCTCAGCGACAGCGTCGGGGACGGTTCTATTCTATGCAGGAATAGCAGGAATTTTTGCATTATTGCTTTCAAGGGCTAACAGGGTGTGGCACCCTGCACAGGCGCCACTAGACGAACGTGGGGCAGGGCAAACAACATCCGGCATGAGTATGACAGAAAGTTCAGGTGAGCCATCGCATGATCCTCGTTGAGCTACCGCAAGATGAAGTATTGCTCCAACAGATTCTGGAGCTAGATACCCAGGGTATTCCCACGCCACGCTGCTGGGCAGCGTTCGAGACCATCTATGAACGCTATAAGGATCCGGTATTCACCTACGTTTTCTTGCATGGGATCGCACATCAGCAAACAGCAGAAGATCTCACCCAGGAAATCTTCTTCAAAGTCTGGCGTGGTTTATCCAAGAAATCGCCGGACGCGCCCTTCCGTCGCTGGCTCTTTGCCATTGCTACCAATGAGATAAACGGTCATTTCCGGTCTCTGAGGTTGAAAAAAAACGCCGCGTTGGTATCTTCCCTGGAGGGGGTTATAGAGAAAAACCCTGGCGCTCTTCCCCCCAGCACAGCCCCGGCTATAGATGAATATCTGATTCAAAGGGAACAAATCATAGATATTCTCGCCAAGCTTCCCCAGCGGGAGATGCAATGCCTGCTGCTGATTGACCACTATGGCTTCTCTGCCGCTGAGGCTGCCAGCATATTACAGATTAAAGAAAACAGCGTCACCGGCGCCCTCAGTCGTGCCCGCCAGCGCTTTAGAAAGTGCTATCAGAGCCTCGATCAAACCATCCCGTAATGTGTGTGAGGTAGGAATTTCGCTTTTTTTCGATTTTTTTGCAAGATGCAGTAATTCGCTTTTTTTTGCATTACTCTCTATACCTGAACTTTTTCCTTTTCGAGACGATTCTAAATATACCAGTTGTACTGTCAAAATGCACCTAAATATGACAGATGATGTGACAAAAATCGTCCTATTTCTTACGTCTGTTGAGAGCGCTGTCATTCTTCCTGTTGGCGGTGGATCGGCTGGCATAAAAGCCAGCAACACAGAGCAGGCCACTTGCATAGCTTTGTCGAGGGGAGTTCCGGTGGGCAAAAGAGAGGATCGACCATGAATAGCTTGCGAACCACACGCCATATGCAGTTCTCCCTGGAACGCATCTTGCAGCGCTTCCCTGATCTGATGAGGCGGGTTTCATTGAAGAGGTGCCAAAGATGGGTCGCTATTGGGGGACTCATTCTCGTTGTGATTGCGCTGCTTGTTTTAATCCATGCCAGCCCGCTCTATCAAGGCAGCGCTCTCCCTACACCAGCCCAGCCTCTCGTGATGAGACCACCAGAGCCTTCACATAGCGAGCCATCTGCACAGCAGGCGGGCGAGGCGTGCGCAAAGCATTCCAGCGGGTGTTTTACGGCTACGCGGGACACTCCGGCTGTCAAGGCAGCCGGAACACCAGTTTCAGGTCCAACAGCGACAGCCCCGCCGCCAGCGACGGCAGGGATCATCGCCGGGCCTCTTCTTGCTCAAAACATCCCGCTTGATCGCTCAATACCCTGGCTCGCCTGGTTTTATCAACTCCCCACTTGTAGTCCTGCTAACTGCTCCATTCTTATGCTTTCTCTGTGGCAGGCAACATCGGCTCTTCCCTCCCCTGGAGATTGGAATGTTCATGCCTGGCTGCCTGTCATTTCGGGTCTCGACGTAGGGTATCATCAGTGGGTTCCTGACGTGCCCGCGCGGGCAAAGATGAGAGGTGTACCCCTCTATCGCGCTCCTCCTTATTCTGCGCAGATCACTGAACGAGACCAACTGTTGTTGAGTAACTCATATAACGATATTTCTGTCTCAAAGAGAGGATCAGAATGAACAAAAACCGCAGCACGAAACACCCACAGGTGCGCACCTGTTCCTTTTGGGCGAAGCGCCTCGCCGCCCTGCGCCCAAAAGACCTTTTGGACCCCAAGAATGCTGATCTGGCTGCTCATTTGCAAACCTGTCAGTCTTGTCATAACCTCTATGAAGAGTATCAGAAAGTTGCCCGGATGATACGGGCATTACCTGATCTTCATATGCGCGCTGGCCTGCCTCCCCAACTGCTCAAAGAATGGGAAGCACTTGACAAGACTGAGCCGCCAGGAGAAAGGATGCCAGGGGAAACGATGCAACTTATGAGTAATACCTGGCAGGATGCAAATCGTCCTGATCCACCATGCTGGTGCATAGCTCCCGCCCGCATCGCTTCGGCCTACGATGCGGGCGAGCGGGAAGCAGAGATGCCAACCAGAGAGCGATTTTGCTAACCAATCAGGATGGACGTGGCGGTCGCTGGTCTGGATACAATGCAAAGGTTTTGATCTGATAGGGGCGCAGGATGCTGCTTATCGTGTGCCCATCCGTCGATACAACCACTGGCTGAGGGTTCTCCTCAAGCAGATTCGTCTCTTCTGCGCGCGCAAGTGGGAAGGGCAGGTGGAGGCTGAAGGGACTCTGCTGATTAGCGCACTCGTAGATGCGCACAATCAACGCCTCGCTCTCTTCGGCACGCTTCACTGTTTCGACCAGCACATTGGGCGCATCGATCTGTAGCAGCGAAAGAGCGCGGGGCGCGGAGCCGTCTATCGAATGGGTCGCTTGACCCTGCTGCACCGGCTGCCCTCTGCAAATGTGGAACAGCACCGGGTAGTTTAGCTCATAGGCCGCCCGGTGGACACCCGCCTGATACCACGTGCCCTCGTGCGGCAGCAGCGCGTAGGTAAACTGATGGATGCCAAGATCGGCGTGTTCGTCAGGAGAGATAGCCCCCTTGAGCAGCGTCAGGCGCAGTGTGTGGTCATGGACATCATAGCCATACTTCCCGTCATTGAGCATGGCAATGCCATAATTCCCCTCCGAGAAATCGAACCATTTATGCGCGCAGGTCTCGAAGCGCGCCTGGTCCCAACTGGTATTGCGGTGAGTGGGGCGTTCGACAGTGCCAAACTGCACCTCAGCCGTCGCGCGTCCGCTGTGTATATCAGTGGGAAAGGCCGCTTTTAGCAAGGTCTGCCGTTCCTGCCACTCCACTTCGGTCACAAAATCGATACGCCGCGAATGCGCGTAGACATACAACCGCTGATTGATACGGGTGCGACCTTGATAGGACCACTGAAAACGCACTCCCGCCCGCAGTGGCCCATATTCAAGCACCTCCGCGTGTTCCAGGGTATCCATTTCCCAATGCTTTTGTTCATAGACGGCATCGATGTCCCAGGCATCAAAATTCAGTGGCCTATCCTCAAATACCTGAAAAACATTGGCCCGATCCCCTGGTCGCAAGAGTTCGCGCCCGGTGCCCCCAAAGGCTGTCTTATCCAACAGCCGGGTAATCTGCCCGCGCTCATTAAAATGGATGGAGTAGAACGGCGTTTCGATCCGTTCAGTGCTGACCTGAAAGAATGGCTGCGTCGCGCTAAGATCGCGCTCTCGTTGCTGGGGCAGAGAGGTCTGGTAGCCAAGCGCCGGAACCTCCGGCACCTCTACCAGTGCGCGCTGCCCATCGAGCGACTGCTGCGGCAGATCAAACATTTCTGCAACTGGCTGATCCAGTTCAATCAATGCCCCACGAGGCCAGGAAAGCGAATTCTCTACCAGAAGCGCGCCCATCGGCGCCTTGATCGCAGCGCCCAAATGCTGCTGCGCACCCTCGATGAGTGCTGCCAGCGTCTTGGAAACCTCAGCATAGTTTCTGGCGGCATCTTCATAGACCGCGCCAATCGATGAGCCGGGCAAAATATCGTGGAACTGATGGGTCAGCACCATTCGCCAGGCCGTATTGAGTTCTTCCTGAGGATAGGGTGCGCCGGCGTAGAGCAGCGCCAGGCTCGCCAGCCATTCCGCGTTATGCAGGTCGCGCTCGGCCAGGCGATTGGCGCGCTTGGTGCGCCCCTGGCTGGTATACGTCCCCCGATGATATTCAAAATACAGTTCGCCCACCCAGCGGGGCACCTGCGGGTTCTCTTTCAAACGCTCGGCCAGACGGCGCATAAAGTCGCCAACCCGACCCGGCGCGGCGGTGGGCAATTCCTGGCTGAGCGGTGTAGACAACTGCTCAAGCCCCTCAATCATCTCACGGGTCGGGCCACCCCCACCATCGCCCCACCCATAGGCCACCAGCAACTCCTGATTGAGCGCCTTCTGCTGATAATTCTTCCAGGCACGTGCCAGCACCCCTGGCTTCACATCCGCATTGTAGGTGAAGTAGCGATCATCTGGATTCTGCGCAGTAATAAAGTAGGTCAACACCTCGCTGCCATCCAACCCCTGCCACCAGAAGGTATCATAGGGCATCCGATTGGTATCGTTCCAACTGAGCTTGGTCGTCACAAAATACTCGACTCCCGCCCCTTTCATCAACTGCGGAAGCGCGGCGCTGTAGCCGAAGACATCCGGCAGCCAGAGGACCGTGCTGGCGCGCCCAAACTCCTGGCGAAAGAAGCGCTGGCCGAAGAGAAATTGGCGCACCAAACTCTCGCCTCCAGGCAGGTTCGTATCGGACTCAATCCACATCGCGCCCTCCGGCTCCCACTGACCTGCCGCCACTTTTTGCTTGATGCGCTCATACAGGGCCGGCTCATCCTCTTTGACGAACTGGTAGAGCTGCGGCTGGCTCTGGGTAAAGATAAACCAGGGGGAGCGATCCATATGGTACAGCGCGGTGCTGAAGGTATCTGCCGCCTTGCGGCGTGTATGCCGCAGCCGCCAGAGCCAGGCGACATCAATATGCGCGTGCCCGCTCGCGCTCACGCGCGGCTGCCACTCAGGCTGCGCTTCCGCTTGCTTTCGCTGCGGCTTCCACCAGCGCTCCGCCAGCAGATCAAGCGCGGCGCGACACGAGCGTGAGAAAGCTAACGTATGCCGTTCAGAAACGCGCAGCAGCGCGCAGGCATCGGTGAGACATCCCTGCATGGTTACATAAGCAGGCGAGGTCTCCGGCAACTGCTCCAGAGCATCAAGCAGCAGGGTCAGTTGGAGATGAAGGCGATCCGCCGCGCCGTCGAGCCGGCGCAGTTCCAGCGTATGCACCGTATGGCTGGTCTCGTGAATCCCGGCCCAGAGCTTGATGCCCAGCGTATGTCTGGGCACAGCACACACGTCGGCAGGGAGCAGTATTTCACGATGGTAGCGGTCAACGGCGTGGAAGGGCTGGCCGTCGAGCAAAACCAGTCCTTCAGCCGTATTAATCGCCCATTGCCTGGCCGGCGCCGAAAGATCAAGTTGCAGCGCCACCAGATCACCGCGCCAGGCTTGAGGAATCTCAAATTCCCCTTGCACAAGATACTCAGCGTCTTTTGCACCCCAGCGATCACCAATGTGAAGCTGGAACGGCTCTGATAGTTGATTGCCCTGCTGGTTTGCATGCTGGGATCGGAGTGGCTCGGCAGTCAAAGGCCCAATGGGCTGCCGTTCCAGAATACGTACGTCGGCGAGGTCGTCTCGCCAGCGTTTCAGATAATCCAGGCTGGAATACATCTCGCCGTTCTCCTTTGTAGCCTCTTCTTGAGCTATATCTGCTTTAACCAGATATAATAGAGTATCATTTCCCTAAAGGTTGATCGTCCAGGGGTATCTCGGCCCCTTCTCCTCAGCCTGGGCTGTCTGTAGCAGCTATTACGGAAGTCACAAGTGGTCTAGTGGTACGTTGTGAAGTGGACTGAACACCGAAGAAACATGACTAGAGTACCTATAAGACTGTATGCTCTGTTTTTGCATGGCAATACGCCAGGAAGGGTTCTCTATGCCCAAAGTGTTGATTGTTGATGACGATCCTGCGCTCTGCAAGGTGCTGACAGCGCTGTTGAACGACGAAGGCTTCCAGGTTCAGAGTGCGCGCAATGGTCGGGAGGGTCTCGACATTTTGCGGCAGGAGGGGCAGTGGATCGTGTTGCTCGATTTGATGATGCCTTATATGGATGGGCGTGCAGTGCTGCAAGCAATGCGAGCAGAGAGAACACTCATGGAGAGCAACAAAGTGGTGCTGATGTCCGCCGCCGGCAATCTGGTACACGATTCAGAACTCCTGCAAGAGCCGGCGCAGGCTATTTTATCCAAGCCTTTTGAGCTTGAGAGCGTGCTGGCAATCGTCAACCAATTGGTCTCCTCTACGGTGTAATATGCCGCGTTCCCGCGCTTCGAGAATTGCCCTTATCTGCCTCCTTCAGACCACCCTCCTGATAGCATTTATCGAACTAGCCTTTCCAGAGGAGCAAACACCATGCGAGCCACAACACGAGGCCGGATTCTTACGCGCTATCCAGGGAAAACTCGTTGACTCGAACTGCCAGGAAGTGCGTTTAACCGGGGTCAACTGGTTTGGGATGGAGACTGATGCTTTTGCCCCGCACGGTCTGGATGTGCGCAACTGGCAAAGCATGCTCGACCAGATGGTCCAGGCTGGTTTTAACACTATCCGTCTCCCCTTTAGCAACGAGTTCCTGGAATCCACCAGCCTGCCCCAGAACATTAACTACCAGCGTAACCCCGATCTGGTAGGGCTGCACGGCCTCAGCTTGCTCGATAAGCTCGTCCAGGGCGCCCGCGCGCGCGGCCTCAAGATCATCCTTGATCGTCATCGCCCAACGGCTCAGGCCCAATCAGAACTGTGGTATACCCATCAGGTGTCAGAATCGCGCTGGATCGCCGATTGGGTCATGCTGGCACGCCATTATCGCGGCAACGATACCATCATCGGCGCAGACCTGCATAATGAACCGCGTGGACCGGCGACCTGGGGCAGCGGCGACCTCAAGACCGATTGGCGCCTGGCGGCGGAGCGTGCCGGCAACGCCATTCTTGCCGCGAACCCTCATTGGCTCATCATCGTGCAAGGCATTGAGCAATATCAAGGAGACTGGTACTGGTGGGGCGGGAACCTGGAAGGCGCCCTCCAATTTCCGGTACAACTGACTCAACCAGACAAGCTGGTCTACTCTGCCCACGACTATGGGCCAGAAGTCTACCCTCAGCACTGGTTCTGGGATCCCAATTTTCCACAGAACCTCCCGGCGCTCTGGCAAAAACACTGGGCTTCGCTGCAATTGAGTGGGCAAACACCAGTGTTGGTAGGAGAGTTTGGCGCGCGCTCAGTAGGCAACAGCACCGAAGGCACATGGCTGCGCAGTCTGGTAGCCTTCATGAAGGACTATGGCTTTAGCTACACCTATTGGGCCTGGAATCCCGACTCAGGCGATACCGGGGGGCTGCTCCAGGACGACTGGAAGACGCTGAACCAGGCCAAACTAGAACCGCTCTCGCTGTATCAATGTCCCCTGCTGGAGCAGCCCACTCCCCCTCCCAATCACGTCGGCCCCAGGCATAGCTTCACTACCCACCTTGCTAGAGAGAATGATCCCCCCTGGGGGCCGCTCTGCATGCGCGTAACCTCGATCCGTCGCGCACTTATTGGAAGTTGACGCTGCCTGGAGCGCGGGCGAGCCGCCCGCGCTCCAGGCAAAGAACGCTGCATAGCCACTTCCCGCTATCCCAACGAGCAGGTAAATGGAGGCTGTGGCGGCGTTTGCACCGGCGTCTCAGGGGCCGAAACCGTAATCGAGGCCGTCGTCACCGCGCCGCTCTTCGTTCCATCCAGGGTGAATACCAGCTTGCCAGGCTGGGCATCGCCTGGAATCAAATACGACCCGACCGCTCCAGCGGATCCAGTTGCATCAGTCTGGAAACACCCCACCATCTTGCCAGCATTGTTCGCCGCCGCGTTAGTATAAATATGAACGACCTCATTGCGCGCAAACCCTTTCGCGTAGAAGGTGATCGTCGTCCCAGGGCCGCCGCCGTAAGTACTCGGCTGAACATCTGGCATGTAGGGTGCGACGGCAAAGCCGATGGTGGTGGGCGCCCGGCTCTGGCTCCCAACAAAGTACAGCGTTTGTTTTCCCTTCAAGGTGAATGGGACCACAAAGCCTGCCTGATTGAAGAAGGCACCTTTGGCATTGGTCTGCACGGTGGCAAGAGGCCGACCACTCGGTTTATTCAGATACACTACCACCAGTTCATTCGGGCCAAAGTCTTTCCCCGAAAAACTTAATACGTTATCCGCCCTGATCGAGTAGGTAGACGGCTTCACGTTGGGATATCGAGGGATCAGTATGAAAGGGACCGTCACGGGTGTCTGGCTCTTCGCGCCCTCGAAGAAGAACGAGTTATTCCCCGGAGCGCCAAAAGGCACCTGAACCGGCGCCTGGCCGATGCCTCCGCCACCATCCGCCTGGAGGGTCGCAATGGGATCAGACCCCATGCTATTCCAGTACACACTCACCTGCTCCTCGGAAGCAAAGCCTTTGGCCGATACGGCGACCGTATCGCCTACCCTACCCACCAGCGCGCTCATCTTGACGGTGGCAGAGCCGCCATTTTGGATGACGCCCATCGATTCTGCCAGCTTTGTAGTGCTATGCTGCTGACGGGCCTCAATGATAAAGTTGCCGAACGGTTCGGAAGCTGGGAGGGCAATCGTCACCCCATCGAAGGAGCCGGTCTTATCTGCCTGCACATAGGTAAGCATCTTCCCAGGATCAGCTTCCTTTTGCTTGATGAGAAAATTAACCGTCGCCTGCGGATCAAAGTTACTCCCTGCAACCGTAATGTTCGCCCCCTGGCGGACCACCCCCGGATTGATGAAAATAAACGGCAGCCCGCCGCCACCGACTGGCACCACTGTAACAGGCGTCGATGTCGCCGTAGGTGGAACTTCATTGGTGCTTTTGCCGGTAGTATCCAGCGCTGTACCTCCGCTTCCGGGGCTTAATGATCTTAGCGTCACACTCACGACAATAGCCAGGACGAGGAGTATACCCACTCCCCAGAACAACAACTTGCGACGGCTCATGACGCCCACCTCCTGTGATGAATCGAGATCGCTTACTTCTCAACCTGATAAACCTGGAGTTCAATGTCACCGCGTTTTAACTCAAAAATGCGCTGTGAATGCTGCAACGCCTCCAAAATATAAGTCTCGCTCCCATCGCCGTTATTCAGTTGCATAGACTGCAACATCTTGTTGGACATCACGATGTAGTCGATATTCTGCCAACTTTTGGCGAAGAGCTTATCGCGTACATCAGGGTCACTGGCAGCCTTAAAATGAGAGTGTGCCCATTTGTAGTAAGGCGCAACATCGTGCAAATCCACCCACAGCTCATCATCGATGATGATTTTGGCGTTTGGGGGAATATGTTGGCGGATAAATGCCAACTGCTCGGTTTCCATATACGTGACAGAGAGCTTGTAGAGGTCGTGAGGCACCACCTTGCCAAACTCATCTTTCACAAAGAAATAGCCTCCAATCGGAGAAAGCAGGACAGTAAACAAGCTCAGAACCACCACACCCTGGCTCACAACCGGAACAACCTTCCCTGCGCCTTGCTGGAGCGGGCTGAGTACTTTGCTTGTCAGCATGCCAAGATTCATAGCAAGGAACGGAACAAGCGGTACCACATAGAACTCCAGCAGCTCGCTGCCCCGCACAATATAGAAGGTATAGCCTAGACCCAGCAAACCAACTATCAGATAATTGCGGCTGCGCTGGCGGTCAGAAAAACCGATGAGGCAGTTTATAAGGAGGGCAAGCGCGCCAAACAGCAGAATAAAACGATCCCGCATCAGCCAGACATTAAAGATCACCCAATAGTAGCTATGCACATCCAAAATGCTGCCCTGGCTGCGATGGAATTGCCACCAGATGCTATACAGCAGGGACACGTGGTCGGCAGGCGGCGTACTCAAGTTAAAGTTGAAATGCGAGGGTAAGAGTTCGTTTTTGAGCGTGGCATAGAGAAAATACATCGAAATAATCGCGCCGGCTGTATAGGACCAGAACGCCAGCGCGAAGCGATGGTTCTGCCACTTACGCACCTGGGTATAGAGCATGTAGGCCAGTGCCGGGGCAAAAAAGATGGCGTTCTCCTTGGTAAGCACCGCGATTCCAAAGGTCAGGCCACTCAGCACCAACGTCACAATCCGTCCATCATCGCGGCTCACCAGATACAAGCAGAGCAGTATCCACAACACCATCAGGTTATCTAACAGCACCTGGCGCTGGTAGTACACCGCCAGAGGAGAGAAGTTAAAAAAGAACGCGGCGATGAAGGCAGCCAGCACACTTTTGGAGAGCCGATACGTCACCTGAAAGAGCAGGTAGATACTGGCGATATGTACCAACAGCATTAACACCCGCCCGGTACTAATAGCGTTGCCAAAGGTCTGAAACTGCCAGGGCAGGATACTCACCCACCCGGTAATCACGATCCACCCTGCGGGGGCATGATCGTAGAAGTAGGTATAGGGAGAAAGTTTTCCCTCGCGCAGCAAAGACCACGCTTGCTCCATATAGATGCCCTCATCAGTAACATGGAGCGGATATTGAAAGAGATGGTAGCCATGCGTCAGCGCCCCAGACACCAGCGAGAACAGCAAGCAGATCCGTCCAAGGGTCGAGAGACGAACGTGACCCGACGCCGCCGAACCCGGAAGATGCTCACTATCCAAAGCAACCTTGCGAGTTCTCTCTGAACCCTCAGATTCAGGAATAGACTGATCTCTGCTCGGCGGCGCTTCCAGATGTCTCACTGGATACTCTCTCTTTCTCAGTGGATAGGTTAGTTTTCTGTCATCCTATATCTTTACCTCTCTCCAGATAAATTTCTGTGGCGCGAACTACACTAGAACCAGTAATGTATAGAAGAGATTGAGGATAGATAGAAGGGATGTAGTCACGACTACAGACTCCCGCCTAATCTGATGGTAATCTCATGGGGAGGATAGGACGGACCAATAACCGCAGCCCAACAGTGATTTTTCCGGGTTGCTTGAGAGGAAACCAGCAGGCAATGGACTTCTTCACCTATGAACGCCAGCAGTTCCCCTGGTATCGAACCATGCGCGCCACCATGCCGGTGCATTACCGCGAGAAAGACCAAATCTGGGAGGTCTTTCGCTATCAGGATGTCCTGAGCGTGCTTTCCGAGCCAGAACAGTTTTCCTCAGACTTTCAGGAAAATGCCGACCCGGAGCAATTCTTTGGACCAACCATGATCGCTACCGACCCTCCCCAGCATACGCAGTTGCGGGGATTAGTCGCCCATGACTTTACCCCGCGTACCGTCGCCCGTTTGGCGCCGCGCATCACAGACATTGCTCATACCCTGCTGGATCAGATCGCCCCAACCGGAACGATGGATGTTGTCACCGATTTTGCCAATCCTTTGCCCGTGATTGTGATCGCCGAGATTCTGGGCGTTCCTGCCCAGGAGCGACTCCGTTTCAAAGCCTGGTCAGATGCCCTCATCAGCGGGTCTGCTGAAGAACGGCAACAGATGCGTAGAAGAAGGGGCGTACATGGCCTGGCTGCTGCCGCCAGAGACGAAATGCGCGCCTACTTTGAGGATATGATTGAGCAGCGCCGCAGCCAGCCCCAGGATGACCTTATCAGCCGCCTGCTCGCGGCACAAATTGATGGGCGCAGCCTCACGCAACAGGAATTGCTCGGCTTTTGCGCGCTGCTCCTGATCGCCGGAAATATCACCACAACCAACCTGATTAGCAATGCGATTCTCTGCTTCGATGAACATCCTGAAGTGATCGAGCGAATGCGCGCAGAGCCGGCGCTCCTGGCAGGGGCTATCGAAGAGGTCTTGCGTTATCGCTCTCCAGCCCAGTTCACCATCCGCCGGACAACCACTGCTACACGAGTGGGAGAGCAGGATATTCCGGCGGATCAAACAATCATCGCCTGGCTGCATTCTGCCAACCACGATGAAGCCGAGTTTCCAGCGCCAGAACGCTTTGACATCGAACGAACGCCAAATCGCCACGTTGCCTTTGGGCACGACATCCATTTTTGTCTGGGCGCTCATCTGGCACGCTTGGAGGCAAAACTGGCCCTCTCGGCCATGCTAGAGCGCCTGCCCGATATGAGACGCACTACGCAGACATCACCAGAGTTGCTCGATAGCGCCATTATCTATGGGGTGAAACAGCTTCCCCTTACATTTACAGCATCACCTGCATCAGCCGCGAAAGAGCCTGTACATTCAACGTGAGCAGACAAAAAACGCGGGGCAAGGTCAGGCTCTTCCTTTCTGGCATGGCCTGATCCTGCCCCGCTGCGAGTCATCCGAGTTTTCAGCACCCAATCAGTAGGAACCATTTTATTGCTATAAAACTAACAAATCCCGAAATTGGATACCATCCTGAGCAGCCCCTCCTTCTTGACAAGGATTTTTCCCAACAATATACTCATCCCAGGTATTTCGGAAGCGGTTACGTGACCGTTTCCGAAACAAGTTGAAATGTTCTGAAATATTGAGAACCTCTGTAAATATGGTCCCGGTAACGCTGAGAGGGCGCCACTCCTATGCCAGAACGGCTCACTATCCAAGATATTGCTCACCTCGCTGGGGTCTCCAAAGCAACGGTCTCACGTGTCTTGAATCAAAAACCAGACGTCAACCCGGCTACCCGTGAACGCATCTCGCGTATCGTCAACGAACACGGCTTTGTTCCCAGCATTACCGCCTCTGGGCTGGCTGGGGGTCGGCCACATATGATTGGCGTGCTGGTCCCCGCGCTCACCTGGCCCTTCATCCCAGAAATCGTGCAAGGCGCCGCTGAAATCGTCGAGCGCAGCGCCTACGAACTCGTCCTCTATAGCACCTTGCGCGAAAAGAACCAGAGCTCGATGCTGGAGCGCATTCTTGACACACGACTCATCGCCGGCATGCTTTCAGTGACGCCGGGGCCATTCCTCCCTAGCCTGACGCAGCTCTACGAGCAGGGCTTCCCGCTCGTCGTAGTTGACGACCAACATCTCCCCACAAGCGCTCCCTGGGTAGGCATAGACAATCAGAAGGCCACCTACGAGGCTGTCCGTCATTTGATCAACCAGGGCCATCGGAAGATTGCCCATATCAAAGGGCCGGCACACCATCAATGCTCACAGGAGCGCTATCAAGGCTACCAGCAGGCGCTGACTGAAGCGGGCCTCGACCTCCATTCTGCCTTCGTCTGGCAGGGCGATTTCCTCACTCCCAGCGGGCGGGCCGGCGCTCGAAAATTTTTTACTCTGCCAGAGCGGCCCACAGCCATTTTTGCCGCCAACGATCATATGGCGTGGGGCGTGCTAGAGGCCGCCGAAGAGTATGGGCTGCGCGTGCCAGAGGATTTGGCAGTAGTTGGCTTTGACAATATGATCCCTTCGGCGCACAAGCGGCCTCCTCTGACCTCCGTAAGCCAGCCCTTTCACGAGATTGGGCAGCGCGCCGCCGAACTTTTACTCTGGCTGGCATCAACCGACCACCCAGTATTAGGCGACTGGCAGGCGCCCTGGCCCGCCCCTTACGCGCCGCTCGCTAGTGAGCCGCTTCATATTCAATTGCCAACCAACTTGATTATCCGCCAATCCAGTAGTGCGTCCCTGCCTGCCTCTCCTTCTGAGAAGACGACCTCTCTTGCCAGTGCATCGTAGACGCGCCAGACATCTCACGTGAGGTGTCACCTGATGACCCTATGTTCTGAATCATCATATCACTCATCCTTCCGCTGATGCTACACAAGAAAGAAGGTGACAGACTACAACCAGACATTTGTTGGATGTTTTTGTTACTACAGAGCCTTTGTATGATGCAGTTTTTCCCGATCCTCGTGAGGAGGGTTTCTCTATGCCGTCCTGGCATCGCCGGGCGATAGCGCCGATCCTGGTCCTTTTCAGCCTGGTCACTGTCTTTGTGGCCGGCTGTGACACCAACACCGCAACCAGCGGTGGCAAGTATGGTGGTTCTGTCACTATTGTAGCCGCACCCAATGGCGCGTACACGCGGAATTTTAATCCTTTTCTACCAAACAGCTCCCGCACTGGTACGCAAGGGATGATCTATGAAACCTTATTGATGTTCAACCGGCTGACAGGTGAAGCCAATCCCTGGCTGGCCTCAAGCTATAGCTGGTCGAGCGACGCCACGCACCTGACCTTCCACTTGCGCCAGGGCGTCAAGTGGTCGGATGGGCAGCCGTTCACCAGCGATGATGTCGTTTTCTCGCTCAACCTGGCGAAGCAGTATCCGGCGCTGGATGGCAACGCCATCTGGTCTGTCATTCAGAATGTCAGCAATCCAGATGCCTCAACCGTGTCTATTACGTTCAAGCAGCCGGAAGTGCCCATGCTCTGGTATATTGGTGGGCAAACCTATATTGTCCCCCAGCATATCTGGCAAAACATCAGCGACCCAACCACGAATATGAATCCGAATCCGGTTGGGACCGGGCCATTCACGCTGAAGTCTTTTGATCCGCAGTTGTATGTGCTGGGCAAGAACACGCATTACTGGCAGGCTGGCAAGCCATATGTCGATGAGCTTCGCTATCCGGCGTACACATCCAACACCAGCGCCGATCTGCTGCTCTCGCAGGGCGCAGTGGACTGGACGGGGCTGTTCACGCCCAATGTGCAGCGGACCTTTGTTGACCGCGACCCGGCACACAATCACTACTGGTTCCCGGCGAGCGATGTGGTCATGTTCTACCTGAACACGGGCAAGGCGCCCTTCGATCAGGTAGCCGTCCGCCAGGCGCTCAGCGCCGCCATTGACCGCAACCAGATTTCTAGCGTGGCTGAGAACAGCTATGATCCGGTTGCCAGTCCAACCGGGCTGATCCTGCCAATGGAGAATAAATACCTGGACCCGACCTACTCAAAGCTGGCCTTTCAGAAGGATAGCGCCAAAGCTGTTTCGCTGCTCGAAGCTGCTGGCTGGAAGAAGGGCGCTGATGGCATCTTTGCTGATAAGAACGGCAACCGCCTGGCCTTCAAGATCAATGTGGTCTCCGGCTGGACCGACTGGGTGACTACCAGCCAGATCATGGCGAGCAACTTCAAGGCCATTGGCATCGACGCCAGCGTCAACGTGGTAACCTTTAACGACTACATCACCGCGATGGCCCAGGGCGATTACGATACCGCCATCTCCTGGACCACGACTGGCCCAACTCCGTACTTCCTGTACAACGCGCTGCTCGCTGGCAGCAACACCGCGCCTATCGGGCAGAAAGCGACTTCCAACTGGGAGCGCTGGAACGACCAGGCGACGAACAAGCTGTTGATGCAATATGCCAGCTCGCCGGATCAAGCGATCCAGCAGCAGGCGCTGGCCGGGCTGCAAAAGGTCATGGTCGAGCAGGTGCCCAGCATCCCGCTGGTCTATGGCGCAACGTGGTACGAGTACAACACGACACATTTCGTCGGCTGGCCTGACCAGAACAACCAATACGCTATGCCCGCCCCGTATGGCGCCCCGGACGCCGAACAAGTAGCGCTCAACATTCATCAACAGTAGAAACTATCTAGTCAGAACGTGATCGCTGGGAGCGGCCCTTCGCCGATTGAAATCGGCGCTAGAGGCGTGCCGCCACCATGTCCCGCCGGGACATCCTGGCCGAAGGCCCTTAGCGCCGATTGAAATCGGCGTCGTCCTACCAGCGACCACTCTTGTAAAAGGGAAGGAAACCGATGCGTTACCTCCTGCGTCGAATTGGCTTTTATCTGGTGGCGCTCTGGGCAGCGCTCAGTTTGAACTTCCTGATCCCCAGGCTGATGCCCGGCGACCCCGTCTTGCTGCTGGTCGGGCGGCTCCAGGGTCAGGTAGACCCGCGTGCCATCCAGGCGCTGCGCCTCCAGTTTGGGCTGGACCACAGCAGCATGGCAGTACAATATTTGAAATATTTAGGCAATCTGTTGCACGGCAACCTGGGCATCTCGATCACCTATTTTCCCACGCCGGTCTCTGATGTGATTGGCCTGGGGCTGCGCTGGACGCTGGTGCTGGTGGGTGTCTCCTCCATTCTCAGCTTCTTTATCGGCACGCTGCTGGGCACCATTGCCGCCTGGAAGCGCGGCTCCTGGATCGACAATACCTTCTCGCCATTGCTGACGTTCTTCTCTGCCGTGCCCTATTTCTGGCTGGCCCTGATCGTCCTCTATGTGCTGGGCTTTGTCCTGAAGTGGTTCCCACTGACCGGCGCCTACAGCCTGGATGTCACCCCTGGTCTGAGCGGCGCGTTTCTCGCCAGCGCCGTCTATCACGCGCTGCTGCCGGCGGCCACGATTGTGATTAGCTCGATGGCCGGCTGGATGCTCGGCATGCGCAATGCCATGCTCAATACGCTCTCCGAAGACTATGTGCTGATGGCCCAGGCCAAGGGGCTGGCGGAGCGCCGCGTGATGCTTACCTATGCCGCGCGCAACGCTATCCTGCCCAACATCACCGGCTTTGCCCTCTCGCTCGGCTTCGTCATTGGCGGCGCGCTGCTCACCGAGATCGTCTTCTCCTATCCAGGGCTGGGTTACATCCTGCTTCAAGGCGTGCAATCGGATGACTTCCCGTTGATGCAAGGCATCTTCTTGCTGATCGCGGTGGCCGTCCTCTGCGCCAATTTTCTCGCGGATATCTGTTACACCGTTCTTGATCCCCGTGTTCGCCAGGAAAGGTAGCATATCATGCTCACACGCCAAAAAGACAAGCAAGCCATATTCCAGAACGGGCAACTTGCCATTGCGGCAGAGTTGGGGAGAAGCCACGAGCGGCCATCCGGCAAAAAATCCTTGTGGCAGCGCCTGGCCGGCACATCAGCCCTGCGCTCCTTTAAGATTCGGCTGGGGCTGAGCATCATCGGGTTCTTCGTTCTCCTGGCGATCTTTGGGCCAATGGTGATTCACCAAGACCCTCTGGCCTTTAGCTCCGATGTTCTCTCTCCCCCATCGGCGGCGCACTGGCTGGGTACAACGCAGACCGGCCAGGACATCTTTGCTCAGGTGATCGTCGGCACGCGCGTCACCCTGCTGGTGGGCTTCGCCGTCGGCGCGCTCTCAACCCTGCTCTCCGTCGTCATCGGGCTGACCGCCGGCTACTTTGGCGGCATCGTTGATGAAGCGCTCTCGTTGCTGATTAACATCTTTCTGGTCATCCCGGCGCTGCCGCTGACTATTGTGCTGGCCGGCTATATCCCCGTGCGCGGACCCGCGCCCGTTGCCATTGTTATCAGCCTGACCGGCTGGGCCTGGGGCGCGCGCGTCTTGCGTGCCCAGACGCTCTCGATGCGCCAGCGCGAGTTTGTCGAGGCAGCCCGTGCCAGCGGCGAAAACACCTTCCGCCTGATTTTTGCCGAGATTCTGCCCAATGAGCTGGCGATTGTCGCTTCCGGCTTCATCTTCACCATTATCTACGCGATCTTCGCCGAGATCGGGCTGGAGTTCCTGGGTCTGAGCGATGTGACTGTCAGCAGTTGGGGCAATATTCTCTTCTGGGCCACCAACAATCAGGCGTTGCTGCTAGGAGCCTGGTGGTGGATTGTGCCGCCAGGATTGTGCATTGCCATTCTGGGCGCCGGACTCGCCTTTATCAACTTTGGCATCGATGAAATCACCAACCCGCGTTTGCGCGACACCTCACACTAAAGAGAAAGCGAACAGAGTATGAATGATATTGTGCTGGATGTGCGGGGGCTGAGCGTGGACTATGGCAGCGCGTCGGGCGCCGTGCATGCCGTCGATAACGTCAGTTTTACCCTGGGGCGCGGCCAGATCTTTGGCCTGGCCGGCGAAAGCGGCAGCGGCAAATCCACCCTGGCCTATGCCATTGCCCGGCTGCATCGCCCGCCCGCCCTTGTCACCCAGGGCCAGGTGCTTTACTATCCGCGCCCGGAGCCGGTAGGCAGCGGCAAAGCGGCGGAAGTGCAGCCCGTCGATGTGCTTCAATTGACCACCGAAGAACTGCGCGCCTTTCGCTGGCGTCGGCTTTCCATCGTCTTTCAGAGCGCCATGAACGCGCTGAATCCGGTCCTCAATGTCGGCGCGCAGATCGACGATGTGCTGCGCACCCATCATCCCTCGATGCAGGCCAGGGCGCGGCGCGAGCGCGCCATCGAGCTGCTGCGGCTAGTTGGTATCGCGCCTGACCGCCTGAAGAGCTATCCACACGAACTCAGCGGCGGCATGCGCCAGCGCGCCATTATTGCCATCGCGCTGGCCCTCAATCCCGATATTATCATCATGGACGAGCCGACCACCGCGCTAGACGTGGTGGTGCAGCGCGAAATCCTCAACGAGATCAAAGCCTTGCGCGAGCGCTTTGGCTTCTCCGTTATCTTTATCACCCATGATCTCTCGCTGCTGCTGGAAATTGCCGACCAGATCGCCGTCATGTATGCCGGGCGCATTGTGGAGACCGCCACGCAAAACCGCCTCTATCGCCAGCCGCAGCACCCCTATACCTATGGGCTGATGCACTCATTCCCTAACCTGCGCGGCCCCCGGCGCAATATGACCGGCATTCCCGGCTCGCCGCCCGACCTGCGGCTGCTGCCCAACGGCTGCGCGTTTCACCCGCGCTGTCCTTTCAAATTCTCTGCCTGCCAGGCATCGGCGCCCACGCTGCTGGCCCCCTGCCCCGACGCAGCCGAAGACCGCGTCGCTTGTCATCTCTATGACAGCAGCCTCAACCCGGCAGGCATCCCCGCCGAACTGCGCGGGGAATCTCTAGAAGAAACCGGCAATCTTGACCCTGCACCGCGCAAGGAGGCGAGCAATGGACATCTTGCGACTCATCTCTAAACCGACTGCTCAGCCGGTTGACCCACAGCACGCTGATACGGTGCCACTGCGTCCCCTGGCGAAAGTTGACCCACAGCACGCTGACACGGTGCCACTGCGCCCGCTGGCCGATACAGATGCGCAGCACGCTGATACGGCGCCACTGCGTCCGCTGAACGCGCCAATCTGCCAGGAAGCGCCAATTCTTGAGGCAGAGCATCTACGCAAGGTCTTTCCGCTGCGGCGCAAGTTCTTTGGCCCGCCACGCGGCGTCAAAGCCGTCGAAGATGTCTCATTGACACTGCGCCCAGGTCGCTCTACCGCCCTGGTAGGCGAAAGCGGCAGTGGCAAAACAACTGTCGCACGCCTGCTGGCACAAATGTATCCCGCCACGCAGGGCAGCATTCGTTTTCGCGGCGAACCAATCAAGAGCCGGGGAGCGAGAAATCGGCGAGCGTATCGGCGCTATGTGCAATTGATTTTTCAAGACCCGTTCTCTTCGCTCAACCCGATGCACCGCATCCGCTACCACCTGGGCCGGCCACTGCGCATTCATGGGCATGTTCGCACTGCCGACGAGGAGGCGCAGATGATTCTGGCGCTGCTCGAACGGGTCAATCTGGTGCCCGCAGACCAGTTCATCGACAAATTTCCACACCAACTCAGCGGCGGCCAGCGCCAGCGCGTCGCCATCGCTCGCGCTCTGGCTGCCAGGCCGGAGGTGCTGCTGGCCGATGAGCCAGTCTCGATGCTGGATGTCTCCATTCGCCTGGATGTCCTCAACCTGCTCAACCGGCTCAAAGAAGAGGACCGCATGGCGCTGCTGTATATCACTCATGATATTGCCAGCGCCCGCTACTTTGCCGATGACACCCTGGTCATGTATGCCGGCCAGATGGTCGAGGGCGGCCCAAGCGAAGTGGTCATTCAGCAGCCCAAGCATCCCTATACCCAAATCTTGCTTCGAGCCGCGCCAGACCCGGAGCGGCTCGCCAGACACGAGCAGCCGTCATCGGCCTCTTCGCAAGGGACGCGCAGCGAACCGCCCAGCTTAATCAACCCGCCCAAGGGCTGCCGCTTTCACCCGCGCTGCCCATTCGCCATGCCGGCCTGCCGCGAGCAAGTTCCGCCGCGCACCGAGTTCGGCGCGGGCCACTGGACCCACTGCTTCCTCTACAGCGAGCAAGGCCAGGAAGCGAGCGCCAGCACCAGCACCTCCCAGCCAGAACAGTAGGGCGGTGGCTCGTAGCGCCGGCTACTGTGCCGGCCAACCAAAGGAGCGTAAGATAGCATCATGAGCATAGCCAATAGAGAAAAGCCAGATCTTTTGATGGATACCAGTCTGGCAACCGCATTTCCCCCGCGCTTTCTCTGGGGCGCGGCTACCTCTGCCTATCAGATTGAAGGAGCGGCCCGCGAGCAGGGGCGCGGACCCTCCATCTGGGATCACTTTGCGACCACCCCTGGCGCCACCTATCAAGGCCACACCGGCGAGATCGCCGCCGATCATTACCACCGCATGCGCGAAGATGTCGCCCTCATGCACCAGCTTGGCTTAGGCGCCTACCGTTTCTCTATCGCCTGGCCGCGTATCCTGCCCGAAGGGGTCGGATCGGTCAACACACGCGGGCTGGATTTCTATGACCGGCTGGTAGATACCCTCCTGGCGCACAATATTACCCCGCTGGTAACGCTCTACCATTGGGACTTGCCGCTGGCGCTGCACGAGCGCGGTGGCTGGCTCAATCGTGAGACGGCATTCGCCTTTGCCAACTATGCCGAAATCGTCGCCCGGCGGCTCGGGGATCGCGTCGAGGGCTGGCTGACCCATAACGAACCCTGGTGCGCCGCGTTTCTGGGCTACGGCATCGGCGTCCACGCCCCCGGCATCAAAGATATGGCGGCGGCCAGCACAGCAGCCCATCATATTCTGCTCTCGCACGGGCTGGCGATACCGCGCCTGCGCGCCCACACCCGCAGCAGTGCGCAGCTAGGCATCACCCTCAATCTCAGCCCAATCTACCCGGAGGATGGTCGCCCGGCAACGCTTCAGGCGGCGGCGTGCGCGGATGCGTTTGTCAACCGCTGGTTCCTCGATCCCATTTTTGCTGGCAGCTATCCCCAGCTACTCTTCGACGCGGTAGGGTTTCCAACTCCGCCGGTGGAAGACAATGATCTGGCGCTGATTGCCGCTCCTATCGACTTCCTGGGCGTCAACTACTATTCCCGCAAGGTCGTGCGCGCCCCCCAGGCTGGGGATGCAAAGCAGATTCCTGGCGGATTTGAGGAGCTTGGGCAGGTGCCAGGCGCAGCCTATACCCAGATGGGCGCCGGCTGGGAGGTCTATCCCGCCGGGCTGACCGACCTGCTCGTCCGCCTCCAGCGCGATTATGCGCCACCAGCAGTTGTCGTGACTGAAAACGGAGCGGCGTTCGATGACCGCTGGAATGGCAATGGCTCCGTCCATGACCCGGAACGGCTCTACTACGTCCGCGAGCATATTCAGGCGCTTGGTCGGGCGCTGGCCCAGGGTATCCCGCTGCGCGGCTACTTCCTCTGGTCGTTGATGGATAACTTCGAGTGGGGCGAAGGCTACAGCAAGCGTTTTGGTATGATCTACGTCGATTATGCAACCCAGCGCCGCATCGTCAAAGACAGCGGGCGCTGGTACGCCAACTTCGTCACCGCCCAGCGCAAGAGCGAGGCTGGCGGTTAAAACCGCGCCTGGCTCTCCTCATTAACCGTCGGCTTCCAGCCGGCCAGCGCGCTCCACCCCCAAAGCGAAAGCAAGGGTGAAGCGCGCTTTGCTATGTAAAAATTGGCGCAAAATCATCGCAATGTAATGAGCGCTACAGAACTTCTCGCTGGCGCAAGCTACACATGGAATATGGCAGAAAACTAACCATTGTAGAAAGAGCGCAAAGCCGGGACCATGCTTCGCAGGCAGAAACGATGGAGCAGCCGCATACGGCCCAGTCACCTCGTCAGCGTCTCATCTAGCGCCATATTGGTTGCGGCGATGGTCTGCTTCAACTACTTTGGGCGCCAGACCACCCACTGCCACACACCCGCTGGCGGCCTGTCACCCGACCAGGCGGCGGGTTTTGTCTGTGGAAGCGCCTGGATCACCTTCAGCTTTGATATAGCTCGGAGCGGCGTCAACCCGGAGGAGACACTCATCACCACTAAAACGGTTGCATCTCTACACCGCCTGTGGGTTCGCCCCCTGCCACAAGTTGTGGATTCAGCACCCATTCTCCTGCCTGATGTCATCTTGCCCGATGGCACCCAGCATAATATCCTCTATATGACTACCAAAGCCGGCAGCCTGCTGGCAGTCGATGCCGGAACCGGGGCGCTGTTGTGGGCCACCAGGCCGACCCAGCACGACCCAAATAAGATGACCACCTCCTCTCCGGTAGTGAACCCAGACCACACCTATATATACAGTTACGGCCTGGATGGCATGCTGCATCGCTATCTGGCAACCAGCGGCCAGGAAGTTCGCGGCGGCGGCTGGCCCTTGTTGGTAACAACGATGAAAGACAGCGAGAAAGAATCTTCCGCCCTTAATGCCGCCGATGATGACATCTACATCACCACCTCCAGCTTCGGCGGCGACGCCCCACCCTATCAAGGGCATCTGATCGTCGTCAATCTGGCACAGGGCACAACGCATATCTTCAACGCGCTTTGCTCGCGTATCCGCCATATTCTGGCGCCCGATGAATGCCACGACAACGGCGCCGGCATCTGGGCGCGAGTCGGCGTCGTGATAGATCCCATCACCGGCCATCTCTTCCTTGCCACCGGCAATGGCCCCTATACCGCCAGCCAGGGAGGAGATGACTGGGGCGATAGCGTCCTGGAATTCACCCAGGATGGCGCCCGGCTTCTTGATTCCTATACCCCCGACAATCCCGCCGATCTTTTCACTCAGGATCAAGACCTGGGCAGCGCCGCGCCAGCCCTTCTGCCCGTGATTGCAAACAGCCGCACGCCCTTCCTTGCTGTGCAGGCGGGCAAAGAGGGCGTATTGCGCCTCTTGAACCGGCAGAACCTCAGCGGACAGGGAGGACCAGGGCACATAGGCGGCGAACTTCAGACGCTCGACGCGCCCGATCACTGCCCTGTTCTCACCCAGCCCGCTGTCTGGACTGATCCGCTTGATGGAGACATCTGGGTCTTTGTCAGCAATAACTGCGCTATCAGCGGCTATCAGGTGCTTACCTCGTCGCAAGGCATCACCAGACTGCGCAAAGCGTGGAGCGTGGGCGCCAGCGCAACCTCGCCCATCATCGCCGGCGATGTGTTGTTCGCCGCCACCAGCATCAACGGCATCGTTGCCCTTGATCCACACAACGGGCGCCAACTCTGGAGCAGTTCCTTCCCGACAGCCAGGGGCAACACCGGGTCAATCCATTGGGAAAGCCCCATTGTGATCGGCGGACGGCTCTATTGCACGGATGAGAACGGGCAACTCAATGCCTATGGTCTTTAAAACCTTTTTGCAGCCACTTGTATGGTGAATAGCAATGAGCAGGCTCAGTGGGAAACAGGAGGACGACGAATGAAACGTTCCGGCGCGGCCAGACTGCTGATATTCGTACTGCTTCAGATCATCATCCTGGCAGCCTGCGCCACACCACCACCCTCGCGGACGCAGCAAACACGGCAGAAATCATCGGCTCAGCAAAAGCCAGGCAATGGTTTCTTGCGCGCCGTCGGAGGAATGCTGGTTGATTCCACCTGTCATCAGGTGCGTTTGACCGGCATCAACTGGTTCGGCATGGAGACAAGCTCGTTCGCCCCGCATGGCCTGGACGTGCGCAACTGGCAAGATATGCTCAATCAGATCGTACAGGCCGGCTTCAACACCATTCGTCTGCCATTTACCAACCAGTTCCTCGACCCTACCAGCATGCCCCAGGGCATCAACTACCAGCTTAACCCTGATCTGGTTGGGCTGCATGGCTTGAGCCTGCTCGATAAGCTCATTGAAGGCGCGCACCAGCGCGGCCTCAAAATCATTCTGGACCGTCATTTTGTCACCCCCAGCCAGCCAACGGCCCTCTGGTACACCGATCAGGTGCCAGAATCTCAGTGGATCGCTGATTGGGTCATGCTGGCACAGCATTATCGCGGCAATGATACCATCATCGGGGCAGACCTGGACGGCGAGCCACATGGCTGGTCCACCTGGGGCAGCGGCGACCCGGCAACCGATTGGCGTCTGGCAGCAGAGCGCGCCGGCAACGCCATTCTCGCCGCTAACCCGAACTGGCTCATCATCGTCGAGGGCATCGAGCGCTACGATGGCAAGCTCTTCTGGTGGGGCGGCAACCTGGAAGGCGCCGGCGACTATCCGGTGCGCCTGAGTCGGCACGACAAGCTGGTCTACTCCGCCCACGACTACGGGCCAGATGTCTATCCCCAATCCTGGTTCTGGGCTTCCAATTTCCCACAGAACCTCATCTCTATCTGGCAAACCCATTGGGCCTACCTGCAAGAAGAAAAGCAGGCGCCCGTGCTGGTCGGCGAGTTTGGCGCCAGCACAACGAGTGATAACAGCATAGAGGGCACCTGGTTTCGTGCCCTGCTGGCCTTTATGAAGGCGCATGGCTTCAGCTACACCTATTGGGCCTGGAATCCCGACTCCGGCGATACCGGCGGACTGCTGGAGGCCGATTGGAGAACCCTCGACCCCTCCAAGATGGACATCCTTTCGACCTATCAGAGTCCATTGCTGGACCGCCCGACAGTCGGCGCGGAGCAGGGGGCGCTGCAAGCGCAACAAAATTACTCCCCATCTGGCGCCGCGCATTGCACGCTCTGATCCTAAATCCTGCCGCATGGTGGCGGCCCTGGCAGCCGCCTTGACACGCTTATCGATCAGAGGATATAACGAGAGACAACAATATTAGCATCGCATTGAAGAGGACGAGTAGTCTGATCGCTGCCTTCAGGGAGGGTGCGCCACCGACTGCAAGCGCGCCCGGCCACCAATCAGGCGAAAACCACCTCTGAGCGGCTCCCACAACGCCACCGGTCAGTATGGGAGCGCGGGGGCGCCCGTTAGCAGCCAAATGAGCATCACAGCCCGCGCTTGCCGCGCTGTGCATGAAAGCATGGGTGGAACCACGACGAACCCGTCGTCCCTGGAAGGGGGCGATGGGGTTTTTGTTTGCTCGATGTGCTTGCTCGAAAGGAGCGCGCCAATGCCGGTTTCACCTGACAGCGACCCGTATTATTGCTTACGCCATTCGGCAGCCCACGTTATGGCGCAGGCCGTGCTGGAGATGTTTCCAGCCGGCAAGATCGCCATCGGCCCGCCCATTGAAGACGGCTTCTACTACGATTTTGACCTGCCGCGCCCGCTCACCCCGGAGGATTTGAGCGAGATCGAGCAGCGCATGCGCCGCATCATCGCGGGCAACTTTCCCTTTGCGCGCCGCGTTGTCAGCGCTGAAGAAGCCCAGGCGCTCTTCAAAGACCAGCCCTATAAGCAGGAACTCATCGCGGGCTTGCAGGCCGGCCAGGATGAATACGGCGAGACAGGCAGCAGCAGCGCGGTGATTACGACCTACAAGCAGGATACCTTTGAAGATTTGTGTCGCGGGCCGCATGTCGAAGATACCGGCAAGATTCCGCTGGATGGTTTCAAGCTGCTGAACGTCTCTGGCGCCTACTGGCGCGGCGACGAACACCGCCCGATGCTCCAGCGCATCTACGGCACGGCCTGGAACAGCAAAGAGGAACTGGAGCAATATCTCTGGCGGCTGGAAGAGGCGAAGAAGCGCGATCACCGGCGCCTGGGCAAAGAGCTAGACCTCTTCAGCGTCTCTGAAGATGTTGGCCCTGGGCTGATCCTCTGGCATCCTAAAGGCGCGCTGGTGCGCGTGCTGGCCGAAGATTTCAGTCGCCAGGAGCATCTCGCCAGCGGCTACGAGTGGGTCTTCTCGCCGCACATCGGGCGGGCGCATCTCTGGCAGACCTCCGGGCATCTGGACTTCTACGCCGAGAATATGTACGCCCCGATGGATATTGAGGGCGAGGAATACTATGCCAAGCCCATGAACTGCCCATTTCATATCCAGATTTTCAAGAGCCAACTGCGCTCCTATCGTGACCTGCCCCGGCGCTATGCCGAATATGGCACCGTCTACCGCTACGAGCGCAGCGGCGTCTTGCATGGCCTGACCCGCGTGCGCGGCTTCACCCAGGATGACGCGCATATCTTCTGCCGGCCAGATCAGGTCGAAAGCGAGATCAGCCGGGCGCTGGAGTTCTCGCTGTATATCCTGCGCAGCTTTGGCCTGACCGACTTCAAAGCCTATCTCTCCACCCAGCCAGAGCATTCCGTCGGAGACCCACACCAATGGGAGCAGGCCACCGAAGCGCTACGCCAGGCGATTGGCGCCCACCAGCTTCCCTACGAGGTAGACCCAGGCGGCGGCGCGTTCTACGGGCCAAAGATCGATCTGAAAGTCTATGACGCCTTGGGGCGCGAATGGCAGCTCAGCACCATCCAGTTTGATTTTAACCTGCCGGCGCGCTTCGGGCTGTCCTATATCGGCGAGGACGGCCAGCCGCATCAGCTTTATATGGTCCATCGCGCCCTATTTGGCAGCATGGAGCGCTTCTTTGGCATCCTGATCGAGCATTATGCCGGTGCCTTCCCGGTCTGGCTCGCGCCCGTCCAGGCGGTGATTATCCCTATCGCCGACGACAAGCACAGCGACTATGGCCGCGCCGTAGCCGAGCGGCTGAAGCGCGCTGGCCTTCGGGCCGCGCTCGACGATAGCAAAGGCCGCATGCAGGCCAAGATTCGCCACGCCGAGGTGCAAAAAGTGCCCTATATGCTTATTATCGGCGACAAAGAGCAGGCCGCTGGCGCCGTCGCCGTCCGGCTGCGTTCCGGCGAAGACCTGGGCGCGCTGCCCCTGGAGACCTTTATCGCCCAGGCGCAGGCCGCTATCCAGAGCCATAGCTGAGACGCGCTCTACTCTAAAGGAAATAAACGATGCAGTTTGGAGTCTTTCTGCCCATCTCTGGCCGGGCCAGCGGCCCGGATACCCTGATGGAAGCCGCCCGCAGCGCCGAGGCGCAGGGCTTCGATGCCGTCTGGTCGGCTGATCGGGTGGTCACGCCCTGGCAGATTCACACGCCCTATCCCTACAGCGAGAATCACGAGTTCATCGTGCCGCCTGACCGGCCTTTCCTGGACTCGATGACCTGCCTGGCCTTCCTGGCCGGCTGCACCCAGAAGATCACGCTGGGCATCAGCGTGCTGGTACTGCCCTACCGGCACCCCCTCTATTGGGCGCGGGTCGCCGTCTCCATCGAGCGGCTCTCGAAGGGCCGCCTGATTATGGGCGTGGGCATCGGCTGGATGGAAGAAGAGTTTGCCGCGCTGGGCATCCCGTTCAAAGAGCGCGGGCGGATGGTCGATGAGCAGCTTGAGATTGTCTCGCGCCTCTGGAGCGAGGAGCATATCAGCTATCAAGGCCGCTTCTATCAGATCGAGGATGTTGCTTTCTATCCCAAGCCCATCCAGCAGCCGCGCATTCCCATCTGGGTTGGTGGCGAAGGCGCCCAGGCCCAGCGCCGCGCCGCGAAGTATGGCGATGCCTGGTTCCCTTACTTTGTGACCATCATCCCCGCAGAACTGCAAGCCGGTTATAAAAATGTCCTGCGCCTGGCTGCAGAAGCCGGGCGCGACCCCGCCCAGGTCCGGCTGGCCTGCTGCCGGCCCATCGAAGTCACCCGCGACCCGGTGCCCCAGGACGACAGCACCCTGCGCGGCACGCCAGAGCAGTTAGTTGAGGCGCTCCAGGTTTATCAGCAGATCGGCGTGGACCATCTGGCGCTGCAATTCATGGTGCCGCGCTGGCCCGAACGGGTCGAGCAGATCGAGCGCTTCGCCCGCGAGGTGATGCCCCACTTTAACAGCCCCACCGGATGAGCCAGAAGGGTGGAGACGGAGACGGTGGAGACGTGGAGACATCATCCGTTATTCGTCTCCACCTTTCTAGAGAACCAAGCAAAGAGAGAATACATCCTTCTTTCTCCTTCTTCTTCCTGCCAAAGAGGCAAGAAGAATGTTCCTGTTGGAGTGTGTGGAGACAAAAAAGCAGGACTGTCTCCACGTCTCCACCGTCTCCGTCTCCACCCTTCTGACGTGCCATCCAGAATCAGCGGGCTATCAATGGCGCGCTCCCCATGAAATTTGGCATAATCAAATGGGGGACACAGCAATGACACAACACAAAACGCCGCTAGGCGACGATCAATCACGCAAGCCAGAAGAACAGAACGTTCCAGAGGAGCAGCGCGCACCAGCCAGGAAGCGCCCCGGCCAGCAGTGGTCGAGCCTTGTCGAAGAGCGTATCCGCGAGGCAATGGAGCGCGGCGAGTTTGATCACCTGGCGAGCGAAGGCAAGCCGCTTGACCTGGACGAGAATCCCTACGCCGGAGACCGCGCCCTGGCTTTTCACCTGCTCAAGTCGCAGCATCACCTGCCGCCAGAGTTGGAGCTAGGGCGAGAGATAGACAACGACCTCAAGCGCGCCGAAGCGCTGCTGGCCGAGTTCCGCCGGCGGCGCGATGACCTCAAGCGCCGGGAGCGCGCCTCCCTGAGCAGCGATCCGCTGGCGCGCTGGCGCCTGCCCGGCACGAGCGAGGCCCAGAAAACCTATCAGGCCATGCGCGAAGACTACGCCAGACGCTACGAAACGGCCCTGCGCCAGGTGCGCAGCAAGATACTGACGCTGAATATCATTGCGCCCACCGCGCTGCATCGCCAGATGATCGATGTAGACGCCCGCCTGAAAGCCTTCGGGCAAGAGTTTCCGCCGACGTTAGGATCATCCCGGTAACTCTCAGGACAGCTCAAAGCGTGCGCCAGGCGCGGTTTTAATCGCCCACGTTCCTGACGCCGGCGCTGATCGGAGCCGAGGCCGAGACATAGCGCCGGGCAACGCCGGTTTGCTCTGCCGCTTCGACCACCGCCCGCGAGACGGCTGGCACGACCCGCTCATCAAAGACGCTGGGAATGATATACTCAGGCCCCCACTTATCCTGGCGCACGACGTCGCGGATGGCATAGGCGGCGGCCAGCTTCATCTCCTCGTTCACCTTGCGCGCCCGGCAGGAGAGCGCGCCCTTGAATAGCCCAGGGAACGCCAGCACGTTGTTGATCTGGTTGGGGTAATCGCTGCGCCCCGTCGCCATGACGGAGACATAGGGCAAGGCTTCTTCCGGGGCGATCTCCGGCACCGGATTCGCCAGGGCAAAGATGATCGGAGCCTTTGCCATGCGCTGCACATCGGCGGCATTCAGCACATCGGGCGCCGAGAGGCCCAGGAAGACATCCGCGCCAGCGATCACTTCTTTCAGCGCGCCGCCGCGCCCTTCCGGGTTGGTATGCTCGGCATACCAGACCTTGGCCGCGTTGTCGCCGCCCAGAATGTCGGCGCGCCGGCGATAAATCGCGCCCTGCCGGTCACAGCCGATCACGTTCTGCACGCCGGCGGCCATCAGCATCTTGGTGCAGGCCACGCCCGCCGCGCCAATGCCATTCACTACCACCGTCAGATCGGCAAGCGGCTTGCCGGCAATCTCAACGGCGTTCAACAATGCCGCCAGCACGACAATGGCCGTGCCATGCTGGTCATCATGGAAGACCGGAATATCCAGCAGGCTTTGCAGCTTCTCCTCGATCTCGAAGCAGCGCGGCGCCGAGATGTCCTCCAGGTTGATGCCGCCAAAGGTCGGCGCCAGCGCCGTCACGATGCGCACAATCTCTTCGGGGTCACGCGCATTCAGGCAGATCGGGAAGGCATCCACGCCGCCAAACTCTTTGAAGAGCATGGCCTTGCCCTCCATCACCGGCATAGCCGCCTCCGGGCCAATATCGCCCAGGCCCAGCACCGCAGAGCCATCGGTGACGACAGCCACCGTGTTGCCCTTGATGGTCAGTTGAAACGCCTTGGAGGGGTCTTGCGCGATGGCGGTGCAGACACGCGCCACGCCCGGTGTATAGGCCATCGAAAGCTGATCGCGGGTCTTCAGCGGCGTTTTGCTATGCACCTCTATTTTGCCGCCCAGGTGCAGCAGGAACGTCCGGTCAGAGAAATTGACGATACGCAGGCCCTCAATATGCTCAAGAGCCTGAATGATGGTGGCAGAATGCCGATCATCCACCGCGTTGACCGTAATATCGCGGATGATGGCATCGCGGCCTGTGCGCACCAGATCAATGGCCCCCAGGTCGCCGCCGGCCTGGGCAATCGTCTCTGCCACCTGGCTAAACATCCCAATCGTGTTGGGATACTCAACGCGCACGGTAAAGCTATAACTGGCGCTCGGAGTTGTAATCATGATTCCACCTTTCCCAGCCGGTTGAAAATGATTGGCTCGCGCTCGAATGCGAGCCATATAAAAAGCCCCCTGGAGCGCGTGCGCGCCCCATCGGGGACCGGCGTGGTCAACTTCTGCCTTCATTGGCACATATCAGGGCAGGCCAGCAATGCCTGATTCCTGCCCTGTGGAGTATGTACGCTATACAGTATCCTTATTGTAGCCGCGCTTTTCACACCTGTCTAGCTGCATTAACGCAACCTCTTTGCGCTTTTGTCTTACCTCAGCCAGCGCACCTGCACCTGAGCATCGCCCAGGCTCTCTGCATGGATGATTTGCTCGTCGCCGGGCAGCAGATCAAGCATATTATCGCTCCAGCGCGCCGGCTGCTCTGACCAGAGCCAGACGCCCTTGGCGGGCCGCGCCGCCCGCAGGCGCAGGCGATCTGCTGCCAGACGGGTGAGTTCAATGCCTGGGTCGGGCAGCGTCAGGTATTTGAACGGCTCAGGCCAGAGCGCCGCCCGCGCCGCGACAGCGCCGTCTAGAAGAAGCCGGGCGCCCACGACAAGCTGATGGGTGCTCTCAAAAGCGTATAACCCAAGCTCAGTCGCCTGATTGGCGCGCAGGATGACCGGGCGCTGCTCTGTCTGCGCCTGCTGCCCATCCAGCGTCCAGGCGCTCAGTTCAAGCGTGGCCTCAAGGGGCGTCTGCGCGCTGCTGACGGCCCACACTTCTGCGCCCGCTGCTGACGGCGCCAGCCCCAACGCCAGCGGCGCCAGTTCGCGCCGCGCAACATAATAGGCCGGCTTGGGGCGCAGGTAGTAATCGATGATCGCCCAGCTTGTCACCGGCCAGCAATCATCAAGCTGCCAGACCAATGCTCCGGCGCTGGCGTAGCGGCCCGGCCCGCCCCAGCGCCGGCGCCAGCCGCGATAGGCCGCAGCCAGCGCCTCAGCCTGAAGCAGTTGAGTGGCATAGAGGTAGTCATCCAGCGTGGCAGGCACGCGCACCGTATCGCTTAGATAGATGGCGAGGCGCCGGGGGCCATCGGTGGCCTTATTATGAAATTCGAGCGTGCGGCTCTGGGGATAGCGCTCTTCTGGCGGGGCAAAGCCGGCGATGGTTTGCGGGTCGGGCAGCGCCTGCATGCCAAACTCGCTGATAAAGCGCCCGCCCAGGCGTGGATAGTCGTGATAGTCGGCCATGCTGCCATGCCAGACATTCCAGACATGCACATCCCCCACCGTCGTATCATGCACGCTGGCGCCGGCATAGGGGCTGCCCGGCCAGTAGGGCCGCAGCGGGTCTAGCCGGGCGCAGATGCCTGGCAGCACTCGCTCGTAGATGGCTCGCGCCGGAAAGCGCGTCTCGGTAAAATCGCCCGCAACGGTGGGATCATAGGCGCCAATCGACTCAGCAATCTGGTAATCCTCGTTGTTGCCGCACCAGAGGGCCAGGCAGGGATGATGGCGCAGCCGGCGAACAGCGGCCTCAGCCTCGGCGGCCACGCTGGCTTGAAACCAATCGAGAGCGGGATAGATGCCGCAGGCAAAGAGAAAATCCTGCCAGACCAGGATGCCCAGTTCATCGCAGAGGTCGTAAAAGATGTCCTCTTCATAGATGCCGCCGCCCCAGACGCGCAGCATGACCATATTGGCATCGACAGTGGCCTGAAGCCAGGCGCGATAGCGCTCAGGCGTCACGCGCTCCAGAAACGAATCAGCCGGAATCCAGTTGGCGCCGCCGCAAAAGATGGGCGTGTTGTTGACCTCGAACAGAAAGGTTGTGCCTGGCTGGCCCTCCAGCGGCGCCTGCACCAGCCGGAGTCGGCGCATGCCCAGGCGAAGCGCCTGCCGGTCCTGCTCAGCGCCGCCGTGCTGAAGCGTCACTTCCAGCTGGTAGAGCGGCTGCGCGCCATAACCACGCGGCCACCAGAGCTGCGGCGCGGCCAGGTCAAAGCGATGCTGCACCTGGCGCCCACTGACCGGCACCGTCGCCTCATCAAGCACCTCGCCGCCCGGCCCAAACAAGCGCAGATGCAGCGCCAGGTCTGAGACGCTCTCAACGTCGTGGCCGCCTGGGTCAATCTCGATGCTCACCGGCAGTGCTGCGCTTGCCAGATCAGCCGCAACCTCTGCCGGGCAGTGTACATCAGCAATGCGCCAGCGATAGCCCTCCAGCCGGGCCGGGCGCCAGAGGCCGGCAGTCAGCAGGCACGGCCCCCAATCCCAGCCATAGTGATAGGGCGCCTTGCGCACATACACCCGGCTGGCATCGCCATTCCAGACAGGCGAGGCGCCATACTGCGCCTGGCGCGCCCGGCCACGCCGCAGCGCGGACTCGAAGAGTATCCACAGATCATTCTGCCCTGGCCGCAGCAATGCTCGCACCGGGAGTCTCTGCGGAACAAACATATTGTCGCTTATTAGCACTTGCTGACCGTTCAGCCAGGCAGTAGCAAACGTATCCAGTCCCTCAAAGCACAGGTCAATTGTCTCAGCCGCGAGCAACTCCGGCGACGGCTCGAAGCGACAGCGATAGAGCCAGTCAGCCTCGCCGACCCACTGCACCTGCTGCTCATTCAGGCCAAGAAACGGATCGGGGATGCGCCCGGCGGCCAGCAAGTCCTGATGGATTGAGCCGGGCACGCTGGCGGACAGCCAGCCATCTGCCGAAGAGAACAGTTCTGAAAGCTCGCCTGCGGGGTCGCGCTGTTTGCACTGCCAGTTGGCAGCCAGGAGCATCTGTTGCATGCACTCTCCAAATTATCCAACGTTAGGTTGTTTCCATACCGGCCAGGCGAGCCAGCACTTGAAACAGCGCGGCAAAATCCTGCTCGCCCAGGCCCAGGCCACGCGCGGCGGTGAGAAATTCGTTCACGAGCGCGCCTGTTGGGAGCGGCACGTCAGATTCTTTTGCCAGGTCGAGCGCCAGCCGCATATCCTTCTGCATCATGTTCACATCGAACAGTGCTTGTTCCGACATCTTCAGGACAAATGGCCCACGATATTTCACTGCCGGCGCAGCCACCGCGCTGTTCAGCCACAATTCTACCGCACGCTCGCGGGGAATGCCATTTTTCTCAGCCAGCAAGATGCCCTCAGAAAACGACAGAAACTGTACTGGCAGGCTCAGGTTGATCGCCAGTTTCAGCACCAGCGCCTGACCGTGCCCGCCGACATAGCTGACATTTGAGCTAATGGCCTGCAAGATCGGCTTGACCTGCTCAAACACACGCCGCTCGCCGCCCACAAACATCGCGGCGGTTCCCTGCTCAACGTTAGTGGGGCCGCCGGAGACCGGCGCTTCGAGCTTCTGCGCGCCCTGCTCGCCGACACGCCTGGCAAGAACGCGCGACAGGGCCGGGCTGACCGTACTCATATCAATAAAGACCTTGCCCGATTTCAATCCCGCCAGGATGCCATCCGGTCCCTCGACAATTTCCTGCAAGGCCGGGTCATCCGTGACCATACTGAAGACGACATCGGCCTGCCCGGCCACCTGGCGCGGCGTCTCGCCCCAGCGCATGCCGGCGTCCCGCAGCCATTGCGCCTTTGACTTCGTGCGGTTATAGCCAATCACCGTATGCCCGGCATCCATCAAGCGCTTCGCGGCGCGGCTGCCCATCGCGCCGAGGCCAACAAACCCAAGCTGTGCCATCATATGCCTCCATAGGTGCGCGGCATCCTGTACCTTGCCAGAACGCCTCGCCAGTCAGATCGCCTGAGATACTCCACATGACCGGCTGGCATCTCTCATCCAGCCGGGGCATTAGGCTTGCAGGTTTGAGGCCATCTGCGCCAGAGCCTCAGCACTGCTGGCGCGCATTCCTGCACCTGCTGGCCGAGCAGGGCAGGGTCGCCTGCGAAAAGCGGCAGGCCGGCGGAGGTGTGGCGATGGCTGGCAGCATGACCCTTTCCCCCGACTTTCCCCCGACTTTCGGCGCCGCGTCAGCCCAGGTGGGGAGCCTTTCCCCCTTTAGCCCCCTTTGCCCCAGTGTGTGGTCTTGCCAGGAGGAAGCGCATGAGTGACTGGCCCTCGTATCTGGACCTGCTGCGAGAAAAAGAAGCGTCACGGTCTTCAGGCGCTCGCTCATCTTCTCGCTTGCTTCCTACTACTACTACTACTACTACTGATACTACTACAGAGACCACCAGCACCTCATCTCTGCCCCCTCCACAGGGAGCGCAGACTCAGGAGATAGCCCCTCCCAACGAAATGCGCCCAGTGGAGTCCTTGGGGCAAAGGGGGCTAAAGGG
>CAZFWN010000019.1:38989-55777 GCA_964522745.1 uncultured Ktedonobacterales bacterium
CCCCTCCCAACGAAATGCGCCCAGTGGAGTCCTTGGGGCAAAGGGGGCTAAAGGGGGAAAGGCTCCCAGAGCGGGCTGATGGCCCGCCGAAAGTCGGGGGAAAGTCGGGGGAAAGCCCCCCGGCGCTACGGGCATAGACCATCAGCGGCGCATCAGAGCGTGATGGCCTCGCGTAGCTGCTGCGCCAGCGTTTCCGGCGTCTGCACCATGAAATGCTCTTGATAGAGCTGCTGGAGCGCGCTGGTATCTGACCCCCACAGGCGCGGCGTCATATAGATGCGCGGCGAGAGCCGGGCGCGCAGCCAGGTGTCCTCGCGTCCGGCCACGCCAGAGAAGAAGCCCAGATTGAAGCTGTAGATGCCCCGCGCCTCCAGCGCCGGCAACACCTGCGTCAGTCCCCGGCAGAACTCGGCCAGCGCCGCCTCGCTGAGATCATAGAGGGTATACTGCCCTGGAAAGAGAATCAGCAGGTCCGCCAGCACGCTCTGCGAGATAAAGCTGGTCAGCCACGCGCTGTGCTGGCCTTGCGTAATGAAGCGCTCGCCCACGCGCTGCTCTTCCTCCAGCAGATCGGCCCAGAAGACGCGCCCATGTTCTTGATAATAGCGCTGGCTGGCGGCCATCTCGTCCTGCACCACATTGCCGGGCGTGTCGGTGGCAAACAACTGAAGGTGGGGATGAATCTGCGTGCCGCCAGAGGCCGGCAAGTAGTTCCAGAAGACCAGCGGATAGGTCGTGCCAGGCAGCGAGCGCAGCCGGCGCAGATAGTCCAGGCAGACCTGAAACGCATCAACCAGCGTCGTCTGAGAAAATTGCCCCATCGGCACATAATGCTGCTGGCAGATGGCGGCCACCGCGCTGTGTTCATCGTAGGGCGCCAGATTAGGGAACAGCACCGCCTCGCCGCGCCGGAAGCGGCCCTCCGGGGTGATCTCCGCCGGAAATTTGGTGGTAATGGTCATAATCTTGTCGGGGCAAAACGGGCAGAATGTGAGCGAGGCTGCGATCAGCGGAGCCAGGTCTGGTGGCGCAAGTTGGAAGCCGGCCACATGAGCGACCCGGCCCGTGCGCCCGGTTAGCGGATCCCAGCGTATCTCGCAGGCCACCTCCACCTCTTGAAAGTCGGTGCGTGGATCAAGAAAGCGGGCGATCTTCTCGCGGCGCTCAAAACGAATCGGCATGTCTCTCTCCTCAGGTGGGAATCAAGCGACATCTTTCTGACGAAAGAGTACCACACCGGGATGATGCTACAATACCCAAAAGAGCGTGTGAACATGCAGAAGGAGCCTGGCGCATGGTGATGCCGTCTGATGCTGGCAACCCAGATGAAACAGAAACAGCCCTGCCCTCAGGAAAGCAGTTTGAGATTGCTCGCGGGGAGATGCGCGCCATCGTCACCGAAGTCGGCGCCGGCTTGCGCAGCTTCTCCATCGGCGGGCGCGAGCTGCTTGACACCTATCGCCAGGATGAAATGGCCGCTTCTGGCCGAGGCCAGGTCTTGCTCCCCTGGCCCAATCGCGTCGATCATGGGAGATATACCTTTCAGGGCAAGGCGCTTCAGCTTGCGCTCACCGAGCCTGCCTTGCAGAATGCCAATCACGGTCTCACTCGCTGGCTCAACTGGCACGCCGCCAGCCATGAGGTCAATCGCCTGGTGATGGAGGTGATACTGCACGCGCAGCCAGGCTATCCCTTCGTGCTGGCGCTCCAGGTGAGCTACACACTGACCTCTAGAGGGTTAGAAGTGCAGACCATTGCGCACAATATCGGCGCTGCGCCGCTTCCTTACGGGGCCGGCTATCACCCCTACCTCACCGTTGGCACCGAGACGGTGAACCCGGCCATCTTACATGTCCCGGCAAACTCGTATTTTCGCACCAATGAGCGTTCCATCCCGATCCCACCACCGGCGAGCGTAGATGGCACGCCCTTTGATTTTCGCGGGCCTCGTTCCATCGGCGAAACTGTGTTGGATGTCTGCTTAACAGACCTGACCCCTGATGCAGATGGCTTCACACGGGTGAGGTTCTCCACACCAGCCGGCCAGCCCAGCGTTACGATCTTTATGGATGCCAGTCACCAGTATGTGCAAATCTATACCGGCGATACCCTGCCAGACACGGCTAGGCGCCGGCGTGGGCTTGCCATCGAGCCAGAAACCTGCGCGGCAAACGCCTTCAATAACGGCTATGGCTTGCGTGTCCTTCAGCCGGGGGAATCGTTTACGAGCTTGTGGGGCATCAGCCCATCAGAGTGACCGCTGGCGCGCATTATGCTCAAACAGCCTGGGCGTGTGCCGCTGAGAGGTGCTATATTTCCACGTAGGTGTGCAGTTGCGATAGGCGCTAGAAAGAGGAGCAATGTGCATGACCAAAATTCTGGTGGTGGATGATGATGCAGAGATTCGTGAACTGCTCCATGATCTGCTCACCGATGAAGGCTTCCGCGTCAATGTTGCCAGCGATGGCAGGGAGGCGCTCGACATCCTCAAGCGCGAGGGTGGGTGGGTTATTCTGCTTGATCTGATGATGCCTCGAATGACGGGCCAGGAGGTCGTTGAGCGCTTAAAGAAGGACTCTACCTTACTTCAGGATAACAAAGTGGTGCTGATGTCTGCCGGGTGGCGCTTAGCACGGGAGGGCCATGCGTTGAAGAGCGATGTTGTGGTGGCGGTTCTCCCCAAACCGTTTGAAATTGACGAGGTATTGACGCTTCTGAAAGGCATCTCTTCCTGAAAGCAGAAGCGCTCACAATCATTGTCAGGACCGCGACGCATAAGCGGCATGCCAATCAACGGCCTCCGGGTCTATTTCAGCGAATCCCTGAGTACGGGCAAAGATGAGCAGATCGTAAAGGTTGGGGAAAGTCCAGTCAGCGGGCTGGGCGCTGCCTTGCGCATCAGGCGTGTAGCGCGACAGATGGTAGCCTCGCTGGCTTCGCTGGATCACGACCAGATGACCGGCGCCGCTGCGTTCCGCGCAAGCAATGCTCCCGCCACTGAGTACCTCAGTCAGTTTCATATGAGTGCCTCCGCTCCCTGCATCAGTGCAAAGATTCTTGTTCCCCTTTCACTATTATAAACCTTTCTCATTAAGAACAGGAAGAAGTGCGAGCGGCTCTAGCCCAGATACTTCCCCAGCAGCAAGCGATAGCGGTCCTTGACTTCTGGCGGGATCAGGCTGGGGTTGGTTAAGACGGCTGCCGCCAGCGCGTGATCGCACTCACAGGTGAGATGCTCGCCCAGCGTGCCGCCACGCTGGGCAATGGCGCGGATGACTCGCTGCGCGTTGCGCACGTTCTGCTGGAGGTTGGCAACCACCATCTCCACCGTCACCGAGGCTTCCGTCTCGTGCCAGGAATCATAATCGGTGATACAGGCCAGCGTGGCGTAGTGTATCTCGGCCTCGCGGGCCAGCTTGGCCTCCGGCAGCGCCGTCATGCCGATCACATCCACGCCCCACTGCCGGTAGATGCGCGACTCGGCTCGCGTCGAGAAGAGCGGCCCTTCCATGCAGAGGTAGGTGCCACCGCGATGCACCTTGACATTCCCCAGCGACGCGGCAGCCTCGTCGAGCGCCTGGCTCAGTGTCGAGCAAAAAGGGTCGGCGAAGGTACAATGAACGACAATGCCACCCTCATAGAAGGAGTTGACGCGGCTGCGCGTGCGATCAAAGAGTTGATCGGGAATGAGCAAGTCAAGCGGCGCCACATCCTCGCGCATGCTGCCCACCGCGCTCACCGAGAGCAGCCACTCGACCCCCAGGCTCTTCATGGCCCAGATATTCGCCCGCGCCGGCACTTCGGATGGGCTGATGCGGTGGCCGCGCCCATGACGCGGCAGAAACGCAATAGGCACGCCCTCAACATTGCCAATACTGATCACATCGCTCGGCGCGCCGAAGGGAGTCTCGACGCGCACCTCGCGCACCTCGCTCATGCCCTCCATCTGGTAGAGGCCGCTCCCCCCAAGGACGCCAATCTTTGCCTGAGCCATAGCACTGTTCCTCCATCATTGTGTTGATGGCTCTATTATGTCTCAGCGGCAGAAGACTTGCCCAACCCCCACAACAACACTCCAAACAACACTTTAGTGGCTCGACGTATATATCGTCATGGAGCTACGCTACTTGTAGATCGAGCAAGTGGTCCAGACGGTTCTGACCAGCCACAACAGGGACAGAATGATGTCAAACAAACGCAACCCAAAAACAGATTCGGGTGAACCGATGGTCTATCAAATCAGAATCAAGGGCCATCTGGGGCCTCACTGGGCAGACTGGTTTGAGGGGCTGACTATCACGCTGGAAGACAACGGCGAGACGCTGTTATCCGGCCCGGTGGTCGATCAGGCCGCGTTGCATGGAGTAATCAAAAAAGTGCGTGATGTAGGGCTGCCATTGATCTCGGTCAATCGCGTGAAACCCGGCCACGTAGATGTTTCAGATAGCAAGTAAACCGCATTGACCAAATTACAGCAACGTGGAGGAAACTCATGAAAGCCATTGTCTTGACAAAATTCGGACCACCAGATGTGCTTCAGCTCAGAGAGGTTGCAACACCTGCTCCCAAGGACAATGAAGTCCTGATAAAAATCTACGCGACAACCGTAACAGCAGGGGACTGCCAGCTTCGCAGTTTACAACTCCCTTTCGCGTATCGGCTTCCCATCCTCATAGGTGTGGGTCTTCTCAGACGCATACGACCAAGACCCTTTATCCTGGGACAGGAGCTAGCCGGTGAAATTGAAGCCGTCGGCAAAGATGTACAACGCTTTAGCAAAGGCGATCAGGTTTTTGCCTGGACCAGTATTGGATTGGGTGCATATGCGGAGTACACCTGTCTGTCTGAAAAAGGGGTGATGGCAATAAAACCGTCCAACATGACCTATGAGGAAGCCGCCCCCCTACCTGTTGGCGGACTTGAAGCTGTATATTTTCTGAGAAAAGCCGCTGTTCAGAGCGGAGAAAAGGTGTTGATTCTTGGTGCCGGGGGAAGTATCGGGACGTTTGCGATACAGCTTGCCAGGTACTTTGGGGCTGAGGTGACGGCTGTGGACAGCACGGGGAAATTGGATTTGCTGCGCTCGCTTGGGGCAGACCACGTCGTTGATTATACACAAGAGGATTTCACGAAAAGGGGTGAGACCTATGATGTAATTTTTGACGTGATAGGCAAGAGTTCGTTTTCCCGGAGCGTGCGATTGCTCACACCCAATGGGCGCTATCTGTTAGGGAATCCTCGGCTGTCACAGAGGGTTCGAGGGCGCTGGACGTCGAGGAGCAGCAGTAAGCAAGTCATCCCCTGGGCAGCCAGGACAGCAAGCGAATACGCTGAAGACATCAAGTTCCTCAAAGAGTTGATTGAGGCGGGCAAGATGCACTCGGCCATCGACAGATGCTATCCGTTAGAACAGACTGCCGAGGCTCACCGATATGTCGAAACCGGCCACAAAAAGGGCCATGTCGTCATCACGGTGGCACGGAACAGCCAACCCTAACAAGGCGCTGTGGTTGCCGGCTGGAGGATCTTTAGCCTGGCTTGCGAGCAGTGACTATCACGTAGCCAAATTTATCGGCCTTCACGGCCTCTGAGGCGGCGCGGGCCAGGGTTTTGGCCTGCTCAAAATCGACAGCAGGCAGATCGATCTTCTTGAGCTTCATCAACAACTCGGCCCCCAGCAGCCTGGCGCGAATCTCCTGTACCATCTGGCTGAGCGCCTCGTTATGTGGCTCGATCAGATCAACCGTCAGACCAGCGCCTTGTAGATAGTGAGCATAGCGCTCAAGCGGCTGCGCATCGGCGATGCAGGCGATCCAGGCCAGCAAGCCCTGCAAGTCTTCCGGCACCTCACCGGCGCGGGTCAGATCGCTCAGGCCCACCTGGCCGCCGCGTCGCAGTACGCGGGCAAACTCGCCGGCTGCGGCAGTCTTATCTGGGAAGGTGCAGAACGCACATTCGCAGAGAATGGCATCGAATGTTCCGGCGTTGGCGGTCAGATGCTCAGCGTCGCCCTGCTCGAAGCGCGCTAGATGGGCCACGCCGGCAGCCTCGGCAGCCTCGGCGGCCTTGCGCACCGACCCTCCGCCGTAGTCCACGCCAACCACCTCGCAACCAAACGTGCGCGCAAGGAAGATCGCGCTGGTGCCCTGCCCGGCAGCCACGTCGAGTAACCGCTTGCCTGGCTTGAGGTCGAGTAACGTTCCCAGCCGTGCGGTCAGCGTCATGCCTCCTGGATGAAACGAGTCGCCCAGGATGAGCCTGGCCCAATCGCTCTGGTAGACAGCAGCGCAGCAGGTCTTGAGTTCGGTCTCCGTCGTGCCCAATGGCTCAAGCTTCGTGTCCATGCGCGCTCCCGTTCTGGTGTCCGTTGGCATGGCCGTTCCTGGCGACCACCTGCGGGTAGGGCTTCTCGAACGAGAAGGTCAACGGCTTGGGCTCGAAGGGCACACCCGCCCGCCGGGCACGGGCGCGCTCGCGCTCGCGCTCCTCAAGCTGCACGCGCGCCTGCTCGCGGTAGCCCACGCTGTTGTAGGCGCAGAAAGGGATTTGCTTGCCATCAGGCAGCAAAAATTCCTTGCAGCACTTCATCAGATTCTTCTGATTGAAGGTCCAGGGGTCCATAAAGTCCTGCAACATAATCATGAAAATCTGATTGGCGAACGCCTTTATATCTAATCCCTGCTCGTCTGGCAAGCCACAGGCGGCGCAGGAGATGGCGAATTGCTGGGCAAACGTATCCGAGCCAACCACCGCCGAAGACGACCACAAACCCTCTAATGCCCGCTTAATCTCATCGCCCAGATCAGGCGTCACGCGGTTGGTGATGTAATCCAGGTAATCATCGACGTTGAGGACGCGCGGCAGCGGCAGCACCGTGTCGCCATCCAGGAAGGCGTAGGTAACAGAGTTGCAGGTGGGGAAGCAGCAGGGCACCGGCACAAAATCTTTCTGGATGAACATCCCGTCGGTACTCTTCTCGATTTCCTGAAGGATGTCAGGGATGGTCAGGCGTTGGAGCGGGTCATGTTCGCCGTGCCGGCCAGCGTGAAACGCGGGCTGGAAGTTGATGCCGCGTACCGCCGGATGATGAATGGCAAACTTGACGATTTCGCCCACTTCATGCAGGTTCACGCCGCGCTCAACAGCCGGCACCAGCACCACGCCCACGCCAATAGCGGCCAGGCGGTCCAGCGCACGTATCTTCTCCTCCAGAATATCCGGCTCGCCGCGAATGATGCGATAGGTCTCTTTCTCAAAGCCATCGAACTGAAAGTAAATAGATGGGCGAAGCTCGTTGAGCGCCTCCAGAAACGTGTCATCATTGGCGATGCGCTTGCCGTTGGTATTGAGCATGACATGCCGGATATTGCGCGCCTTGGCCGCCCGCATCATCTCGACGATCTTGGGATGGATCGATGGCTCGCCGCCGGAGAATTGGACGACCTCCGGGTTGCCCTCGGTGGCTACCAGATGATCCAGAATGCCCTCGACCTCTTCTAACGTCAGGTTAAAGCCGGCGCCGGCGTTGGCAAAGCAGAGCGGGCAATCCATATTGCAGGCGCTGTTGACCTCGATAATCCCAAGGCAGGCGTGCTGCTGATGATCGGGGCAGAGACCGCAATCGTGCGGGCAGCCATGCTGGATAGCAGTGGAAAACTCCAGAGGAATCGTACCGGGCTTATTAAACTTGGAGGCAGACGTATACGCCTGGGCATCCCCATAGACCAGCGCCTCGAATTGGCCGTGTTCCGGGCAGCGTTTGCGCATATAGACTTTGTTATTGCGCAAGAGAATCTTCGCATCGATCACCCGCCGGCATTCAGGGCAGATGCTGCGCGTCAGTTCGTAGAAGACGTAGTCAACATCGTGCTTCTGACGGGCGGGCTGAGTGCGGACGAGGGGATATGACATGCTTGCTCCTTTGTGTTGTGTCCGACTACAGGGAAGAACCGGCCAATGGAGTGGCAAAAGAGGCGTTCGCTGGTGTTCACCTATACGTCCACAGAGACACTCTGGATTACGCGGCCAGGATACATATGGACGGATTTACTAGCAGACGGCGCGAGACCAGCATCCACAAGTCTTGGGGCGCAAAACGCGCAGGGGGACTCTGCAAATCCCATACCGCGCTGCGTTGACCAGAGAGCGCGCGAGTGGTGCGCAAGCATTATGCCCGCTTGCGCACCACCAGAGTATCAAGAATGTACCTGTTCGGAGCCGCTGCTAGGCCGGATCAGCAACCGTATTGATCTCGACGGGGCGCGGCTCGTGTTTGGCCGGCTTCTCGCGGAAGTGCGGCATCACTTCCTTCGCCATCAATTCCTGGCTCTTCAACACCAGATAATCGGGGATTTCGCCAACATGGCCGCCGGTCACCAGCATGCCGGCCTTGAGTTCATCGGTATAGTAGGCCAGCTTTTCAATCACCGTATCGACGCCGCCAACGATAACCACGCCGGTATCGATCAATTGCTTGAGTGTTGGCTTTTCGCGGGTGAGGGCGCCGCTCTTCACGATCCCCAGGAAGCTCCGCTCGCTGACGTATCCAGGTGGGAAGTTAAACTCCGGCTTCACCTTCAGCCCCTTGTTGAACAGCCACATCAGATACTTCTCGGCTTCCTTCATAGCCAGATCATCGGTCTCGGCCACGACCACCGGCGTACAGAAGGCCAACTGCTCTGGCCTGGCCTCATAGCCGTATTTCTCTTCCGCCACGCGGCGATAGAGGTCATAGGCCATCTTGCGCTGCTCCATCGGCATAAACACCGTCATATAGGGATATTTATGCTTGGCAGCGAAATCAATGGTCTCCAGGCTGGCGGTGCCAGGCAGCCAGATCGGCGGATGCGGCTGCTGAATCGGGCGCGGCCAGATGTTGACGTAGCGATAGTTGTAATGCTCGCCCTCAAAGTCAAAGGGGCCTGGGCGCGTCCACGCCTGGATAATCAGATCATGCGCCTCGTTCATACGCTCGCGGCTGACCGTCGGGTTCATGTTGTAGCTGAAATATTCCATGCCGGTGCCGCGCACAAAGCCAGAGATGATCCGCCCGCCGCTAATTACATCCAGCATCGCAATCTCTTCGGCCACCCGCAGCGGATCATCGTGCAGCGGCAGCGCGTTGCCAACGATACCAATCTTCGCGCGCTTGACCCGCTGCGTCAGCACTGCCGCCATGATATTAGGCGAGGGCATCGTGCCATAGGCATTCTGATGATGCTCATTGACGATCACGCTGTCCCAGCCCAGCTTATCGGCGCGCTCAATCTCATCGAGGTAGCGGTTATAGAGCGCGTGGCCCTTGATCGGGTCATAGATCGAGTTGGGCAACGTTACCCAGGAGGAGTCATATTTCTCGTCCAAATCCGCAGGCAGGTACGGCCAGGGCATCAGATGGAAGTAATGAAACTGCAACTTGTTCATGCGTCAAACTCCCTCTTCAAGCAAAAAATTGCTGATTTGCTTCGCCCACTCCTCGTGCTGCTCAAACATGGGCATATGGCCGGTGCCTTGCAGCTTGACCAGCGTGGAGCCAGTGATCAACGAATGGAAGGCATCGGCATAGACAGATGGAATCAGCCGGTCATTTTCGCCCCAGAGGACCAGCGTGGGGCAGGTGACGCGCTCCAGGCGGCGCTCCAGCCTGGGATCATAGTTCGGATTCCAGGCCAGCGCGGCCAGCGTGGTGCGCTCGCGGTAGTAGGTCATGATGTAATCGACGTTGACCTCTGCTGGGATCAACGGCGCTGCCGCCATCGGATTATCAAAACAGGCCGCCAGCACTTCCTGGGGATTCATAGCGAGTAAATGGGCAATCGGCGATCCTTTGACCCGGATGCCAGCAGCGTTGGAAAGCACCAGCTTGCCCACGCGCTCTGGGAACCAGACGGCTAACTCAGCGGCCATCCAGCCGCCCAGCGAGTGACCAACGAAGAAGGGTTTTTCCAGACCCAGCGCATCCATCAGGTCGCGGAAGTAGAGGGTATAATCGCTGATGTCTCGCATCCAATCGGGCCGCTCGGTCAGGCCAAAACCCGGCGTATCTGGCGCAAAGAGATGAAAATGCTGCGCCAGCGCTCGATGATAATCCAGCCAGAGATTCCCCAGGTTGGTGCCGTGCAGGTAGAGCAGCGGGGGCGCCGAGGGCGACCCGGCCTCAAACAGATGGGTGTTGATGCCGCGCACTTGCACCGTGCGCTCGATCTTCTCAGCGGATACGACATTGTTGGAAGCAGTTGATCCACTCATCGCTGATTCTTCTCCTGGCATACTACAGATCTGGCGCCCTGGTTGGCAGAGTTCCCTGTCATGAGGCGCACACTGTCTCTGAGCAGAGTATATCAGAGTTAGGGGCGGAAAATCTTCTGCGAGGCTAGTGCCCGCCGTGCGCCATCTGGGCCAGCACGCCGATGAGGATGATGCCGCCAATGATGGCCGCCAACACGAGGGTATAGAGCAGCCGTTGCCGCAGGCGCGGATGCCTGGCAAGCGGCCCGGTGGGTTGGGTGGCTTCCTGCACCTCCAGACCGGCTTGTGGGTAGTCCAGCAGCGCTTGACGGAATGCCTCAACCGTTTGGTAGCGCTCCTCCGGCTGGCGGCGCAGCGCCTTCTGGATTACCCGGTCGAGCAGGGCCGGCACAGTGGGGTTCAATTCGGGCAGCGGACGGATGGCGCCATAGAGATGCTGGCTCATCACCGCCAGAGGATTGTCGCCCGTGTAAGGGGGTTGGCCGCAGAGCAATTCATAGCCAATGGCGCCCAGCGAGTAGATGTCGGTACGGGCGTCGCCGCGCTTGCCCTGAATCTGCTCTGGGGCCATATAGTCGGGCGTGCCGACGGTGCTGGAGAGTCCCGCCCAGGTGATGCGCCGCGCCCCACGCAGCAGCGCGATGCCAAAGTCGATGATCGTGACGTCCTGGGCCGGGGTAATCAAGATGTTCTCAGGCTTCAGGTCGCGGTGAAAGACACCGTGTTCATGACAGTAGGCGACGCCCTGGCAGAGTTGGTCCAGCAGACGCACAGCCTCCTCGATGGGCAGAGGCGCGTGGCGGCTGACATAGGCGCGCAGCGTCTCGCCCTCGATATAGTCGGTGACCATATAGGGCTTGCCCTCATACTCGCCGGCATCCAGGACGTGCTGGATATGCGCGTGCCGCAGGGTGCGCCCGATCTCCAACTCGCGCAGATAGCGCTCATAGAGGGCCGGGTCGCCAATCATGGTGATATGCGGGAACTTGAGGACGACCTGCTGGCCGGCGGCGTTTCGCGCCAGGTACAGGCTGCCCATACCGCCGCTGCTCAGGGCGCGCAAGACGGTATAGCCCTGAATGACCGTGCCTGTTGTCAGTTCCGCCACCGGCGTTGTTTGCTCCCTTGTGTGGTATGTTATGCTTCTTGTGTCCTCCATCCTATCCCTTCTCAGATGTCAGGTCAAGGGGAACAGCCTTTCTTAGCCCGTCCTACGCTGGGCCAGGGCTGGCTGCGCACTGAGCGAATAGGGCACGCCGCCCAGCGCCGGGCGCAGGCCAGCCATGCACGCTTGCAAGGGGTGCGTGGCTGCGGCTGTTTCCGGGGCAACCCGCCAGAACAGGTCCAGCGCGGCGGGCCAGTTTGCCAGGATGGAGGCTGCCAGGTCACTGCCGGTGGTCTGGGCATGGTAGGCCAGCAAAGCTGCCAGGTCTTCAGCCTCGGCTTCATCGCTGACGCGCTCCAGCCGCACCATCTGCGTATTCAGCCGGCCCGGCAGGCACCCCTCGACATCGTAGACATAGGCGATGCCGCCAGACATGCCCGCGCCAAAGTTACGCCCGGTTGGCCCCAGCACGACGACGGCGCCGCCGGTCATATACTCGCAGCCATGATCGCCAACGCCCTCGACGACAGCAATGGCTCCGCTGTTACGAACGGCGAAGCGTTCGCCGGCACGCCCACGCGCCAGCAGCACGCCGCCCGTTGCGCCATAGAGGACGGTATTGCCCACAATCACCTGCTCATGCGCGGCGAAGCGATGGTGCGGCGGTGGCATGACGATGATCTGCCCGCCGGTCATGCCCTTTGCCACATAATCGTTGGCGTCGCCCGCCAGAATCAGGCGCAATCCTGGCACACAGAATGCCCCGAAGCTCTGTCCGGCGCTGCCAGAGAAATGGCAGGTGATGCTGCCGGAGGGCAGGCCGCTGTCGCCCCAGCGGCGGGCGATCTCGCCGGCCAGACGCGCGCCCACTGCTCGGTCCCGATTGCGAATCTGCTCATGCAGCAGCAGCCCGTAGCCACGAGCTAGCAAGGGCAGGGCGTCGTTCAGCATCGCCTCCTCGTGCGATGGCTCACCGGCTGCCTCGCGCTCCTCGCGCTGCGTCGGGGTGTACCGTCGCGGCGTGTCATCGCTGCCGGCGGCCAACAGCGGCGTCAGATCGAACGCCGGCTTGCTTGTACCGGCGGCGTCCCCGCCGGCAGAGGTGGGGAGCGGCGTGAGCAAATCGGCTCGCCCGATAATCTCGTCCAGGCTGCGGAAGCCTAGCCCGGCCAGGATGGCGCGCACCTCTTCGGCAATCAAGAGCAGCAGGGTCGAAACCTGCTCTGGCGTGCCGGTGAAGCGTTTGCGCAGTTCTTCGCGCTGTGTGGCGATGCCGGCGGGGCAGGTATCCAAATGACACTGGCGCGCCATATCGCAGCCCATAGCGATCAGCGCCGCCGTGCCGAAGCCGTACTCATCGGCCCCCAGCATCGCAGCAATCAAGACATCCCGCCCGGTCTTCAGGCCGCCGTCGGTTCGCAGCCGGACACGCCCGCGCAAGCCATTCAGGCGAAGCACCTGCTGCCCTTCAGCCAGCCCCAACTCCCAGGGGCTGCCGGCGTGCTTAATCGAGGTGAGCGGCGAGGCGCCGGTGCCACCGTCGTGTCCGCTTATCAGGATATAGTCGGCGTGCGCCTTGGCAACACCCGCCGCAACCGTGCCCACGCCGCGCTCGGAGACGAGCTTGACGCCCACAGCGGCGCGCGGGTTGGCCTGCTTCAGATCGTAGATCAACTGGGCCAGGTCTTCGATGCTGTAGATGTCATGATGTGGTGGAGGTGAGATCAGCGGGATGCCCGGCATAGTATGGCGCAGCCGCGCAATCAGCCCGGTCACTTTGCGAGCCGGCAGTTGCCCGCCCTCACCAGGCTTGGACCCCTGGGCCATCTTGATCTCTAACTCTTCGGCGTGCGCCAGATAGGCCGCCGTAACACCGAAGCGCCCCGATGCTACCTGCTTGATGCGGCTGTTGGTTGAGATACCATCGCGCCTGCCGGTGTACCAGGCCGGGTCTTCGCCGCCCTCGCCGGTATTGCTGCGGGCGCCGATGCGATTCACGCCCAGCGTGAGCGTCTGGTGCGCCTCTGGGCTGAGCGATCCGAGCGACATGGCGGTGCTAACGAAGCGACGCGCAATGGCCTCCGCCGGCTCGACCTCCTCGATGGGGAGCGGCTGGCCGGGTCGGAAAGTGAGCAAGTCGCGGATGGCGGTGGCTGGCCGGCTATAGACCAGATCGGTATAGCGCCGATAGTCATCTTCCGCGCCACTGGTGGCTGCCTTTTGCAGCGCTTTGACCACCTGTGGATGGGCCGCGTGATATTCGCCGTTGCGGCGGAAGCGCACATAGCCCCGATCCGCCAGGCGCGGGCGAAGCGCGCCTGGCGCCTCCTCGCCGTCCCGGCTCGCGGGCGTCCGTGTACCGCCGGCCTCCGCGCCTACAGGAACGCGGCGCAGCGCGGCCAGGCGGTCTGCCTCAGCGCGATGCGCGCATGCCTGGCGGTGCAGATCGTCCAGCGTCAGCCCGCCCAGGGCGGCGGGTGTGCCAGGGAAGTAGCGCTCCACCAGCGCAGCATCGAGGCCCAGACATTCAAACAACTGCGCGCCGAGATAGCTCTCGACCACCGAGAGGCCCATGCGCGCCATGACCTTGAGCAGCCCCTTTTCAACAGCGTGATGATAGAGGTGCCCGGCGTCGCGTGGTCTCACCTCTTCCAGCCCACGTGTTTGGGCCAGCGAGCGCACGGTTTCCAGCGCCAGATAGGGCAGGACGGCGTTGGCGCCGTAGCCGATCAGCAGGGCAATCTGATGCACATCCCAGGCAGCGCCAGTCTCAACAATCAGCCCGGCCTGCTGGCGCACGCCAGCGCGCACCAGCGCGTGATGCACCGCTGCGAGCGCCAGCGGCATCGGCATGGGGACGCTGCCCGCCGGAACATGGCGGTCACTCAAAAGGACGATGCCCGCGCCCGCGTGTACCTCAGCTACCGCCTGCTCTTCCAATACATCAAGCGCCCGGCGAAGCTGTCCATGCGCTTCACGATCAGTGCCAGGTTCATAGACGGTCTGCAAGCAGCAGACATCCAGCCGGCGCTCATCTGCCGTCGCCAGGATGGCCTGCAAGGTGGCCTCATCGAGCAACGGAGAAGCTAGCCGCAAGAGCGTGCCGCTGGGTTCGCTGTCGGCCAGCAGGTCGCCGCGTGGACCGAGATAGCTGGTGAGCGACATCACTGATTGCTCGCGGAGGGAATCAATCGGCGGGTTGGTGACCTGGGCGAAGCGCTGTTTGAAATAGCTGGAAAGCGAGCGGGGATGCTGCGAGAAGACGGAGAGTGGGGTGTCGTCGCCCATGCTCCAGACTGCCTCAGTGCCGTCTTTGAGCATCGGGCGCAGCACCAGCTCGATGTCCTCGTGGCTGTAGCCGAAGAGCGCCTGCTGCTCCAGCAGGGCATCTGGATGCACAGCCTGCGCCGGCGTTTCCTCGTAGTTCTCAGCAGAGATAGCGACCTGCTGGCGCTTCACCCACTCGGCATAGGGCTGGCGCGCGGCCAGTTCCTCTTTGATCTGGTGATTGTGCAGCACCAGGCCGCGCGCGGTGTCTACGGCGAGCATCTGTCCCGGCCCCAGGCGTCCTTTGACCTTGATATGCGCTTCATCCAGCGTGACCATCCCCACCTCGGAGCCAAGGACGACCAGCCCGTCGGAGGTAATGACATAGCGTAAAGGGCGCAAGCCGTTGCGATCTAGCGCTGCCCCGGCCAACGTGCCATCGCTGAAGACGAGCGCCGCTGGGCCATCCCAGGGTTCCATCAGCGGGGCGTGCGCCTGGAAGAAGCTTCGTATAGTCTGGTCGAGTTCATCCTGGCCTTCCCAGGCTTCCGGCGCCAGCACCGTCAGCGCGTGCAGCACGTCGCGCCCGGAGCGCACCAGCAGTTCAAGGACGTTATCCAGGCTGGTGGAGTCGCTGCCGTCGGCGTCGATGATTGGGCGCAGCCAGGCGGCCTCGTCGCCCCAGTGGGGAGCCAGGCAGGTGGCCTCGCGGGCGGCCATCCAGTTGCGATTGCCCTGCACCGTGTTGATCTCGCCGTTGTGTGCCAGCAGGCGCATAGGCTGAGCCAGCGGCCAGCTTGGGAAGGTGTTGGTGCTGTAGCGCTGGTGGAAGAGGGCCAGGGCCGTCTCGAAACGCGGGTCGAGCAGATCGAGATAGAACTGCGGCATCTGCGCAGCCGTCAGCAGCCCCTTATAGACGACGGTGCGCGCTGAAAGCGACGCGATATACACGCCTGTCAGGCTAGCAGCGGCCAGGCGCGACTCGCTCTCTTTACGTGCCAGATACAGCAGGCGCTCGAACTCATCCTGCGTGGTGGCATCGGGCCGGCGAATTAGCACTTGCTCGATGCGTGGGCAGCTTCTGCGCGCCGCCGCGCCTAAAGCGCCAGGATCGATTGGCACGACGCGCCAGCCTAACACGGCTGCGCCGCGCCTTTCAAGCGCCCGCGCTGCCAGATCGCGTGCCTGGGCGGCGGCCTCAGCTTCAACTGGCAGAAAGAACATCCCGACAGCCAGGTTTTGTCCCGCCACCGGCGCGAGTCCCTGCTCTGCCAGCCAGGCATTGAGCAGACGGTAGGGAAGCTGGGTCATAATGCCAGCGCCATCGCTGGTTTCGGCGTCAGCATCCATCGCGCCCCGATGCGCCAGATTCGCCAGCGCCTCCAGCGCGTAGGCGAGGATACGGTGTTCGCGCGCGCCGGTGACGCTGGCAATGAAGCCGGTGCCGCAGGCATCATGCTCGAAGCGCGGGTCATAGAGGGGATACGCCGGGTGTGTGCGCGGGCCGCTACAGGCAGGCTCGGCCTGCTGTTCTGCTGAGAAGGACGATGATGAGTGCTGGTGATGACTCCTTGATGATGACGCCTGGCTCTGGTTCATTCAGACCTCCTGGTAAAAAGCAGCTTCCAGTGGTGCGTGGGAGACAGAATGGCGTCCTGGTCTTCAGCGCTGGAGACGCAAAGCAGCCTCTCTTAGCCGGCAGGGGGGACCCATCTGCCGGCTAAGAGAGGCTGCAACGCCTTTTTGTAACGCCACAAGTCAGGGTCAATCAGCGTCCCTGGCGTTCGGTGTTCTTCATGGCGCACGTTCTTCGTAGAATATGTACCCTGAAAAAAGCTATTTGTCAATAGCTTTTTCTCGGTGTGCTATACTGGCGGCAAAAGTGATGTTGTCTTTGGAGTATTTTGGGAGCAGGTTTGAGTGCTGCCCCAAAGAGGTTAGCTGCTGGCAGCGGAGCAGGTATCTCGAACCGTTGCAAGAAAGGATGATGAAAACAGATGTTTCAGATGCCCGGTGCATTACCCACCTCAATCACCCCGCGCTCCAGAACATTGAGCGCCTCCGCCGACGCGATGTCCGCGAACACACAGGCCGCTTCTACGTCGAAGGGCTGCGCTTTGTAGATCAGGCTGTTCAGCATCATGTCCCCATCGAACTGCTCGTTACCT
>CAZFWN010000020.1:0-12068 GCA_964522745.1 uncultured Ktedonobacterales bacterium
GCGCTCCAGGCCGGGCACTCGCTTGTACCGCCGGCATCCCTGCCGGCGCTCCAAGCGGGATGGCAGGTTTATTCAGTGTCTTCCAGGGGTTCGGTCAGGTGTTTGACTGCTGGCGGGGTGTTGAGTCCCTCTCGCTGGACGGTGATAATCCGCACCGGCTCGTCAAACCCTTTGAGTTCAGCAATCCCCCAGGGGAGGTAGGTCAGCCCGTCTACCTTGCGCGCCAGATGAATGACGACCTCGCTGACGAGAATCTCGCCCGGCCCTGCCAGGCTGCAAAGCCGGGCGGCGAGATTGAGCGCGGCTCCGCGATAGCCACCTTCAACGGGCACCGCTTCCCCAGCGTCGATGCCAATGCCGACGGGCAATGGCAGCGTCAGGTCGGCCTGGGTTGCCTGGGCAAAATGCTCCTGGAGTTCAATGGCAGCCTGAAATGCCTGGCGAACGGAATGAAAGCAGGTGAGCGCTTCATCACCGCGCAGTTCAAGTAATCGCCCTCCATGCACGGTGATCGTCTCTCGAACCAGGGCGGCGAAGCGGCTGGCGAGTTTGGCGGCTGCTTCGTCTCCGCGTTCCTGGGTAAAGCGCGTATAGCCGCGTATATCGGCGATCAGGAAGACCAGAATGGACGGCGGCGGCTCGACAACTGGCGGCTTTTCGACAACACGCGCTTTCTTTTCAAACAGCGGGGAGAGGATATTGAGGCCAGGAAGGCGCCCGGCAGCCACGAAGATCGAGCGCTCTGCCCCGTTCAAATCAAGCACGTCGGCCAGCCGCTCAACGGTCTCTTTGCGCGGCGGAAGCGGTGTTCCAGATTCCAGCAAGTTGAGCGCGTCTACCGTGATGCCGGCGCCTTTGGCGAGTTCTTCTAGCGTAATGCCACTGGTGACGCGATAGTGGTGCAGTAATTCACCAAACGGCAGCGAAGGCAAAGACATCAACTCAAACCCTCCTCATGTCTTGTATCGGTCCCTTTCAGGCGCTAGCGGCGCCAGACGGGGCGGGTTTTCTGCTCGATGAATTCGAGAAAATCCTGCTGGCCTGGGATGCGCGCAGCATTTCGCCGATTGAAATCGGCGCTAGGGGCTGCGCCAGGATGTCCCTGCGGGACACCGCCAGTGGGGTCGCCGGTTGGAGCAGTGGGTGGCGAGGACCAGCGGCACTGGACGCGACCCTCCTGGATGAGTTCCAGCAGCGCGGCGTCGTGTTCGGCGGTGCTGAACTGGCCGAAGTGCGCCAGCACGAGGCCGGGCTTGAGGTCCGGCCAGAGGCGCGCCCGGCGCAGGCGACCCAGCGTATGCAGTTCTTCTTTGAGCGCGGCCCAGGCTTTGGCGCGGGCGGCCTCGCGGCGGCGGGCAAACCAGCCACCCTGAAGCGCCTGCGTCTCGCGCTCGTGGGCCAGCCGCGCCCGCTCGGCGCAGAGGAAATCGCTCATCAGCGTCAGGCTGGCATAGTGGCGCGAAGCAAAGAGCAGGAAGCGGCGCGGGGTGGGCGCCTCATCGAGCGGGGCCAGGCAGACATAGAGAAAGTGTGGCTTGAGCAGCCCGCGCAGCAGGTCCAGCGTGCGCGCCACGTGTTCGGCGGCGCGTCCCTCCTCGGCCCAGAGAGCTTTCCAGTTGTCGGAGCGCAAGAGCGCGGTCAGGGCGTGAGGCTGAGCGGCTGCCGGGCCGGGCGGCGAGCCGTTGTGAGCGGCGGCGCCCAGGGATTGTTCGGCGAGCTGGGTCAACTGCGCGGCGGAAATACTCAACAGGAGTTCAGTGGGCGCCTGGCGCTGGCAAAGCGGCAGCAGGTCGTCGGCGGTCAGTGGGGGCGCCGCAAAGGGGTTGAGCAGCAGCACAGCGGGCGCTTCTCCCAGCCGCGCCGGCAGATCGCTCCGGCTGGCGCTGGCCGGTGGCTCCTCTGGAGGGGCGGCTGCGGGCGGTTTGCGTCCCTTGCGCGTGGCGCTGAGCGGCGAGTCGCCGGGTGGTACTGCTGGCGGCTCCTGACGCTGAGGCGCGTGGGTCTCCACGCGCAGCGGGCGCAAGGCAAAGCCAGATGCTGCCAGAGTTTCGATCACCGCCCCGGCGGTACTGTCTGAGGCGGAGAGGTGGCCCCGCCCTGCTGCTGGCAGCCCATCGACCCACCAGCACGAGCGATGCAGCCGGCTGGCGGCCAAAGCCTGGCAGTAGGGCGCGACAAAGCCTGGCAGCGCGCGCGCTTTCCATTGCTCCCAGGCGGCGCGCTCGGCGGGCGCCAGCGCGCCAACGCGCCGGGCGGCGGGGGCTGTGGTCTGGTTTGTCTGGGTTTCTAGCTCATCAAAGAGGCTTTGCTGAACCATGTGATTGACGCTCGCTGGCTGAATAAAGCAAACATGCTAGATAGCTTCAGCCTACCATGTTGCGCGCCAATCGTCAATGCTCTGTGGAGCGCCGGCATTTGTCGGCGCTCCAGGTGAGATGTGCCAGGACGTTTCCAGCCCGTGTCTCTGCAAAGAAAAATAAGAGATGCGCAGCAGAGGGTATCTTCGCCAGTGTATGACATCTCAATCACTTGTTTGCGCCTCTTGTGTCCAAATGGGCAGGCAGGCAGCTTGATTGGTCCCAGGGTAAATAGAGAAACATGGGAAACAAGCGAGAGAAGTGCTGACTGGTAGAAGCGCTGAAGCGCCTGGTCACTACTTACAAGCAGAGGCTACAAAATCTTTTTCCGTCGTTTTGCCGCTCCGCCCATCCTGCCGATACGGCTGTAGAAATCCGCAGACTGGCTGGTCTTGGTGGCGTTGCCCCCCTTTTTGCCCATCTGCGAGAAGTGTTCGGGGCCATATTTATCGACGTTGGCTCGTCCCCCCTTCTTGGCAATGGCGCGGTAATAATCGCTGCCGCGCTTATCTTTGAGCGCGGTTCCTCCTTTCTTGCCGATGCGCCGGTAGTAATCCTCGCCGTATTTATCGCGGACGGCGCTGCCTCCCTTGCGCCCAGCCTCGGCAGTCGTCATGACGCCTTTACTCTCTTCAACCATGCAATCCCCTTTCCAGGTATCTTCCCAGGTAGCACTGTGTCCCTGGTGGGCAAACTACCTGCCAATGTGGCAAGTATACTGAAGTTTTGCTCGAAAGTCAAGCACCCAGTACATTGTCTTGTTGGCTGCTCTATCAGCGCGTATAATGCTATTACTGGCTCAGCCGCGCCTGGCGCTCGATGAATAGAAAGGATGTTGCTTGTGCCCGATGTGATGCGTTTTACCGTGCTGGATGAGCAGGGAACCGTCAGCTTTGTAACGCACAGTTCGGCGTTGACGGCGCTGGTGGCTGCTTGCTCGGAAGACCCGTCATCGCTGCGCGAACTGCTGGAAGCCTCCCGGCGCTATGATCGCACGCTGCGCGATTATGTGCTGCATGGTCTGGCGATCTTTGACGAGCATAATGTAGAGGACGATCACAAGGCAATTCTGACGCAGTTGGAGCAGCTCCCCGCGCCGGAAACGCCGGTTTTTCGCGTGTTGGATGAGCGTACCCGCGATGTCAGCCTGGAAAGTGTGAAGGCGGGTGTGATACTCTTTAATCTGCTCAAGAAGCGGATTGTCCAGATTCAAAATATGTACGGAGCTATCGAACGCGCTGGCACCGTCAATTATCATAATGGCCGCTTTCTCAGCCGCCGCGAGTTTGCCTATGAACTTCCGGCGCACTGGTCGATTGTGCCGTAATGTGTGTTATTACAGGGGTAATAAAAGGTGGAACGTGCTATGGCTATCAGCCTGGGAACCTTTCAGGACCGGCTGCGCGTCTGGAGCGCGCGCGCCGCGCATGAAGTCGAGAACTCCGATGGCGCAATTGCCCAAAGCTGGCACGGTCAGCAGCGGGTGCTGAGCGCGATTGCCAGCTATATGGAAGGCGAGGGGGCGCGCAATACGCCCAGGGAGCTGCGCCTGCGTCTGATCGCGGACCGCGAGAGCGCCCGGCGCGCCTGGGAGGCGACCACCAATGAGCGCGAGGTCTCTTTCCATGCCGGCGAGGTGGCGGCCTATGATATCGTGCTGGATGTCCTCAAGGATATTGGGCTGCGTTGGGGCTAGCCCTCTATATGGCCTGCCAGACCTGCACGGTGGTGTCGTCGCTGCCTGAGGCGATATGCCGACCATCGGGCGACCAGGCGACACTATTCACGCTGCTGGTGTGCCCCTGATAGACATACACATCGGCGCCGCTGTTTGGCAGCCAGATATGGACAGTGGTGTCTTTGCTGGCCGAGGCGATGCGCGTGCTGTCGGGCGACCACGCAAGCCACCAGGGCTGAGCGCTGTGGCTGCTATAGGTCATCGTCGTGGCGCCGCTGGCGGCATCCCACACATCGATGTGCTTGTCGCCAGCCGTCGCAATCTGCTGCCCGTTGGGCGCCCAGCCAACGGCCCAGACGCTGTTAAACCTGCCCGTGTAGGAAGAGATCGGGGCGCCAGTAGCGGCGTCCCAGATGCGCGCCGTGCCATCAAAGCTGCCAGAGACGAGGCGCGTGCCATCGGGTGACCAGGAGAGCGAACGGACGGCTTTGGTATGCCCCAGGCAGGTCACGACATTTTGCCCCGTTAGCGCGTCCCAAATCTGGATCGTATTATCAGCGCTGCCGGAGGCGATGCGTTTTTTATCGGGCGACCAGGCGAGCGCCCACACGGCTTTGCTCTGGCCGGTATAGGCAATGGCGACCTGCTCAGTGGCGGCGTTCCAGACCTGGGCCGAGCTATTGCTGCCAGAGGCAATGTATATCCCATCAAGCGACCAGGCCACCGGAACAACGTGTCCATCTTGCCTGGTATAGCTCTGGTGATGAGCGCCGGTGAGGGCGTCCCAGACATGCACGTAGGTGTCGAAACTGCCGGAGGCAACGCGCTTGCCGTCTGGCGACCAGGCGACAGCATCGACAACGTCGGTGTGGCCGGTATAGCGATAGAGCAACGTGCCGATGGCGGCAGGGGTGGGCGATGGGCCGACGGGAGCCGACGCCGTCAGCGTTGGTGTGGTTGCGTGGGCGCTGCCAGTGGGGGGCGATGTGTTGGCTTGCGTGCCGCCAGAGGAGTGCTGCGAAAGGACAAGCCAGGTCAGCCCACCAAAGGCAGCGGCGGTGCCCGCCAGGCCGATGACAAAGGTACGGCGGGAGACGCCGGCTTTGGCCGGCGGTGAGGTGGGCCGCTCTGGCTGCGTTGACAGGGGATCGCCGCGCCTGGCGAGATGCGGCGGCGTTTGCACGATGGTCGGATCGGCTGCTGCCGGGGTCGGTGTCCTGAGCGTGGGGTCACTGAAGATGCCTGGTGCCGGCGTGAAGCCGGGCGACGATTGGATGGTTGGCCCGGCGGACCTGCCCGATGCAAGTGGGATGCCGGAGGGTGGAAGATGATATGGCTGGCCCCGGTTGACCAGCGGGACGGCTCTGGTGGTATCTCCCTGGCAGGCGCGCTCAAAGGCGGTAGCGAAGGCGGCCACCGTTCCAAAGCGCTCCCTGGGGTCTTTTGCCAGGGCGATTAAGACCACCTCCTCCACCGCCTGTGGGATGCCGGGCACCAGTTGGCGCGGCGGCCTGGGTGGCACCTGGAGATGCTGCACAAAGAGTTCAGACACGGACCCGCGAAACGGGTGCGCCCCGGTCAGCCATTCGTAGGCGACCACGCCCAGAGCGTATTGGTCGCTGGCCGGTCGCGGATGGCCCTGCAACTGCTCCGGGGCCATATAGGGCACCGTGCCGGCGATCTCCTGTGTGGGATGCGAGCGCGAACTCTGCGCGACGATGGCGATGCCAAAGTCCGAGAGCAGCACGTCATTATTACGCCCAAGCAACAAGTTTTCTGGCTTGACATCGCGGTGGATAAAGCGCTGGTTATGGGCGTGCTGGAGCGCGCCGGCCACCTGCTGCACATAGGGCAGGATTGCAGCCGGCGCCAGCACGCTCCCTTTGGGGTGGCGCTGGCGCAGCGTGCCGTTGGGCGCGTAGTCCATCACCAGATAGGGTGTTTTCTCTTCTACTCCGCAATCCAGCACGCGCACGATATGCGGATCGACCAGCCCGGCAATGGTGCGGGCCTCGCGCAGAAACTGCTCCAGATCATCATCAGAGAGGCGGGTATGCAAGACTTTGATGGCGGCCTGGGTGTGCAGGTAGAGATGCTGGCCCAGGTACACGTCGGCGAAGCCGCCGGACCCCAGGGAGCGCAGCAGTCGATAGTTGCCAAACTGTTTGCCGAGCAGTTCATCCATCCCAATATCTTCTTTCCACTCGTCTATTCTGCTGGCCGCCAGGGCTGACTAGCGCCGGCATCTCGCCGGCGGGACAGGTGGCCTACACCCTACCTCTGCCGCAGCGGTGCTGCTGCTATCTTACTACACGTTTGCAAGGGCTGGCGGCTCACGCCAGTTTCCAGACCTGCACGGTAGTGTCGTCGCTGGCCGAGACCAGGCGCTTGCTGTCAGCGGCCCAGGCGACGGACTCCACCGGGCCGGCATGGCCGGTGTAGACGATGCTGTGCCCGCCGCTGGTGGCGTCCCAGACACGCACGCTCTGATCAAAGCTGGCGGAGGCGATCTGTTTGCCATTGGGCGACCAGGCGACGGAGTAGACATAGGAGCTATGGCCCAGGTACGTGTAGACGTCGCCGCCGTCGCGGGCGTTCCAGACCTGCGCCGTCTGATCGTTACTGCCGGAGACGACGCGCTGGCTATCCGGCGACCAGGCGACGGATTCTACCACGTCAGAATGGCGTGTGAAGGTGAACAGCCCGTTGCCCGCGACTGGGTTCCAGACCTGCGCTGTCCTATCGCGGCTCCCAGAGACGATCATCTGGCCGTTAGGCGACCAGGCGACGCAGTGGACCTCGTCGGTATGGTTGCCCCAGGGCTGGAGGGTGGCGCCATCGGTGATGCTCCAAACCAGCGCCGTCTTATCTTTGCTAGCCGAAACGACGCGGGTGCTGTCCGGCGACCAGGCGACGCCAAGCACATGATCAGTGTGTCTGGTATAGTTGAGCAGTGTGGCGCCGGTAGTGGCGTCCCAGACCTGCGCAGTGTTGTCCTTGCCGCCGGAGGCGATATAGCGCCCATTGGGCGACCAGGCGATGGTTTCCACACCGCCATTGTGGCCGCGATAAACGTAGAGGTGGTCGCCGGTGGTGGCATCCCAGACACGCACGGTGCCATCATAGCTGGCCGAGGCAATGCGCGTGCCGTCGGGCGACCAGACTGCCGACGACACAATATCGCTGTGCCCGCGATAGATGTAGAGCGTGATTGGATGGGCCGGAGCCACCGCCGTCGGGGGCGTCGTTGGGGAACTGGAGAATGGGCTGCCTTTGCCGTTGCGTGTCCACCAGATTACGCCGCCGCCCGCTGCCGCTAGCCCAACCAGCCCGGCCCCAATCAGCACGGCGCGCCGGGAGATGCCGGCTGTGGGCTGCGGCTGAGGCTGTGGCGGCGCGCCGGCAGGGGCGGCTGGTGTGTGAAGTGTTGCCGGTGTTTGCATGACGGTAGCGGAATCGGGAACAGCCGGCGCGGGCCAGGACGGCTGCGGCGCCTGGGCGGTTGGCATGGGCTGGGGCGTGAGCATTGGCTGGGCGGTTGGCGACTGCACGGTGGCCCAGGGCGCGCTGTTCTGGCTGACGCCTGGGCTGGGCATCGTCCCACCCCAGGGAGGCAGGACCGGCGTGAGCATCGGCTGTGGCGTGCTGATGGGAGGAGGCAGCGTGCCCGGCGCGCCAGGGGTGATGATCAGCGTGGCCTGGTTCGCCAGGCTGGCCTGGTGCAGCGCGTTGGAGAACGCCTGGATAGTGCTAAAGCGCTGCTGCGGGTCTTTGGCAAGCGCGATCAGCACGGCTTCCTCGACGGCTGGTGGGATGCTGGGCACGCGGGCGCGCAGCGGCTGCGGGGTGGCGACGGCATGCTGCACCGCGATCTCCTGATAGGAGCCATGAAAGGGGCGGCTGCCGGTCAGCCATTCGTAGACGACCACCCCCAGCGCGTATTGATCGCTGGCCGGGCGCGGGTGGCCCTGCACCTGTTCGGGAGCCATATAGGCCACTGTGCCCGCGATGTCTTGCGGACTCTCATAGCGCGAGCTTTGCGTCACCAGCGCAATGCCGAAGTCCGAGAGCAAGACATCGTTGCTCGGCCCCAGCAGCATATTCTCCGGCTTGATGTCTCGATGCACCAGCCGCTGCTGGTGGGCGTAGTGCAGCGCGTCGGCGACCTGGCGGACGTAGGGCAGGATGAGGGGGGGCGCCAGCGGCTCGCCGGAAGGGTGGCGCTGGCGCAGCGTGCCATTGGGCGCGTAGTCCATCACCAGGAAGGGCACGCCCTCCTCGACATTGAAGTCCAGTACCCGCACGATATGGGGATGGAGCAGGCGGGCTATTGTGCGAGCCTCATTGCGAAATTTCTCAATATCATCGCTCGCCAGCCGGGTCAGCATGACTTTGATGGCGGCCTGCGTGCCCAGGTGGATATGCTCCCCCAGGTAGACCTCGGCAAAGCCGCCCTGGCCCAGCAGACGGATCAGACGATAGGTGCCCAGTTGTTGCCCAACGCGATCAGCCATAGTCGCCCTCCCTCTGGATGTCTGGTAAAGATACAGTCGCCCCTCTAGCAAGAATATTGTAAAGCAACAGGGCAGGAGGGTCAAGGGGACTTGGTAGGATCGGCGGTTGCAAACGGGCCGATTACACGGCATAATAGAGCCATTACTGTTTGGTGAGTTGGTGTCCAGAGGAGTGAAGAGTATGCAGCAGTTTCCCCCGAACCAGCAACCCGGCGTTCCCCCGCAAGGCTATCAGCAGCAACCTGGCGCTCCCCAACAAGGTGTTCCCCCGCAGGGTATGCCGCCACAGCAAGCGCTCCCGCAGCAGGCGATAGAGCGCTTGCAGAGCATGCGCGGCGCGCCCGGCCATGCCGGGCTGTTTACCAGCGATCTCTCGGTCAATGAGTATCTGCTGGTCAAGTCGGCGGGCTTCGAGCCGTTGGGATTAGTCGTCGGCTCCAGTATCTATCACCTGGGCTTTCAGTTCAATACCTTCAAGCAGGATGTTGAGGTGACAGTGCTTTCGCAGGCGATGTATCAGGCCCGCGAACTGGCGATGACGCGCATGGAGCAGGAGGCGGCGGCGCTTGGCGCGGATGGCATCGTGGGCGTGCGGCTGGAGATTACTTTCCGCGAGTGGGGCGCGCACATGGCCGAGTTTATCGCCATCGGCACGGCGGTGCGCAACCGCGAGGGCAAGAACTATCGCAACGCGCGCGGCCTACCCTTCACCAGCGATCTCTCCGGCCAGGATTTTTATAATCTGGTGCAGGCGGGCTATATGCCCGTCGGGCTGGTGATTGGCTCGTGTGTCTGGCACGTGGCCTATCAAGGCATCCGCCAGTGGTTTAAGAGCATCGGCAACAATATCGAGATGGCAAATTACACCCAGGCGCTCTACACCGCCCGCGAAACGGCGATGGCGCGCATGCAGGCCGAGGCGATGGCGCTGCGCGCCGAGGGCATCGTGGGCGCGCAGGTGCAGGAGAAAAATCATGGCTGGGGCAGTCATGTCATCGAATACTTTGCCATTGGCACGGCTATCGTCCAGACCCGCGCCGAGCATACCATCCAACCACCACAACTGACGCTCAGCATGAACGACAGTCAGGTGGTGGTGGCGCCCGCGCCCGCTCCGGCGATTCCCGGCGCCACCGCAACCACCGGGTAAGGCGAGCGATGTGCCGGCAAGGATGCCGGCGCTACAGGCGGAGGCGTTTTGCTTGTAGCGCCGGCTTCCAGCCGGCTCGTGCCACTTGGTCTGCCAGCGCCGCCGGACCCTGGAGCGGACGTAGCTCGGCGCTCCAGGCGAGGCCGTTAGCCCATTTGGGGGATGTCGCTTGCGCCAGCCAGGAAAGTGCCTGTATACTCGCCTTCAGAGTTTGCGCGGCTTGCGCCTGGAGAGGAAAGAGGCTTTCCGCAGACTCACGTACCTGATGCTGGAGGTCTCCGGTCAAGTACCCTCTCCCGTAACAGGGAGGGGCTTGTAGAGGCTGGTTCTTTGCACGCCTGAACTTGACCAGCTCCCCTGCCTTCGAGCAGGGAGCCGTTCGGCGGAAGTGTTCACGTACCCACCGGCGGGTGACCGATCCAGCCTGCCGCTCTGGAACCTGGGGATTAAACAGCGAAACAGGGTCTACGCAGTGTCCTCTGGGAAAGTACCGCCGCCGAACTGAGCGAGGATCACCTTACCACCAAGGAGGCGACTCTGAGGTGAGGAGGTTGCCGGTTCCTCTCAAAAACCGGTCCCCGCAAGGGGCAGGCACTCAACGAGCAAAAGGAGGGCGCGGCTCCTCCCCTGCCTGAAGGCGGGGTGTATCCGCCACGCAAGAGTTCTATGATACGATGTCTGCCTCTTCGACCCGCATCCTGCTGGAAGCGCGGCCAGCGCGGTCAAACGATGGTGATCATGGCATTCCTGGTCCTGTTTATGATCCTCCTGCTGGGGCTGGTCGTTGATTCTGCGCGCCTCTTTATCCTGACCGCCCAGGCGGTTCGCGCGGCTGAGGCCGGCTCTCTGGCCGGGGCGCTGTATATGCCAACGTACTACGATATAAATCACCCCTCGCCCGATGGGCAGTACGCGGTGAAGCGCGTCTGTGCCGCCGTGCAGCAAAACGGCGTCGCCAACTGCCCGGTGGCACTTGGGCAGATCGGCGCCACACCCTCTACTGTGACAGGCAACCAGTACGAGTTACAGGTGACGGTCACGCTGCAAGCCAATGTCTTCTTTCTGGCCTATGTTGACCCTGGACTCTCGACCTCCACCGTCGCTCAGAGTGCGGTTGCGCAGTATCTGCCCCCCATCGAACTGGGGTCACGCTACCCCTACTTTGGCGACCAGAGCCAGGACGATGCTACCAAGTATAATGGTGGGGTACTCTTACAGAATTTCTGGGCTTCTCTCAGTGGTCCCCTGGAACTCAAAGAAAATGGCGATCCCTATACTCCCACGCAGGAGGAAGGCCCAACTGATCCCCAGAAGTATCCAGACGGCGGAAGCTACTCCTTCAATCGCTGGACACCCTCCGTCTGCTGTACGAACCATCAGCAATGGCCGGGTGGACCTAAAGCCAATCCTGATGTACAACCAGCAGGATTTACCGGCGTCGGTAATCAGCCAGGCTATAACTATGAAATTGTCATTCCTCAGGGCAGCCCAGCATTGGAAGTGCAAATCTTCAATCCCGCCTTTGATCCCCCCAATGGGACCACCAACGATACCCTCCAAAGTGCCTGCCTGGACCCGGCCTATGGGAACTGTAATACCACCGACAATGCCAACGAATACATGCAGTTGACCTACTCGCTCTACTCCGCTCCGCTTCAGTTTGAACGGAGCCAGGATACCCTGCTCACCTCCAAATCCTATCCATCCCTCGACCTCTACAACCAGGATTTGACCAAGCACGGATGCAGCCTTTTGCCAGACTATGACCCGGTCGCTAAGTCCTGTGTGCTGGACCCTGGCTATATCAATAAATGGGCAGTGCTACCCGATAAGCTTGGCCTGCTGCCGCTCCTCCTTGGCCCTGGCACGTACCGGCTGGTGGTCGCGGCCACTGGCGGGTATGGGCATCATAGTTACGGCATCAAATTGACGGATGCCCTCAACAATCTTGCACCCAGCGGGGTTGGTGTCTGGGGCTGGAACGATGCGGGTTTCTACTTCAGTACCACCGGCAGCACCTCCATCTTTGATCTAGGCGAGATTCCCGCTGCCTATGCTGGCAAAACGCTAAATTTCAGCCTGTATGATCCCGGTGATGGGAGTGGGAACGTCAACATTGGTATGGAGATCATCGACCCCAGTGGCAATCCAGTCCAGCTGCCTGCCTGGGTGCGCACCGTCGCTGGCAGCGGTGGAACCGAGATTGATGCCACCAATAATGGCACCGCCTACTATAACGGGCTATGGTTGCATATGCTCATTGCCATTCCTCCCACCTATAACCCAACTCCGCCGAATGATTGGTGGACGATTAAATACCTCACAAAAAATGGAACCCCGCACGATGCGATCACCATCAGCATCTCGCT
>CAZFWN010000020.1:12168-15247 GCA_964522745.1 uncultured Ktedonobacterales bacterium
CACCACGCTCCAGGTGCCGTTATGATCATGCAGGATCAGCGGGATGATCGTTACGGGTGCCTGGCCGGAGCCGGGCTGTGGGGAACTCTGGCTGCTCTGGTTGGACTTCAAGGTGACGGTGCCTACGAGCCAGCCCTCTTTCGGTGAGGTCATGAAGAGGCTGGAGAAGGTATAGCTCTGCGCATTCTGAATCTGAGGAAGGATCGCCACCGCCCATAGCCCGCCCCCCAGGTTTTGCAGAAGGGTCGGCAGGGGGTCTGGCGGAACATTCTGGTCGGCGATCAACCACCCATCGTTGGGAGTGCGCAGGAAGAACTTGCCATAGCCCGCCGCGTTCGTGGTGGGACTTATCACGGCTGCCCAGTTGCCATTTGCATACTGGAGCAGGAGCGCGCTCTGAGTAAAGCCAACGGAGTTGGGGAAGGGCGTGATGTTGGAACCGCTGGCCCAGCCATCGCTTGCCGAGTCCAGGGCAATGTGCCCTAGCTCTGCGTTGGGAATCGTCAGGACGACGATCCACTGCCCGCCGGTGTAGTGTAGAATCAGCCCGCTGGGCAGGTCCGACGCGTCTGTCTGGCCGCCGCTGAGGATGGGATTCATGGAGCCGACGGCCCAGCCATCGGTGGGCGAGAGCATGAACAAATCGCTCATCTGCACCGCGTTCTTCGTGCCTGCTCCCAGGCTGGCCGGCAATGCTTGCACCGTCCAGTTGTGCCCGTCGAAATGCAACAAGTCGTTGAGGCTCGTCCCGCCGATGGCCCAGCCGTCGGTATCAGAGAGCATCTGGAGGCGGATGATGCCGCCGTTCATGCTGTTGGCTACAGCGGTCCAGGTGTGGCCGTTGTAGTGCAGGATGATGGTCTGCGAGGGCTGGCCCGCAATTTCCTGGTAGCCTGCCGCCCAACCATCGGTGGGCGAGAGCATGGAGATGCTGTTGAGCTGGGTCAGGTAGCCTTGAATTGAGGTTGAAACCGGGGTCCAGGTCCCGTGCGCGTAGTGCATCAGCGTGGCCGTCTCTCGCTGGCCTGTCGCACCATTCCCCGCATCCGTATAGCCAACGGCCCACCCCTCGGAGGCAGAAACCATCGCCACATCATTCAAGCCCGATTTGGTTCCGGGCGCCGGGGGCCTGGGCGTCGGCGCGCTGGTTGTGCCAGGCGTGGGATGGTTACGGGCAGCAAAGATGCCTGCCGCGAGGATGACAATCACCAGCACGGCGGCGAGCGCCGCCAGCCCGGAGAGGAAGCGGCGTTTTCGGCCCGGCCTGGGGGCGCGGGGAGCAGGTTTGAGCGGCGTTGCCGCGTCGAGGGTGGGCTGTTCGCTCTTGGGATCATTCAACAGATCGCTCATAATATCCTCCGTTCGGGGGCGTGGCGTCCCCGACGGCCCTAAAGAACGGCGCATGGCCGTTTCTAAACGGTAATAGCCGGCCATCTGCGCCTGGCAATACGCGCAGGTGGCGAGATGAGCGCGTGCCTCGCTGGCCTGCCGGGCATCGATGCCTGGCTCATCCAATACCGGCAGGATCGCCGCGAAGGAGGCGCAGATGGGCGTGGGTTTGGGGTGAGAGGAGGTATCTATTGTATTCATCAGCGTTCCTCCTGCGAGGGTGCTTCGTGCGCGAGATACAAGGTGCGCAGCCGTTGCTTGGCGCGCGAAAGGCGTTTGGTTACGGCGTCGGGCGTGGCGTCAACGATCTGTCCAACCTCGGCGGCGCTAAAGCCCTGGACAACGCGCAGCAATAAGCAGGCGCGATCCTGCGCGTTGAGCCTCGCCAGCGCGGCGCGCAGCGCGTCGCTTTCAACGATCTGGTCCTCAAACGAGTCCCCCTCAGACCCGGCCTGCGATCTGGTGAGGAGATCGAGCGATTCCCAGCGAATCAGCTTGCGCCTGCGCAGCGCCGAGATGCCCCGGTGATAGGCGACCTGGAAGAGCCAGCGGCGCATCTCATCATCGGCGCTGCCTGCCACAAACGGAGCCTTCGTTTCCTGGGTCGCCCGCCAGGCTTCCTGAAACGTGTCCTGCATCAGATCACGCGCCTGCTCGAAGTCGTTCATCAGATTGTGCAGAAAAGCACACAGCGCGTGCTGGTGCCGGTCTACCATCGCGGTGAACATGGCAAGCGTCATCACCGATGGCCGCGTCGAGTGGTCTGGCGTGTACATGGGCGCTCCTTGCTCGGAGTTTCAGGCGCTCAGTGGCTCCTGCCCTATACAGCGCATGAGATAATAAAAGGGTGACAGGGAATTTTTCGGGGGATTTGAAGAGCAGCCGAGGTGTCAGTCTTATGCAACTCATCTGTGAATCTTCTCTGCCAGAGGAATACCTCCGTGAACAGGAAGTCGTGAATTATGCTCATCCTCTGGTTCAGCAAGCGCTGAAGATGCTGGATGCTCAGGCTTCTTCCACAGGTTCAGAAACAGAGCGCATCAGAGGAACATTTGAGTTCGTGCGAGACAGCATTCATCATTCCGGGGATATTCAGAGTACGCAAGTTACCTGCACGGCCTCGGAGGTACTCTCCTATGGCGAAGGGCTGTGTTATGCGAAAGCCCATCTGCTCGCCGCGCTTTTGCGAGCGCAAGGAATTCCAACCGGGTTTTGTTATCAGCGCTTAACGGTAGATGGAACCTCTGAGGGGGGATACGCGCTGCATGGGTTAAACGCGGTCTATCTTCGCTCGGCGGGCATCTGGATTCGCCTGGATGCCAGGGGAAACAAGCCAGGCGTCCAGGCGGAATTCTCTATAGAAGCAGAACGATTGGCATATACCGTGCAGCCAGCATTAGGGGAAATTGACTATCCCACGATCTATGCTCAGCCTCATCCCAGGGTCGTAAAAGCGCTGAAAGAGCAGAGCAATTGCCTGGAGCTATGTCAGCATTTTCTGCCAGACCAATTGTAAGAGCATGCCTGATAAGTTTTCCTACTTTTCCCGTTTTTCCCACCTTGGCCCGCTCCTTCGATTTCAAAGCGTTCCCATCGTGCCCATCGTTCCCACCTGGGTGAGCCATGTCGAACGACCTGACCCGGCGGGAAAGGGTGGAAAAGTGGGAAAACTGGGAAAACTTGGGCACGA
>CAZFWN010000020.1:15347-41048 GCA_964522745.1 uncultured Ktedonobacterales bacterium
GTATCGAAGGATTGATCGGGGAATGAGAGCGCCTGCACTGGCTCCTCCCGAAAATCAATGCTGGCGTGCTGCCGCTGGGCTTTCTGGCGAGCGCGGGCGAGCATCTCCGGGGACGCATCGATCCCGCTGACGGCGCCAGCAGACCCGACACGCTGCGCCAGCACCAGCGCGAGATCGCCGGTGCCGCAGCCGACATCCAGCACCGCGTCGCCCGGCTTCACCTGCGCCACGTCCGCCATGCGCGCCCGCAGCCGCCGCGCCCCGCCCAGGGTGAGGAACTGCACCAGCAGATCATAGCGGGCCGCCCAGTGAATGAGCAGCCCTTCGCCCTGGTGCCCGTGAGAGACTGTGTGAGCCATAGTGGTTCTCCTTCTATTGAGCAGAGTGTTCACTACCGAACAGAATGTTCTATAATCAGTATCGCGCTAAAAGAGCGCTCCGACAACCGGCAAAATCGTGGATATGTGCGCTACGGGACAGATCGACAACATTGTTTCGGAGTATTCAGAATCTATGAAGACAGAGAAACACGACCGACGCTCCGAGCGGACCCGGCGGCTGCTGGGAGAGGCATTAGTCTCCCTGATGCTGGAACGGCGCTATGCTGATCTCACGGTGCAGGATATTCTGGACCGCGCCAACATCGGGCGCTCGACGTTCTACGCCCATTATTGGGACAAAGACGATCTCCTTGCCAGCACGATGGAACAGATGATCAGGATGTTGAGTCGCCAGGTCGATACAGCGCCAGGGGATGCCGCGACGCTGCTGCCCAGCCTGGGTTTATTCCAGCATGTGCAGGAGCAGTACCATCTCCTCTATCGGGCGTTTGTGGGCTGGCAGGGAGTAGAGATGGTCATGCGCATGCTGCGCACGCGCCTCTGCGAACACATTGAACAGCGGCTGCGAAGTATGCTGCCTGCATCGACCACTGACATGAGCGTGACGGTGACGGCCCAGGCAGTGGTCGGAACCTTTCTGGCCTTGCTGCAATGGTGGGTGGAGAATGAGATGCCCCTTCCGCCTGAAGAGATGGAGTCGTATTTTCGCCAGTTAGTGCTTCCGGGTGTCGAGCAGGTTTGTTCTTCGCCCTCTTGACAACGCTGGCCTCCGCGCCAGGAGCTTTTACGATGTCTGGCCGGCGGCCAGGATGCGCTTGACCAGCCGCTCGGCCATTGCAATGCTGTAGTTTTGGCCGCGATCCTGGGGGTAGACCTGGAACATATTTGCCAGCCAGAGATTGGGCAGCGGCGTCTCGTGCGGCGGGATATGCTGTGGGAAGTCGCGGGTGACGATTGGCTGGGCGAAGGGCGCGGCAAACATCCACGATTCAGTGATCCAGTCTGGGCTGAAGGCCGGATTGATACGCTTGAGGTGTGGCAGATAGCTTGCCAGTATCTCTTCCTTGCTTTGCTTAAAGAGCGGATGGGTCATCGGCAGATAATTGCCCAGATAGAGCAGGCGCCGCCCGCCGTAGTCTTCTTTGGGCATCAGGTTGGTGTGTTCCACCGCTGCCAGGAAAGGGAAGCCCCGGTCTGTGAATTGCAGCCAGTAGACATCGCTCAGCGATTGGTTGAGCGCCAGAATCAGGCAGTGTGCGCCGTAGGCCAGCCCCCAATCGTACTGCTGGCGGAAGTCCTCTGGCAATTCGGGAATTAGCCGGAAGGTGAGGCGCGTGGGCAGGGTGGAAATGACGCGATCAAACGGCTCGTGCTGCGCCTCGGCCTCTGGCGCCGATTTGCTTGCCACGACCCAGCCGCCAGTCTGGCCCTCCTGGGCCAGTTGCGCGCTCTGCACCTCGCAGCCCAGGCGCACCTCGCCGCCGAGGGTGCCAATCTCGCGCACCAGCGCGTCATAAAGCTGCTGGAAGCCGCCGCGCAGATAGCCCAGGCTGAACGAGCGGCAGTGCAGCCGCGACCACATCCAGGCCATGCTGATCTGGGGATAATACTCGCCAAACTTCGATTCAAGAATTGGCTGCCAGACGATCTCATAGCCGCGTCTGCCCATCCAGCGCTCCATCCACTCGGCAGCGGTGACGCGCTCAAAGGGCTTATGGCTGCCGCGCAGCTTGAGCGAGGCGCCCACCAGCCCCAGCCGGACGCGATCTAGAAATGGCAGCGGCGAGAGCCGCAGCAGAATATCCAGCGGGCTAAAGGCATAGGCTTTGCCGTTGACCAGCGAACTGGTCTTGGGCGAGCGCCAGATCAATTTGTCGCCCAGGCCGAGTTCGTTCAGCAGGGCGATGATCGCGCGGTCTGAGCGAAAGAGGTGATGATAGAATTTTTCCAGATAGACAGCATCAATGGGGAACCCTGCCGCCAGCCCGCCGGCCACCGGCTCTTTTTCCATCACCACGACCTGCTCGCCCTGCTGGGCCAGCCGCAGCGCCAGCGTCAGCCCCAGCGCGCCCCCTCCAAGAATTGCCGTTCGCATTGCACACTCCAGGCCAGAAAATTGCTGTAGATGGGTTGAGTATATCAAAGTTGGTGGTGGGGTGTCGAGCAGCTTGCGGGCTTGAGGCTGCTCTTAACATTTTTTTGAACTTTTCGTAACCTCGGCGTTGTATACTTCGTAAAGGATTTAATACAAGGGATGTATACTCTCCCTCCTGGTTGGTAGAAAGAGCCTCTGGTTATCGGTTTTTGAAGTACAGACATGGCGATTTCATCTGAGCAACATCTGAGTACCCATCCGGTTGCCGCGCTGCCGTTTGACCCGGCAGGGCGGATGCCTTCCTGGCATCCTACGCCCACCTTCTGGCTGCGCCGGCTCTCCATTGCCCTGGCGCTGATGTTGATCGCGCTGATCTATTTTATAACCCCAACGCTCATGCGCGATGGTTCTTCCCGCCAGGTGTTGGCGAGCGCAACCGTAGCCAACGCCTGTGTGCCTGGCGGGGGACAGGTCAACAGCGCCGGCGAGACATTCTGTGTCCTGGCCGTTCACTTTATCCAGAGCGACTCTAGCCATATTGCCCGGCTTCTACGCTCAACCCCCTTCCCCGCCTCGATCAGCGAGGCGCTGATTACCTATCACCAACGCTCGCTGCTGGGGATGCCCTTGTTGGGGCATCTCGTCATCACCCGTGTTGCCCTGCCCAGCGGCCAGCCGCTCACTGGCGGCGGTACTCAGATTCTGCTCGACACGCAAACGCAGTTGCCTCCGGCGTTGTTGCAGGTGGTGGCGCTGGGCCTGTTCTTGGGGGCATTGCTGACGTTCTTCTACCCCTGGCCGGCCTGGAAGGTGCGTTTGCGCGCGGAGGTAGTGAGGATGCGGCGGGTGGAAGTGCGCACCCGCGAGCGCCTGCCGGTTCATCGTCATCTGGTCACGCTGCGCTGGCAGACCAATATCCCGATGGAGCATGAGGTAAGCATCCCAGGCCGCCTTTATCGCCGCCTGCGCCCAGGCGACCAGGCTATCCTCACCTATGAGCATCTGCGCTCTGGGGCGTTCAAGGCGCTGCGTGTCCATCTGCCGCGCAGCCGGCGCGGCTGGCTGCCCCCTGGCACGATCCAGCTTGGCGCGCTGACTCCCTGGCGCTGGCGCTGGCTGATGATCGCTTTTCTTTGGCTGGAAGTGCCTCTCGCCCTGATCCTGCTTGCCACCGTCAGTTAATCCCGCCTGCTCAGCCAGAAATCGGCCTGAATTTTGCTGGTATGTGTGCTTGTAGGCTTGGTACTGGCCTTCTCTGGCTATATCCATTGCCAGGCCCGTACATCACCCGTATAGTACAGTAAACCGCATGCCCTGCACTCACAACTGGAAGGGAAACCCTCGCCCGTCTTGCCTGGCGACCTGCCAAGCTAAGCAATGGCGCGCTGCTAGAAAAGGCGGCGAGTGAGGAAATGGTGTTTTGTATGGGGGGTTCGACCGCAGATATTGCTCGCTTTGTTGAGGGGCTGCCCTATCTCGCATTGCTGATCTGCTCAGCCGGCCAGTTTATTCGTGACCGTGAGCAGTCTCGTTTGATGAGCCTGCTGGCCTTTGCCAGCGCTTCCCTCTTTCTGCTGCTTCGAGGCATAGGCAAGGGGCTACTGGCTTACGGACAGGGGCCAGACCCGGCGCTGCTGTTGCTGCGCCTGAGCCTGGTTGCGCTCTGGGTGATGGTCTATGCCCTGTTTCTGCTTGCCAGCGATCTTGCTGGCACACGTCGCTGGTCGGAATGGGTGGCCGGCGCGTGGCTGATGACGTGCAGCCTCGCCGTGTTGGTGGCTCCAGCGAGCGGCCCCGCCTCGCTCCCTGCTAGCCTGGCATTGCAGCCGCCGGCGCTCCGCTGGCTCCTCTGGCTGGCGCTGCTGGCGGGGAATCTGATGATGATCATGCAGTTCTGGCGCGCAGCTGCCCGCTTCAGCGGGGGGATACGTCGGCGATTGCTCACGATAAGCAGCGCTGGGGGGCTGCTCTTTTTCGGGCTGCTGTTGGCTGCGCTCTCTGGGGCGTTATCGGCTGCCGCCACACCTCTTCTGTGGGGCGAGCGAATCCTGATAGCACTTGCGGGGATCATTTTTCTCCTGGGCTTTGCGCCTCCCGGCTGGTTGCGGCGCTTCTGGATGCTGCCAGAACTGGAGCGCCTTGCCCAACTTTCCAGCGACCTGATCCTCACGAGCGCGCCAGCGGCACTGGCCGCTTCCGAGGAGCAGCAGGTTGGTGGACTGCGCCAGATGCTGCGCTGCGCGCTGAACGATCTGGGAGCAACAGGCGGGGTGGTCCAACTCTGGAATGCTGATCGGCAACTGCTGGAACCGACACTCTCGCTGTTAGCGGATAAGTGGGCGAACACTGCCTGCACCAAGCTGGTAGATGACGATCTGCTGGTAGAAGCCTTCCAGCAGCAACAAGCCACGCTGCGGCCAGGAGCAAGCAAGCGAATCTCGCTGCTGCGTCGGCAGGTTGAGGCGTGTACGATGCTGGCCGCGCCGCTGGTGGCGCGGGGAAGGGTGCTAGGTGTGGTGGGCATTTCACGCGCGCCGCGCACGCTCTTTGTCGAGGATGATCTCATGCTGCTCCGGCGCTTTGCAACTCAGATGGCGTGGTGGCTGATCTCTCAAGAACAGGCGCAGCTCTTAGAGCATCTGTATGCTGAGCAGGCGCGCAAGGATGAATTTATTGGCGTGATGGCCCATGAATTGCGCACCCCGCTCACTGTACTCAAAGGCCGGCTGCAATTGCTGCGCCGTCAGTTGAACAAGGAGGGGCTGAACGATGCTGCTGATGCGGTTGCTAAACTGGATAGCCCTTCTACCCGGCTGGGCCAGTTGATCAGCACGCTGCTGGATGTCAGCTATCTGGATACGGGCCGGCTGCATGTGGCGCAGCACGCGCTGGACCTGCCTGGCCTGCTGCGCAAAGTTGCCAATGAGGCCGGCCAGATTCGGGTGATCGAACTGCGCTTGCCCGGTCCGGCTGAAGCTGACCCGGACGAAGGGGATGCCGGCAGCATGCCGATGATTGTGTTGGGGGATAGTGCCCGACTGGAGCAGGTATTTAACAGTCTACTCGATAATGCGCGCAAATACTCGCCGGAGGAGAGCAAGATTGTGGTGCAGCTCGAACGCCGCGTCGAAAAGAATGAGGCGCTCGTCAGCGTGCGCGATTTTGGCATTGGTATCCCATCGGAAGACCAGCCGCGTCTCTTTCAGCGCTGGTTTCGCGCCACCGCTGGCTCCGCGCGCACTTTGGGGGGGATGGGCCTCGGACTCTACCTCAGCGCGGAACTAATCCGCTTGCACAAGGGGCGGCTGTGGGTAGAGAGCAGCGGCATCCCAGGGGAAGGCTCGACCTTTTTTGTGAGCCTGCCACTGGTCAGCCCGCAAGCAGTCGCCGGGCTGCGAGACGGCGATGCAACCCAGGGGATGTGAGCCATCACTGGAGCCGCGCTTATTGCGCCAACCGGCTGACTACCGCTAACACATCGTCGAGATCAAACGGCTTGGGCAGCAGCGCCTCCACCACATCCCCGCTCAGGTGCTGGCGTTCCTGAGCCAGCCGCCCGCCGGCAGACATCAGCGCTACTTTATTCTGATCGCGCAAGGCGTCATTGGTCTGCAATTGCCGGATGACCTCGCGGCCATCCACATTGGGCATCATGATGTCGAGCAAGACCACCCAGCCACCCTCCTGGTGCAGCACCTCCAATGCTTCCTGTCCGTCGCGCGCTGTGCCCACCTGATAGCCCTCTTCCTGCAACACATCTTGCAACAGCGCGCGAATCTCTTCGTCGTCATCGACGATTAAGACTTTTGGCATAACTGATATTCTACCCCCTTAGAACAGCAAGCTGGGCAGTATTCTTGCTCGCGGCAGACAATGCTTCTGTTCACACGATACCTGAAAGGATATAGATGTGTCAAGCCATTTCTGGATACAAGAAGGATTGCTGGCGCTGCCGCTGGCGCGATTGCAGCCATAGCCTCTCTGGGCGCGATGAGCCGCCGATAGGGCACAATCTACTGTTGGGGCGGTTTGTTAGCGACGTGACGAACTGAGTTCCGGTGAGGCTGCGGCTGGCTCTGGTCGTTGTGGCGCTGTCGAACCAACTGGCCCCAGCACCACCGCCAGGAAATGCTCAACGCTCTGGCGCGTGGTCCAGGGGGCATGAAAGCCCCCAAAGCCGGCATCGACCCGTTGCAGGTCTCGCGCAAGCTGGAGCGCGCCTTGCTCGACCATTGGCGCGTTGCCCCGCTGTTGGTGGTATGCTCCCAGATATTCCTGCTCTGTCTGGCCGGGGGTCGGAATGAGTAGGGCGCGCTTGCCCAGTTCGGCCAGTTCCATCAGCGTGGTATAGCCGGAGCGGCTGACAACGACGCGCGCGCGATTGAGCATCTCTTCCTGGGCGGCGCGGTCCAGGTAGCCATAGATCTGGCAGCCGCCCTGCCAGCCGAGCGCGCCGGCACCGGGCCGGCCCAGCGTCATCACTCCGCGCCCTGGTAGGCGCGCTACCTGCGCCAGCAGCAGATGCTCTAGCAGGCCGCGCTGTGGCTCTGGGCCGGAGATGGTAATAAAGTAGTCCAGGTCTTCTGCCAGATCGCGGCGCTGCACGCTGGCGAGCTGGCCGATATAAGCCAGGCGCTCTGGGGCGACAAAGCGCAGTTGATGGCTGAGCGCGCCGCTGAGTGAGTTGGTCGCATAATCGGGCACGATCAGCCGCGCAAAGGGCCGGAAGGCGCGATAGTTGAAATATTCCAGCGCTGGCCCCAACCAGCGCTCAGCAAAGGGCGGGATAAAGCGAATGCCATGCGCGATCAGGTACGATGGCGCCTGCCGGCTGTAGCAGCCATAGCGATTATCGGAGATGACCAGATCGATCTGCCGCTCGCGCACCAACTGCTCCACCGCTGTGTGCTGATCGGCGGTGGAGCAGGCCATTGCCAGCAAGAGCAAGGTATAGCGGGTATAAAAGCGTAGCGGCGTCCGCGCCATCGGGATGGGCGAGCCAGGCAGCCGCACGACCTCACACGCGCCGGCCAGTTCACGGCGCAGCACCGCCAGCGGCGGCCCGTCGCAGCCGACGATGACCTCGCAGCCTTCCGCCAGCAGCCCACGAATCAATGGCAGATCGCGGGTGGCATGGCCCAGCCCCCAATGGCCGACGGCAAATAAGACGCGCGTGTTTCTGCCTCGCATCCCCTGGTCCTTTCTGCGCGCTGGGAGATAGTTGCAGTGCGCGCTCGTTACCTTTGCAACTTGCGGGCCACGTTTGCTTTTTCTACCGCTGGGGCTGGCTCAAGAGATAAAGAGATTGGCGCCTGAAGGCCGCGCAGCCTTCAGGCGCCAATCGAATCGCCAGCTTTATTTGCTGGCCTTCTTTTCACGCCCCATTGCGACCAGCACGACGCCGGTGAGGATGAAGAGCAGGGCGACGAGTTCGAGCCAGGTGATCGCTTCGCCGGCCAGGCCCGCGCCCAGGGCGACGGCAACGATGGGGTTGACGTAGGCGTAGCTGGTCGCCAGGGCGGGCCGCACGCGCTTGAGCAAGAAGACGTAGGCGCTGAAGCCGACCAGCGAGCCGATGGTGATGAGATACCCCATTGCCCACCAGGAGACCGCTGGCACTGACGCGGCCAGGTGGTCGCCGTGCAGCAAGCTGAGGGGGATGAAGAGAATGCCGGCGGTCAGCATCTCGACGGCGCTGCTCATCGCCCCGGAGGCGGGCAGGGGGAGATGCTGACTCCAGACGGACCCCAGCGCCCAACAGCTTGCCGCTACGAGCAGCAGCGCCGCGCCCAGCGGATTGGCGCGCAGGTTGCCGCCCAGGTTGAGGACGATGATGCCCAGGAAGCCAACGGCCAGGCCGATCCATTCTGGGCGGCTGGGCCAGCGCCCCCAGATGCGGGCGAACAGCACGGCCCACAGCGGCACAGTGGCAATCGCCAGCGCGGCGACGCTGGAGGCCACCGATTGCTCGGCGAAGGCGACCAGACCATTGCCGCCGACCAGCAAGAGCGTGCCGACCAGCGCGGCGCCAGCGCATTGTTTGCGGCTGGGCAGCGGGACGCCGCGCAGCCGTAGGAAGACGAATAAGAGCGTTCCAGCAATCAGGAAGCGCGTGCCCGCCATCAGAAAGGGCGGGAAGCCCTTGATCGCCAGCCGCATTGCCAGATAGGTTGAACCCCAGATGAGATAGACGGCCAGCAGCGCCAGCCCGATGCCGAGCCAGCCCTGGCGTGGGCCGCGTGCTGTGCTGGTTGTGCCTGTCGTTTGATCCACCGCTCCGTCTGCTACTGCTTTTGTTTGAGTTGCCATGATCGCCTCTGTCCTGTCTTTTCGCTCACTAAGAAGAGACCGGCGATTCAAACCGTGTCCCCTTGCACCTTTATTTTACCCGACCATATTGGTAAAATGAAGAGAAGAACGAAGGCATTTTGCTCTTTACATTTATCTTTAGAAGGTGAAATGCGATGCTTGCTTTTGATTCAGAAAAGCTTTTGGATGTGACTGGCTGGGAGTTGCTCTGCGCGCTGCAAGAGGATGCGCGGCTCTCGTTCAGCGAGTTGGGCCGGCGGGTGGGTCTGTCGGCGCCGGCAGTGGCCGAGCGGATTCACCGGCTGGAAGAGGCCGGCATTATCACCGGCTATCACGCGCAGGTGAACCCTGAAAAGATCGGGCTGCCGCTGTGCGCCTTTATTCGGGTGAGCTTCAGTGGTGAGAAATACACACAGGTGGCTGCGTTGGTGAGTGAACTGCCCGAAGTCTTGGAGTGCCATCGTATCACCGGCGATGATTGCTTGATTCTCAAAGTGGTGGTGGCTTCTATCGCGCATCTGGAAGTATTCATTAACCATCTGCTGCCCTATGGCCGCACGATCACCTCGCTGGTGCTTTCTTCGCCTGTGCAGCGACGCACCATCAAGCCGGAAGCCATGCTCTTTCAGGGCGATCCCAATTCCTTATAGGTTCTGCATAATAGGTTCTGCATAGGTTCTGCGCACCTGGGGTCTGGCACTTGTATCGCCTGTTTGCAACCGGCGAACTGGAGGCGCCGGCTGGCAGCCAGCGCTACAAGTGGTAACTCCTGATTTGCGGTGGAACCCCGAATTGCGCCAATGTTGCACAATCGGACACACTATGCTATAGTCTATCTCGATTGTTCGCCGGAGGAGAACAGTATACCTCACTTGCTGCACATGGCAGATGTGGGCCGCTGACAGGCAAAGGCAGGTGGGCTTAGGACGTAGATACTACGCGAGGACACATATGATAGACCAGGACCACGAGCCAGAGCGCGAATTACCACCTGAGGAATTACCCCCAGAGGCCAAGGCTGCCATCCAGCGCATGAAACGCTGGGTTTCCGAACCTGGCACCAAGCTGCTGCGCGAAGATGCCCTCCCAAAGCCGCCAGGCGCAGAGAAGCAGACCACTCCGAGCGGGGGAATGGCCCCTGTCGCTGGGCCGCAGTTGACTCCCGTTCCGCCACTAGCGCCACCTCCTAAAACAGCGCCAGTGCCTCCTGGACGGCAGGAGCGGCTGTACGAGGTGGCGCTGCTGTTGGCAGAGCGCATTACCAATGAAATGCAGTCTTTGCGCGGCTCGAAGCCGCTCACGTTTCGCAGCCCGGAACGACGTCAGGTGGTACGCAGCCGGACGCAGACCTTGCTGAGCGAGATGACGGATCTGCCCTGGCATGTGCAGGGGCCTGAAGAAGCGAACTTGCTGCTAGAGTTGGTGGAGCGGGAAGTGTTGGGCTATGGCCCATTAGAGCCGCTGCTGGCGGATGAGCGTATCAGTGAAATTATGGTGGTGGGACCGTCAATGGTCTTTGTCGAGCGCGCCGGCAAGGTGAGCGAGACGGCGGTACGCTTTCAAAATGAGAGCCATCTGATGCGCATTATCCGCAACATCCTGCAACCGCTGGAGCGAACAGTCTCGCGCGTCTCGCCAATGGCTGATGGCCGGCTGCCAGATGGCTCGCGGGTCAACGTCGTCATCCCGCCCAGCGCGGTGAACGGCCCGGCGTTGACCATCCGCAAGTTTTCGCGCCAGCCCTTGCTGATGGAAGACCTGATCAGCCGAGAGACGCTGACGCCGGAAATGGCGTCGCTGCTGTATGCCTGCGTGCTGGCACGGCTGAATATCGTCATCTCTGGTGGGGCTGGCTCAGGGAAAACGACGCTGCTCAACGCGCTGAGCGAGTGTATCCCAGAGCGCGAGCGGATTGTGACTATTGAAGACGCGGCAGAGCTACAACTGAACCAGCGCCATGTGGTGACACTGGAGGCCAAGCCTCCTGAACCTGACGGCAGCGGGCGCGTAACTATCCGCGATCTGGTGGTCAATGCCTTGCGTATGCGCCCGGACCGCATTATCGTGGGCGAGTGCCGCAGCGGCGAGACACTGGATATGTTGCAAGCCATGAATACGGGCCATGATGGCTCGCTGACGACGGCGCACGCGAACAGCCCGAGAGATTGCCTGGTCCGCCTGGAGACAATGACGCTGATGTCGGGAATGGAGCTTCCGCTGCTGGTGGTGCGCCGGCAGATTGCCAGCGCGATTCAGGTGATTGTGCAGCAGGCGCGCCTGCGCGATGGCTCGCGCAAAGTGACGCATATTACGGAAGTGCAAGGCATCGACGACCAGACGATCACGATGCAAGACTTGTTTCGCTTTAAGGAAACGGGCACAGACCCCAAAACAGGAAAGGTGCTGGGAACCTTTGAGCCGGGCGGCTTCAAGCCGAAGTTCTATCACAAACTGGAGATGGTCGGGGTGCATCTGCCCGATTACTTCTTTGTGCCGGAGGAGCGCCGGAAGGGTCTGGGTTGGGATTCGTTGCCCTGGACGTAGCTGCGTGCCTGGAGCGCCTGCCTCTCGCTGGCAAAGAAATGGCCGGGCATCGTGAGGATGCTCCGGCCTGGAAGAGTTGGCGCTGAGAAGAAGCTGATAGGTTATTTGGGCTGTACAGCAGCGGGGATACTGGCAATGGCGTAAGCTTCGGTCAGCCGCCCAAGCAGCCGAACGGCGCGAGCGTGGAGAGGGTGACGGCTGAAGCGCTGGAGGGCGCGCTCGTTTTCCACATAGATAACCATCAGCGCGTGTCGGTAGGCCGGGGCGTTGTTGACGCCATAGCGAATCTCGCTGACGCCAGGGATACCTGAGAGCAGTTCTTTTACATTGGTCAAGGTGCGGTCAATCACTTCGCGGTTGGTTTCGCTGCGTAAACGGAGAATGATTTCGTGTCGAATCATACGGTGTCCCTCCCCCTCGTAACAAAAAAACACTAATCCAACACCTACTGTAGCATATCTGGCAGCTTTGCCGCAAGCTTGATGAAGAGGAGGCACGGTGGCCGGCGCTCCAAGCATTTCTCCCTGGAGCGCCGGCCATCGTGTCGGCAAAGAAGCACGCGCTCAGCTTAGCGCAGGTCGTCTAGCTGACGCTCAGCCTCGTCCATCGTGAGTTCGCCGCTGCGCAGCTTCTCCAGGATGGAACGGCGCAGGGCGTCGGTCTCGTCCTTGCTGCGGAGAGGCTCCTCCTGTTCCAGTGGCACGCGCTGGGCGTGGCTGCGCGGGCCTCCTGGTGGGGGCGGCGGCGGCGGCGCGTTGGGCGCGTGTGGCGGAGGCGGGGTGTTGCGGCCAGCCTTAAACTGGTCGAGCAGATGCTCCATCTCGTGCATGGCGCTCTCGATGGAGCTGCGCACATCGCGGCCCACAGCCTCCCAATCGGTCTCGCGGGCGCGTTTGGCGGCGCGCTCGGCATACTCGGTGGCGCGCTCGGCGGCGCGGCGGGCGGCTTTAGCAGTGCGCTCGCTCATCTCGCGGACGCGCCGCTCATACTCGGCGCGCTGGGCGTCGTCCCACTCGAAGGGAAACTTGCCCTTGCCGCCGCGATGCAGGCGCGGGTCGCCAGGGCCATCGGGATCATCGGGGCCATAGCTGGTTGAAAAGGCAAAGCGGCCCGGCCTTGTATCCCAGTGCATGCCAAAGCCCCGGCCAAAGCGGAACTCGCCGCTGGTGCCCTTGCCCGCTGTCGCCTCTTCGCGGGAAAAATCGCCTGTTGTATAGTCGTCGCTCATGAAATCCTCCAGGTTCGCATCGGCGGCTTCAATAACGATGTCGCCGCCACTACTTTGCAAGGTCACGGTGGCTTCGGCGCGCCCGATAGCCCCCACCAAATGTCGCCGCCGCCCACGCTCCAGCGTAAGTGGCAGGCGGGTCTTAATGGTTCCTCCAAGGCTCTGAGCCACAAAGCGGGCGTGAATCTCGCCGCGAATGCGCAGCACAATGTCGCCCCTGGCCTGGACAGTATAGGTGGCGTCTTTTGCCAGGGGGGTATCCAGATGAATATCCCCGCTAACATTGCCGGCAGCGATGCCGCCGCGTGCTTCCTGAATGCTTAGATCACCGCCCAGATTCTCCACCGCGATCAGCCCGCCGCAGCGCCGCACCTTCATATCGCCACGTGTATTACCGATGTGGCAGGTGCCTTCTATCTCTTGTACGCTCAGATCGCCGTGCAAGTTGCTGATCGAGACGCTGCCGGCCTGGACGACCACGCAATCGCCATGAATGTTGGCGACCATCACACGGCCCACGTTGGTAACGTGTACGTCTCCATTGATGGTCTGTCGGATGACCACCTCGCCGGAAACATCGCGTATCTCGGCGTCGCCACTCATCGCGCTGCTGACCTCCAGCCCCTCAGCGTTCCGCACCCGTAGGTCGCCGGAGAGCGCTTCCAGCCGCGCAACCCCCTGGCAACGCTCGATCTGCGTGTCGCCACTAACGGCGCGCAGGGTGACGCTGCCGGTGTCCTGCAACTGCACATCGCCAGAGACGGCATCCAGGCGAATGGCCCCCTGCAAGCCCCGCACGGTCACATCTTTTTTGGCGCTGAGGACGTGGAGGCTGGCGCCGCGGGGCACGCTCAGCGTGACATCATCCTCCAGGCGCTCGATGCGCAGCAGCCCCTCGCTGGTGATCTGTGGTTCATTGCCGGGGTGGTCGTCATCCAGGCCGACGATGCGGATATGGCCCTCATCCCAGCCGAGTACCTCTAGCTCGCCTTCGGCGCGTCCAATCTCGATCTGAGTTACGCCGCTGCTGGACACCATTTGTTCGTTACTCATGAGCCTCCCTCCTGCTCTGGGTTAGTCGTTTTCAGCCGCCAGGCGGCGGTGAGCCTCTTCGGTGGTAATTTTGCCCTGCGAAAGATCCTGCAAAATTTCGCGTCGCTCGCGGCGGCGCTCCGGGTCGGGCATTTCTTCTTCCACCTGGAAGCCCAGGCTTTCGATGATGTTGTTGAGGCGCGCCTTGACGGTGGGATAGGAAATATCGAGCATAGCTTCGACATTTTTGATGATCCCCCGGCAGCGCAGAAAGATTTCCACAAATTCCAGTTGGTCGGGGTTGAGGCGTTCCAGCCGGCCAAAAGACCCGCTGCGTTCGCTGCCGGCCCGCCCAGCGCCTGCCGCGACGAACTGCCCTTCCAGGGCGCTGTGGCAGGTGCCGCATTGCAACCGAGTGATTGCCATCTGCCCCCCGCAGACGGGGCAGCGCCCGCTGACTTCGTACATATCCGCTCCTCTCGTTGTTTCGGGTGGGTGCTTTGAAGGCGACCCATCAACTACTTAAATTTATAACAGATAACTTTAATAATGTCAATAGCAATGTTTAATTTATTTGAATGTTGTTGTGCTGAAGCAATGAACCGGCCAGGCTGGCATAGGTTATGCGTCGTTTTTGAGAGTGTAACGAGTGTGTGCAACGTTCCTCTATGTCAGGAAGTTAGGAGGTATCGTCAATGCAACAAGCTCCTGGCTATCAAGATCAGGAACAGCTCCGGCGTGACTATGTTCCGCCACAACGTTCTTACCAGGCGCCGGCGACTCCTGGTGCGGCGGCGGGTCCGGCAGGGACAGCGGCCCGTGTGGGACCGGTTGCCTGGAGCGATTGGGTGCGCTGGGGACCAATCTGGAGTGGCTTCTTTGCCATTCTCTCTTCCCTGGCGATTATTGGTTCGTTGGGCGCTGCTATCGGCACTTCCGTCTGGCATGCCGGTATTCCCAGTGCTTTTAGCTACGGCTGGTTTATCATGACCGGCATTATCGCCTACCTGCTAGGCGGTTTTGTCACCTCGCGCGCGGCGGGCGTCGGCGGCCTGGGCGCGGCGATGTTGAACGGTGCGATGGCCTGGGCGCTGTCACTGGTAGCGCTGATTGTGTTGGTAATTTTCGGTGCAGGCAATCTCATCGGGGCACTCGGCGTGAACCTGACTATCCTGCTGCGCGGCGGTGGCCCGATACTCGCGCCTGGTAGCATCACTACAACCGCCTGGGTGACCTTTGTGTCGTTGGTTATCGGTCTGATCCTGGCGATTATTGGTGCGGTGGCTGGTACGCGCCGTTTCGCTGTTGGGCAGCGCACAGCGTAAGGAAATGCCCTCACAGGTGTTTATGCAGACCAGCCGGAGCATTGCTCCGGTTGGTTTTTTTCTATGCCTTGGTCCTGTTTTCAATGTGTTTCATTCCCTTTCAGTCCTATTCAACGTCTGCCAAAGATACTTCTCTGAACGTTATTCGTATCATATAACGAGGGAGCCTCTTCGGCTCTTTTATGGGCCGATGCTGGCCGATCCTAACTTGAAGATGCCAGACTCTCAGGATGAGGTGAGATGGATGCACTATCAGGACAACGAAGCGGCAGGAACGCCACGCCAGGGGAACGGCGGGCCGACTGGCGCCGCGCCAGTGGAGCGCCGCTATTCTGGACCAATCCCTGCCCCGGCAGGGATGGCGCCGACGCCCGCTGGCGAGGGGTATGGCTCAGGGGCGATCCCTGCTGGAGTCCGCTTTTCCGGCCCGTTACCGAAAGACCCAAGCGCTGGTGACTCCCCCAGCCGGTCACGTCGTGTGCTGCCTGGATTGCCGGCCCGGCCCACGTCGGTGGCCGAGACCGGGCTGGATGCCAGCCTCATACAAGAACTGGCGCTCAAAGGGATTATTAATGCTGGTATGCTGAGTGCAACTGCCGTTGCTGCCCTGCTTCACCTGCCATTGAGTGGGTTGCTGGATGAGTTGCTTACCGGGCTGCGCAAGGAAGGGCTGATTGAGGTAGCCGCCGGGGCGACTGATACGGCACGCCATCTGGGCGGCACCAGCACCAGTGGGCTGGTGTCAGGGAGCAATCTGGTCTTTCGGCCCACCGACCTGGGGCGCGCCCGCGCGCGCGAGGCGTTTGAGCGCAATGGCTATGTAGGGCCGGCGCCGGTGCCGTTCGCGGCCTACTGCGCCACCTTGACGGCCCATCTCCAGGCGCGGCCTCCGCTGCTGCGCGCGGTGGTGCAGCAGCGTTTGAGCCATCTGGTGCTTTCGGAAGAGGTGATCGATCAGGTAGGGGTATCGATTACCAGAGGCGGCGCGCTCTTCATCTGGGGCCATCCGGGCAATGGCAAGACGGCGATTGCCGAGGCAATTGCGACGATGCTGAGCGGCGGTGTCTTTATCCCCTATGCAATTGAGGTGCGCGGCCAGGTGCTGCCGGTGTTTGACCCAAGCGTGCATGTGCCGCTTTCGCTGGAGGGGTTGGAAGGCTTCGGACGGCTGGATGAGCGCTGGGTCTATTGCCAGCCGCCGCTGGTGCAGGCGGGTGGGGAACTTTCGATGACGAGCCTGGACCTCCAATTTAATGAGCGGCTGCGTCTCTACGAGTGCCCCTTGCAATTAAAAGCAGCGGGTGGGGTGCTGCTGATAGATGATTTTGGCCGCCAGCAGTGCAGCCCGCAGGAACTCTTAAATCGCTGGATCGTGCCGCTGGAGCGGGGCATCGATTTCATGACGCTGATGAATGGGCAAAAGGTCGCCTTTCCCTTTGCGGCGCTGGTGGTCTTTTCGACCAATCTGCGCCCCATCGATCTGGTGGATGAGGCGTTCCTGCGCCGGGTGCCCAATAAAGTGTGGGTCAGCGATCCCACGCCTGAGCAGTATCGTGAAATCCTGGCGCGTGTTTGCCGGTCGATGGGCGTGCCCTTTTCTGATACCGGCTTTTTGCATCTGCTGCGCCAGCATTACCAGCAGACGCGGCGGTCCATGCGCGCGTGCCATCCGCGTGATCTGCTCCGCCATATTGTGGCGCTGGCGCGTTATTATAATGTGCCAGCAGGATTAACGCCGCAGTTGATCGACGCCGCCTGCCATATGTATTTTTTGGGGGAAGAGAGTGCCAGGGACAGTGATTCCGCAGGGCAGATGCCTGCTTCGCAAGGGGGCACGCCCCCGCGCTAAGGGGCGCTTGCAGAAGTCAGCCTGGGCCGCTATAATTGTCTCAGCCGAACGTGCTTGCCGTTGAGAAAGGGTGCATCTGTTATGAGGATTCTGATCGCTGATGATGATCGTGAGCTGGTCGATATGCTCACCTATTGGCTGCGAGCGCATGGGCATCATGTGACGGTGGCGTTTGACGGCGAGCAGGCGATGAGGCGCTGGCGCGAGCAGGCTCCTGATCTGGTGCTGCTGGATATACAGATGCCCAAGTTTGATGGCTTTGAGGTCATCCGCCTGATGCGCGGGGAATCGAACGCGCTGATTATCGTCTTGACCTGTTGTGATCGTGAGGATGATGAGGTGCGGGCGTTGGATTTGGGCGCGGATGATTTTCTGCGCAAGCCGTTCCGCCCACGCCAACTGCTGGCGCGCATTCAGGCCGCCGGGCGGCGGGCGATCAGCACGACCAGCCCGATGAATGGCTCCTTTATCACGGTTGGCCCGGTTAGCCTGGATGTGACGCGGCACGAGGTGAGCCGGAACGGTTCGCGCATGCGGCTGACGCCGACGGAAAGCCGGCTGCTGCATCTGCTGCTGACACACGCCGGGCAAGTGCTGACCACCGATACGATTATTGAGCGCGTGTGGGGCTATAACGAGGTGGGTGATTCCGGTCTGGTGAAAACGCATATCCGCCATCTGCGTCAGAAAGTGGAACCAGAACCTGGCAGCCCGCGCTATGTCCTCACGGTTCCTGGGGTGGGCTATACTTTTAGCCCGCCAGTCTCGACTCCATCTGTCCCGGCGGAGAGTCACGCCTGAGTATCTGGCTGGCGGTTTGCAAACCGCCAGCTTTTTTGTTTTTGCTGATGCCCGGCTTCTCAACTGTCCAGGCAGTTTCTCAACCACTTCATAACAGACCCTTCTCTTGATTCCTCCCCCCTCTTTACTACACTCTCTCCTAGAGGAACATTCAGCCAGGCATTAGCCTTCATGTTCCAATTCTGGGGAACGGATGTCTCCATGCCTCGCTCGTAGAGGCGCGCAATGTGGCGCATTCCCGTCTATCTGTTCCAGGGAGTGGCTACGCGCGACCCTTCTTGGGCATCCTATTCTGCCGCCGAAGGAGAACTTGTTTGTGGATACAGATATGACGGATGCTGTTGATCCCATGTCCTTTGAACCAGATGCGCGCAGCGCGTTGACGCGCGCATTGCAGCCATTGCTGGATTCAGCGTCATTATTGACCCTGGTACTGCTCAGCGGCGCTGGTGCCTGTGAAGGTGCTGAGGAAACGCTCTGTGAGGTTTGCGCTGCGCTTGATGAGCTTGAGCAGGTGGCGCGGTCAGGGATACGCAAGACGGATATGGTCTTGCGCTGTGGCTCCTCTCAGTGCGCCCTGGTGCTGGTGGGGAGTGGGGCTGAGGGGGCGCTGCGCGTGATCAATCGATTGCGGCAACATCTAGAGGGCTGGAAAGCCGGGCCGCTCTCAGTGCAGGTAGGGCTGGCTTCGGCGCCAGAACAGGGGGAGGAAAGCGAGGAGTTGATCCGGCTGGCGTGCAGGCCGCGCTTGCGTCTGATTCCGCCAATGGATGACGGCATGGCAAGCTGGGACATAGCTGGAGAGGTGCTATCTGATGATTTGTCAGCCGAGTACCGGCTGGCTGCGCATGCCCACAATGGCGCGTTTCGCTATCTGGGGCCGATGAGTGTCCCGGTACGCGAGCCGGCGGCTGCTGCTGAGAGTCGCCGGCGCTCCGCCAAGGGGACGGGAGCTGTACGTCCGATAGAAACGTTTGTGCAGGCGCGAGCGCGAGCGCTAGGGGTTCCCTATCTTCCGGCGCCACAACGCATTCCCAGCAGCGTGCGCAATTTGTTGCCGCAGGAGGTGATGCAGCAGTTGCGGTGCCTGCCGGTGGGGCGAGACCGCAACTCGCTGACGGTGGCGCTGGTGGACCCGACAGATCGCGGCGTGCTGCGCCGGCTGGAGCAGTTGACCGGCATGACGATCTTCCCGGTGATGACCGACCCCGATGTGCTAGAGAGCCTGGCCCGTCCCGCGCGCTCGCGCCGCGTCCAGCAGCTTTCCCCGGCATCTGCCGGGCGCAGCGGCGATAGCGGCGCTTGAACGTTTGTATCCTGTATACGAATGTAAAAACGGGATGATCTTAAAGTTAGAGAACTGTTACCTGGCCTTATCGCTTCTTTACCATCTCGCAACGTGAGGTCAACCAGATTGTGCTGGTAGAGGGCGTATGCTTATACCAAGCAAAGATACTAGCCAACATCGGTGGTAGTAGGAAGAGGCTTTTAGATGGTGCATGAAGAATTTGTAGAGCGTCCCTATCGGAGTTCGTTGAACGAGCCAGGCCGGCGCTCTTCAGGCCCAACGGTGCTTGATTCGGCATCTGCCGGCGAAGCTGGTGCTGAGCGGCCTGCGGCCTCGCCCATTGTGGAAGAACTGAACCGGATGGCGGCGGTGGCGGCCTTGGGCGAAGGCGGACAGGTGCGCCCCTGGCAGGCAGTGGTACGCGCAAAGGGCCGGCCTGGTTATTTTCTGGTAAAGCGTCTGCTGGACTCGGCACTGGCAGCAGTGGGTTTGCTGCTGCTGTCGCCGGTTCTGTTGGCGGTGGCGGTATTGATTCGCCTGACCTCAAAGGGGCCAGTGTTTTTCCGCCAGGAGCGCGTCGGCTTTGGTGGTCGCCACTTTAAGATGTATAAATTTCGCTCGATGTATGTCAACAGCGATGACCGGCTGCACCGCGAGGCGTATGAGCAGTTTTTACGAGGGGAGCGGGCAACTGGTAAGGTAGATGGCGCGCTGGTAGTAGCAGAGCAGACCAAAGAAGGCGTGCCGATGGATGCAACCCATCTGCCCAAGCATAAAGGCTCTGGCGTGCCCCGCGATCCACGTATCACCCCGCTGGGTTATCTGCTGCGTCGGAGCAGCATCGATGAATTGCCACAGTTGCTCAATGTGCTGCGCGGCGAAATGAGCCTGGTGGGGCCACGCCCACCCATTCCCTATGAAGTTGGCCTCTATCAATCCTGGCACCTGAAACGGCTGGATACCCTTCCAGGCATCACCGGACTCTGGCAGGTGCGCGGGCGCAGCCGGGTCACCTTCGATCAAATGGTCCAGATGGACATCGAATATATCCAACAGCAATCATTCTGGTATGATGTCAAGCTGATCCTGCTGACGATCCCCGCTGTGCTGAGCCGCCGGGGCGCCTATTAACCAGAACTGGCCGGGGAGATGTTGCGGACGAGAGGGCGCGCCGAACAATGATGATGTTCGACGCGCCCTCTCGTCCGCTCTGCTACTCTGCTCAGCCCTGGTGGATGAGGTGGACGACGCGCTCGACGAAGGCGTCCAGGCCCATGAGTTCTTCAACGACGCGACGGCCATTGCGACCGAGTTCGTCGGCCAGATCGGGATGTGCCAGCAGATAGGCGATGGCCTTGCGTAGTTCGTCGGGGTCGCCCGGCTGAACGTAGAAGCCGGTGGGCAGACGCTTGAGTTCCTCTGGGACGCCTGGCGCTTCGAGGAAGCCGGGCAGGACGGTGCGCTGGATGCGCCCATAGCCGTTGTTGCGTCGGTCTCGCACGGTGTCGCTCTGGCCCCTGGCGCCGCTGACGATCACGGCTTTGCCCATCGCCATTGCTTCCAGAATGACGGTGATACCGGCCTGGTTGGGCACATCTTGCAGCGGGACGACGATAAAGCGCGAGGCAGCGTACAGATGGCGGAGGCTCAGGTATTTGTGCGCGCTGACGTGAACGTTGGGCGGCAGGGTCTCGCTGGCGCTGATGCCGCGATGGTCTGACCAGAAGCTGGCGGCGGCGATCTCCACCTGCACGTCCATGCCGCGCACGGCCTCAACCAGCGTGGGATAGTCGCGGAACTCCAGGCCAACGCTGGAAATGAGCGGCTGTGCCGGCGTTGCGGCCTGTTGGTCGTCGCCCAGAGCGGCTTGCGCTTCCTCAGCCGTCATCGGGCGCCAGAAATGCTCGTCAGCCTGGTAGGGGATCAGGGCGATCTTCTCGGCAGGAATCTTGATCTGATCGATCATGATCTGGCGCTGTAGGCTGGAGTGACAGAGTATCTTGTCAATGTGGGAATAAATACGCGCCCAGCGAAACCAGAGGCGCTTCTTCCAGGGCGAGACGATATGCGCGAGCATCATGTGCCGCGTGCGCGAGCGGGTCAGCTTGAGCAGGATCGCCAGCGGGATGCCCACGCGCTCGCTGTCGCTGTAGAGAACCTGATAGTGTCGGCGCAGGCGGAAGGCCAGCCACGCCTGCGCGACGGCCTTGCCGGCGCTGCGCGCCAGCAGGCGGCTCAGCGCCGTCTCCTGTGTGGAGGGCCAGTCCAGGATGTCGGCCTGGAGGGCGCGGGCCAGCGCGAAATAATCCTTGCGTGGATAGCGCCCGGCGGCGATCTGCTGCTGCATTTCTGGCTGGACATCGGCCTCGATGACGAGCAGCGTCCGCCGCGCCGGCGTGTGCTGCGGCGCAACGCTTGCCTTTATGGCGTGCGCTGGCTGCTCGGCAGCTTGGGCGGCCTGGTCCGGTGATGCCGGCGTGGTATCCGCAAACAGAAGTTGGTCAATTGTTTTCATATAGTCTACTATTCTGACGGCGCGAGCATCTCAGGCAGATGGGCCAGGGGCGGCTCAGGCTCCAGGCCCAGGATGGTCTTCAGTCGGCCAGGGTCAGCGATGAAGCGGCGCACTTCCACGCCCCGCGCCGGCAACTGGCGCATACCGCCGGGCGAGCCGCTCAGGTCCAAAATCCGTTGGGCCAGCTCGTCAATCGGCGTGCCCACGCCGGTGCCAACGTTGATCGTTTGGCCGGCGATCACCTGGCGATCCGCCAGCGCCGCCAGCGCGAAGGCTTCGGCAATATCGCCCACCCAGACAAAATCAATCACCTGATCGCCGCCATAGAGCAGCAACTCCTCGCCACGCCGGGCGCGATCAATCCAGAGTGGGATAACGCGCTCGCTGTCGCGTGGGCCATAGGCATTTGCCAGCCTGAGGATGACGGTTTCCAGGGCGTTGCGCGCCTGGGCGACGCGCAGATACATCTCGCCGGCAACTTTGCTGGCGCCATAGGCGTTTTTGGGCGCCAGCGGCGCGTCTTCATGTACCGGAAAGGTCTTGGCTTCGCCATAGACCTCGCGTGAAGAGCTAAAGATGACGCGGCGCGCGCCGGCAGCCTCAGCCACTTTGAGTACCGTGTAGGTGCCGACCACGTTGGTCATAAAGGCATAGTCACGATCCGCTTCTGATCCAATGACATTTGCTTGCGCGGCCAGGTGAAAGACGATCTCCACACCACGCATCGCCTCGCGCAGGGCGCGCTCGTCGCGGATGTCGCCTTCGAGGAGTGATACGCGGCCAGCCGAAAGATGGGGTTCAAGATGCGCGTGGCTGCCGCGACGCAGGTTATCCAGCACCACGATCTCAAAGGCCGGATCGTGATCGGTGCCTCGCGCTGTCAGCAGGCGATCAACCAGATGACTGCCAATGAATCCGGCCCCGCCGGTGATAAGGACGCGCATCGCTTCTTCTTTCTCTCTCTAGCGCTTCTGCGGCTGGTGCGCCGCCGCTGTGATCACATCTAATAAGCGCCGGGCATTGTTTCCGGCGTCATATTCTGCTTCTACGACCCGCCTTCCCATCTGGCCCATCTCCAGCCGCTGCTGGGGATGCGCCAGCAGCGTCTCCAGCGCCTGGCGCAACTGGTCGCCGTCGCCGGCATCCGTCAGCAGGCCGGTTTTGCCCTGCTGCACGGCCTCTGGGATGGCGCCCACGCGGGTAGAGATGACCGGCAGCGAGGCGGCCATTGCCTCGGTCACGGCCACCGGCGCGCAGTCGGCCAGCGTGGGGAAGACAAAGATGTCTGCCTCGGCGAACAGCCGGGTCAGCGTGTCGCTGTTGGGTTTCACCCCGTTATAAACGAACAGATTCGGCCCCTGGGGCACCGCTTCCTGTGTCACCAGATGCAGTTCGCAGCGCTCTTGGAAATGACGCTGGAAGCATTCCAGCAGGATGTCTCCCCCCTTGCGCTTGAAATCGCCACCGACAAAGAGCAGTTTGACGCGCTGCTGCGCGTCGCTGCTGGCGGTACGTGGTTGAGCGCGGTGCGGCCAGAGGGCCAGATCGACGCCGGGCGGAATGACCGTAATCTTTTCTGCGGGGACGCCGTAGTCGTTGATGAGCGAATCTTTGGCCCACTGGCACCAACTGACCAGCCCGGCGGCCTGACGGAAGGCGCGGACGTTGGCGCGAAACTTCAGCCGTTCCAGCGCACCGCCGCTGCTGTGCCCATAGAACTGCCCAACTGTATCATAGTTGATCGGCGTGGCATCGAGCGAGATGATAGTTGGGATGGCGCGCATCAGCGACCCGGCCAGGAGCGCTGTGACCTGAGTATGAAAGAACAGCGCGTCAAACGCGCCATCTCGGCGCGCTCGCTGCGCCGCCTGGCGGGCCAGCAGGCTGGCCCGCGCCGACCAATTGCTGCGCACCAGAGGCAGCGCGCGCAGCAGGCCGGTGGCTTCAAAATGAATAGGCATCCAGACTGGGGCGACACGCCCATCCTCCGCCACATAGCGCAGCAGATTGCGATAGTGCGTGCCGTGCCCCAGGTTCTGCTCCATGATAAAGCCGATACGATAGTGATTACCCATCTTATCGCTTGGTAGCGCTCAGCACATAGGCTTCGGAGTAGAAGAGGCTCATCCGGCGCAGCCAGGCGGGAGATTTGGTCGCCAGTTTGCGGCCCTGCTCAAAAGCCCACATAAAGGGGCGCTCCAGGAAGGAGGGCACAATGGGATACTGGCAGGTGCCACGCATAAAGATGGGCAGACCGTAGATGGCCGGCACCAGGCGGAAATCGCTGAAGCCAGCGGCGGCCAGCACGCGCTGCATGTCGCGCGGCGAGATATATTTCTGCCAGAAATCCAGGTCATGCGATGGTTCTGGCTGGCGGGTGATGCGGCGCTTGAGCTTGCCGAGTGCCCGGCGCACGCCGGTAGTGAACCAGCGCTCGCGGCCAGTGCCGCGATAGATCGAGAACGGCGTCTTGGTGCAGATGGTCACCCGCCCGCCAGACTCCACATGCGCGGAGGCGCGGGTGAGGACGTCCTGCCAGCCCTTGACATATTCCAGCACGCGGAAGCTAAACAGGCCGGTCAATTGCCCTTCCGGCTGATATTCGGCGGCGTCACCATGTACATAGGTCACCTTGCCGGCCTCGCCAACATATTTTTTGGCCTGCTCCAGCATATTTTCCGAGATGTCGAGCGCGATGACCTCGGCGGCGCGGGAGGCCACCGGCTTGGTCCATGTGCCCGGCCCACAGCCGATCTCCAGATAGCGGCCATCCTGGCGCGGCTGCAACTCCGCCAGCAAGGCGGCCTCGGTCTGGGCATATTCCAGCCGGGTCAGCCGGGTCTTAAACCAGCGGAGATTTTGATAGTACGATGCGGCCTCATTAAAAACGCCCTGAATTTGCTTATTGGAGTGTCCGTCATTGGTCTGTGCGATTTGCAGTGTCATTCCTCTTCTCCCTCACCGTTTCTAGGTCTTATAGCCCTCTCGGGTGTACCCTCTGTTCTGTATTAACTCTTTTCCAACGATTTCTTAACAAGAGAAGTACCGGCGCCTGGCGCGATAGGTGGCGCAACATGGTCTACCATGACCTTGCCAGCGACCTTGCTGTGCCACCTGCTGCCAGGCGCCGGCACTCTCAGACAGTGAGCGCCGTTGTCAATGCGATCACGTCAACGTGAAGTTGGCCGTGACATGGGTTTGATTGGTCGTGGTGACGTTCTGGCTCGCGTTGTTGTGTCCGGTGGCCGAGGCCGTCACCGTGTAGCTCGCGCTGGTATTTGGCTCAATCAGGATATAGTTCCCATTCGAGTCGGTAGTAGCGGTGTTCGTGCCATCGGTGACGGTGGCTCCTGCAATTGCTGTGCCGCCCGAAGTGGTCACTTTGCCGCTGATAGTCGTCACGCCCTGGACCGTGAAGTTGGCCCAGTAGATGTCGCAGAAGGTCGAGCGCGTGCCACCCATGCCGGACGGCAGTGCCCCACCCTGGCTGCCAGAGATCATCCAGTTGGGTTCCTGGGTGCCATAGGCCCAAACCTTACCATAGGACATCGTGCCAACCGACAGCAGTTTGGCATGATACCACTGGCCGGTGTTGAACTTTGGCACGCTGACCTGGCTCATCATCCACCAGTTCTCGTTGTTGTTGACCCAGAGCTGCAACGTCGAGGTCGCGTAGTTGATGGCGTAATCAATGAAATGATGTCCATCAGTGACACGACTCAGCAGCCGCGCGCCATGCTGGAAGGCGTCCTGACCAAACTGAAGTACCTCGAAGTCGGCAGAGATCTGCTCATCGGTGTAGGTTGCGCCCATCCACTCATCGCGGTCAGTTGCGGCAGTGAAGGTATCGATGAAGCCTTGATTGCCTTTGATCGAGGCCGAGGCGCCGGTGTAGCGGGCGCTGTCGTCGAGCCAGGTGTTGCCGTCGGATGCTGGATTCCAGCCGGTCTGATCGGGCCGGAAGTAGGTATCCATTGAGGTGTAGCCTGGGATCGCCGGCGAAGTCGCTGGCTGGAACGACGGGTTGGCCGTTGTCGTGTTGGCGTTGGTTACAACGATGTTGCCGACATAGGTGGCATTATACCCGCTGGCGGTGACGATGACACTATAGGTGCCCGCCGGGATATTTGCCAGGGTGTAGTTGCCGTTGCTATCGGTGGTTGTTGTGATCGTGGCCGGCAGGGTCGAAACCTGCGCGCCAGTCAGCCCCGCGCCCGATGGGTCCGTCACCAGGCCGCTGATCGTGCCAATCCCGGAGGGATTGGGCGTTGGCGTGTTGGTGGCCGTTGCGGTTGGCGTGTTGGTAGCGGTGGCCGTTGGCGTCGGTGTATTGGTAGCCGTCGCCGTTGGCGTATTGGTGGCCGTTGCGGTTGG
>CAZFWN010000020.1:41148-54387 GCA_964522745.1 uncultured Ktedonobacterales bacterium
GCGTCGGTGTATTGGTAGCCGTCGCCGTTGGCGTATTGGTGGCCGTTGCGGTTGGTGTCGGTGTATTGGTAGCCGTCGCCGTTGGCGTCGGTGTGTTCGTGGCGCTCGGCGTCGGAGTGTCCGTTGGTGTTGGGCCAGGCGTATTGGTAGCCGTTGCGGTTGGCGTATTGGTGGCCGTTGCGGTTGGTGTCGGCGTATTGGTGGCCGTTGCGGTTGGCGTCGGCGTATTGGTTGAGGTTGGCGCCACCGTGTTCGTTGGCGTTGGCGTTGGGCCGCTGCCAGTCCAGGTCACCACAACGTTATCAAACTCGGACTGCGCGCGCGTCACGAAGCTGATATTGCCAGAGGTGAAGGCGCCATCGGTGACGGTTGCCAGGGTGGTGCCGTTGATGCCCGCGCTGATGGTATTGCCCGTCATCGTGAGCGTCCAGGTATACCAGGTGGTGGTGTTGTAGCTGGTGCTGCCGCTGGCAAGGGAGGTGAAGGTGCCGTTGACCTTCTTGCCCAGATACCAGGCGTTGCCGTTTTTCACCAGCAAGGTATAGAAGTTGTTAATATCGTGATGCCGCCCATCGATGGCGATAACACTGGTGCCGTAGCCCGTGCTGCCTGCACCCGGCTTGACGCTTGCCGAAACAGTATAGTCGGTCCAACTGGAGCTTCCGGCATAGATGCCGTAGAGCGTGCTGGTGTTGGAGTTTCCTTGCTGAAGGACTTGCGTGCCATCAAGCTGAACCGACCAGTTGGTGCCGACCTCAGGAGTCCAGCCGACGGGTACTGAGCCGATGGTGTCGGACTCAAAATCATCGGAATAGAGGATGGTGCCTCCAGCGGGCAAGGCAGAGGTGGCGCTTGCCGGATGAGCGCTGAGCGCGCTGACGGCGACCAGCACGCCACCAACAGCCAGTACCAGGAGAACGGCTGCTGTGATGGTTCCGGCCTTGCGGCGGTTCCAGCGGCGCACCGCGAAGATGGTGACGATTGCCACCAGGAGGAGTGCCAGCAAGCCAAGGCCGATGTCAACCCACAGCAGCGAACTGCCAGGGGTGGTGTTGCCTGGGCCGGTGCCGGCAGCGAGAGGGCCGTTAGTCACCGCGAATTTTGCCGGGCAGACCTGATTGATGCTAAAGCCGTTGGGGTCACCAGTGGCCGCGTAGATAAGATAATTGCCAGTCGTTACATTTTGTGTGACGGGCGCCCCGGTGCCCTCATCTCCTTGGGGCGCATAGGTGATGTTGGCAGGAATAGCAATGGTTAGCCGCCAGGAGCCATCTTTCAATACCCCTGGTGCGCCCAGGTTATAGGGGTGCAGATGGCGCGAGGAATCGACAAAATAGATACCCACCTGCTGGTCCGCCGGCCAGCGGGTGCCACTGATAGTAATCTTGGTGCCAATTGGGCCAGCGGTTGGCGAGACGCTAAACCGGCTGGCGCAGCCGTGCCCGGCATTTGGTGCGTAGCTCTGCTGTGGCTGGGTAAGGCTGCTATTGGCGGCGGCTCCCTCGACCATCATCAACAAAGTAAAGATGGCGACGGCGGCGGCCAAAACAGCGCGCACCCCCCAGGCAGAGCGAGTGCGATGAGGGTTCACTACACAGACTCCTTCTCCCACATGAAAAATGCAGGCAATCATGATAAACAAGAAACAGCCGCTATAAATAGTAACGAACAACTGCTCTTCGTCGCTACGCGATAGAAGGCTTCTTTGCCTATTGAGTGGCCGGCTGCTTCATGCTGCGCCTGGACTTGAACTGACGCTCTACCTGCCGTAATACCATTGCCGGGGTAATCAAGGAGAGTCCGCCGATACCTACGCACTCGGCGCGATGGCACTGGCTCAAACGGCCCCAGACATGATAGGGGCACCAATATTCCACCGCGTTGGAGTCGTCGCAGCCACGAATGATGGTCATCGGCTCCGTCTTGAGCGGGGCCGTCCAGACGGGATTTTCGTAGCCCACCAGATTCAGCGTCGGCGTGCCGACGGCTAGCCCCACCTGCGAGGCGGCGCTGTTCACACAGATCAGCAGATTCATCCGTGCAAGCAAGGCGGCGAACTGCAAGATGCTGGTGCGCCCGGTTGCATCAATCGGTGGAACTTCCTTTGCTGTCATCTGGCTGATGATCGCTTCCGCCAGTTCGCGCTCGTCGTCAGTGCCGGTGATGATAATGCGTGCCTTGTAGCGAGCGACCAACTCATTGGCTACGCTGGCCCACTCCTGGGCCTTCCATTGCTGGCAGGTCCAGTGCGAGCCGGGATGCAGGCCAATGAGAACATCATCATCGGCGATCTGGTGTTCCTTCAAGAAGGTGCTGACGACCTCCTGATCGCGGGGCGACGGCCAAAGTTCCAGCGACTCAGACATGCTGGTGATACCCACCGCCTCCAGCACGCGGCGGTTCTCGTCGCGGAACGAGGCGATGCCCTCGAAAGGGCGCGCCGGGTGGGTCAGCATTCTGGGCGAGGCGACATCCAGGAAGCCGGCGCGAACCTTTGCGCCACTGAGCCAGGCGAGCCGGGAGAGAAAGCGCGAACGGGCATGCAGGACCAAAACCATATCGAAACGGCCATAGAGGCGCGGCGTCAGTTGAGCCAATGTGAGCAATTGCTCGATCTTGCCCCGGCGGGAGCCTTTATGTTTGAAGTCCTCGAAGATCAGCACCTCATCGACATAGGGGCAGGCTTCGAGCATCTCTTTGACATAGCGAACGGCCAGCACCGTGATACGCGCCTGCGGATAGGTTTCGCGCAGGGCGTGCAGCGCCGGCCCGGAGGGCAGCACATCAGCGATATGCCCGTAGGCCGTCACCAGGATGCGCCGGATCGAGGCCGCCTCTGGCAGTGGCCGGCTGGCCGGCGCGCCCTGCGGGGCGCTGGCGTGTTGATTGTTCTCAGTTGTATGTATTGCTGGCGTGTTTGTTTCGCTCACCAGATATTCCACCCAATCCAGTTATTTGTCGAAGAAAGGTGAGGCAGCCAGCCCCATACTCTTCCTTAGCGATTTCTGTGCCTACTTAGCATAAAGGATAGCAGAAGCATATCACGATGCAGGGGTGAACAGGTTGCGACCTTGTTGAGATGCAATAGACCGGGTTAAGAAATAGCAAGTACGCGCCCAACCGCTCTTTGGGCTGGGAAATTTGCGCCAGCAGGTTTCGTATCTTAACCACTTCTCAACATGATGTCAACCGATTTGTGGCTTGTTCAGACTATACTAAGCTGGGTGAGAAAGCAATGGGAAATTCTTCTCATTTGTTACTCACTCGCCTCGCCTCTGTTTGTAGTAGTATCTGGGCCAGAGATACGACCGCTCGTCTCCTTATCTGCGAGCGCTCTGAGCAGGGGAAGCGCCGCCAGTTCTCGATACTGCTGGCACGGAAAAGTCTAGCGCGCAGGGAGCTGCGTTCATTGCAGATGGGAGACGTTGGAGGCTGTCATGCAATCAAAAGCGAAAAGCCTGATCTTAAAAAATACGGCTGTCTTATTTGTGGGCCAGTTTACCACCTGGGCGCTCACGATTCTGTTTACCGTCTATGTGCCCCGCCGGGTCGGCCCGGTTGGCTGGGGCGAATTGGGCCTTGCCAGCGCCTGGACCACTGTAGGAAGCACGCTCGCCGCGCTCGGCATGGGAACGCTGATGGTGCGCGATATGTCGCGCGATCATTCTAAAGCTGCTGAGATGGTGGGTGTCGCCCTGGTGACCAGGATGCTGCTGGCGCTGCCGTGCATGCTCATCATCGCCGTCCTGGCCTTGCCCTATCCCTTGCACACGCAGATCGTGATTTATATCCTCTCGATTGGCATGGTCTTGCAGTTGCTTACCGGCCCCTTCCAGGCCGGCTTCCAGGCCATCGAGAAGATGAAATATAACTCCTTTAGCGACATTATCAGCAAGGCGATTGTCTCGTTTGTCAGCGTCGGGTTGGTGCTGGTCGGGCGGGGCATCATTCTGGTGAGCCTGGTGAGCGCGGTGGCTTCGCTGGTGGTCCTCTTCATGAATGTGATCTGGTGGCGGCGCGCCGGTGGGAGCATTCACCTGCACTTCGATTACAAATTGGTGCGCTATCTGGTAGTGGGCGGGCTGCCGTTCTGGGCTACCGGCATCTTCCTGACTATCTATCTGTATGTTGACTCGATCATGTTGTCCTATATGACCAACACCAGGGTCGTCGGCTGGTACAGCGTTCCCACGAAATTGTTTTCCACGCTGCTGTTTATCCCGGTGATTCTCAGCACGGCCTTGTTCCCGGCAATGGCGCGCTCGTTTAAGAAAGCGCCACGCGAGATGATCCAGATGGCCCGGCGCAGCTTCAACCTGCTGACCTGCTTTAGCCTGCCGGTCTCTGTAGGCGGGATGCTGCTCGCCCGGCAACTCATCCTGATGCTCTACGGCCAGGAGTTTATCCCATCGATCCCCATTATGGTGGTGCTGGCTGCGACGCTGGTGCCTACCTATCTGAATATTCTGGTCAATCAATTTCTGGTGGCGGCTGACCGGCAGGTGGCCTGGACAAAGGTGATGGCCGGAGCCTGCGTACTCAACCCAATTATCAACTTTGTATTGATTACTTTTTATCAAAACACACATGGCAATGGAGCCTTTGGCGCCGCGCTGGCGCTGCTGGCAACTGAAGCCCTGATGACCATCATCGCCGTCGCGCTGCTGCCGCGTGGCGTGCTGGGGTGGAGCAATGTGGTCAGTATGGTAAAATCGTGTGCGGCGGCGGGACTGATGGCGCTGGGTATGTGGTTTACGCGCAGCTATTTTATTGGCATCCCCATTTTGACTGGCACAGCCATCTATCTGGTGGCCGGTCTGGCGATGGGCGCGCTGCCCCGCGAAGATTTTATGATGCTCGGCATGGTGGGCAACAAAGTCCTGCGCAAGCTGGGTGTGAAGCGCGCGCTGCCGGCCCCTGGAATAAAGCCGGTATCATGAATCAATACACTGGCCGTTTTACGTGCCAGCTTGAAATAAACAACTTATGGAACAACCAATGAACCAGCGAGATCGGGCGGCAACGCCCGATATTTCCATTCTTATCTGTACTCGTGACCGGGGCGATAGCCTGCTGCCGACGGTGCGCAGCATTCTGGAGGACGCGCCAGTAGATGGCTCGGCAGAGGTGCTGGTGATCGACCAGGGGCGCAGCGATGCCGTTGAGCAGGTGCTGGCACCGCTGCTGGCAGGCGATAAACGGCTGCGCTATCTGCGCGAGGCATCGGTTGGGCTGTCTGCTGCGCGCAATGCCGGGCTGCGTGTCGCTCGTGGCATGCTGATTGCTTTTACCGACGATGATTGCACGGCTGAGCCTGGCTGGCTGGCCGCGCTGCAAGCGACCTTTGCCGCGCATCCAGAGGCCGGGATAGTCTTCGGGCATGTGGCCTGCGCCGAGCATGACCCATCGCAGGGCTATCTGCCGGGCTTCAAAGCCACCGAAGGGCCGCTGACGCGCCGGCGCATGTTTGCCGGCGCCGGGCAGTGGGGTATGGGCGCCAATATGGCTCTGCGCCGCGCCGCCTGGGAGCGCGTCGGCCCATTTGATGAACTGCTGGGGGCCGGCGCGCCGCTGAAATCGGCAGAAGATGTTGATTATGTCTTGCGCGCAGTGCGCCAGGGCATCAGCGTCTATCACACGGCGCGGGCGCGGGTAGTGCATTATGGCTTCCGCCCCTGGTCGTCGGCCTCGGCGCTGATGAAGGGCGCGTCGCTGGGCATCGGCGCGATGTATGCCAAGCAGGTGCGCGCCGGCAACGGATTTGCGCTGCTGCTGCTGCTCAGCGATCTCGGCGGGCGCGCCTGGGATGTTTTGCGCAATGGGGTGCGCGGACGGCGCCCGCTCGGCGCCAACGCGCTGCTCTATCAACTCAAGGGACTCTGGCGCGGCCTGCGCACGCCGCTGGTCCGCCGCCAGGCATCAGTATCGCTCGTTTTCCAGGGAGGCTCAAGCTATGAGTAAGGGTGTTGCGGAAGCGGAGAAGCTCCCGTTTATCTCGGTCATTATCCCAGTCTGGAATCGCTGTGAAGACCTGAAGGATACGCTCCAGCAGTTGCAGCGCCAGACCTATGATCGCTATGAGGTGCTGGTCGTCGATAATGCTTCCACCGAGCCGGTGCCGCAGATGGTGCGCGACTATTATCCATCCACGCGGCTCTTCAGCTTGCCTGAAAATAAAGGGCCGGTGGTGGCGCGCAACCTGGGCATGCGCGAGGCGAAGGGCGAGATCGTCCTGTTTCTCGACAGCGACACGGTGCCGGAAGATCGGGCGCTGGAAAAGTTTGCCCGCAAGTTTGCCGCCGAGCCGGACCTGGGCATCGTCAGCGGCCTGCAATATGATGTGACCACTGGTCAGCCCTGGTGGTGGTGGACCCAGCACGGTTATGATGAAGAACACTACCTGCACACTGAATTTGAGACGGCCTTTAAGTTTGCCGAGGGCGCCGCAGCGGCGCGCAAAGAGGTCGTGCTGGGCGTGGGCGGCTATGCCGAAGATTTCTTTATCGCCGCCGAGGGGCGCGATCTGGCGGCGCGCATCACCGACGCCGGCTATCGCGTCATGTACTGGCCGGAGGTCACCTTTATCCACAAGGCCGCGCAGCGCTTGAAGACCAACCGCTGGTATCGCTCGGATGGGCGGCTCTATTTTGAGTTCCGCAATGAATTCTGGTATACCGTCAAATATTTTCCCGTGCCGCTGATGACGGTCAAGACGGTCCTCAATCTGGGGCGTAATTTCAAACAGGCGGTAAAATATCGGGCGATGACGGAATTCTTCCGGGCCTACCGCGACGCGCTCAAGGGCTTGCCCGCCAATCTCAAGCGGCGCCAGGTACTCAAGCCGGCGACGATTTATAAGATTACCAGCGTCAAGTATAAGAAGGTGCTGGGGCCGCTGGTGCCAGGCAAGAAAGAGGCGCTGGCTGAAGCCGCCGCGCGCGGGGTGGCGGTGAAATAAGGTGTACCGTTTTGGTTTTCTGATGCAGCAAGTGCTGGGGCATATCACCGGCTACCGCAATTTTCGCCGCTACGTCGAGCAGGACGCCAGTGTGCAGCCCACCTGGGCGGAAGTCACTTATCACGAGCCGGGCGGCTGGATCGAGCGGCTGCCGCTCGTGCCGGGCGGCGTCAAGGGCGTGGCGCGGGCAGCATCGCAGGTGCGCCAGGGGCTGAGCCAGGGGCCGTATGACGCCGTACTGTTCAACAGCCAGGCGCTCTGCACCTTTGTGCGCGGATCGATGCGCCGCGTGCCCAGCGTGATCGTCACGGATGTGACGCCTCATCAGTTCGATCTCATGGGCGAGTTTTACCATCACCCGCTGCCCAAAGATTCGGCGCTGAATCGCTATAAGCATCGGGTCGTCACCGATGTGTTTCGCTCGGCGCGGTTGCTGCTTCCCTGGTCGAACTGGACCAAAGCCTCGCTGATGCGCGATTATGGTGTGCTACCGGAGAAGATCATCGTCGTGCCGCCGGGGGTCGATGTGGAGCAGTGGGCACCGCCGTCCGCCGGCGTGCGCGAGGCGAGCCAGGCGGCTTCCGGCGGGCTGCCACGCATCTTATTCGTCGGCGGCGATTTCGAGCGCAAGGGGGGGCCGCTGCTGCTGGACTGGTTTTTGCAGCAGGGCCAGGGACGCTGCGAGCTGCATCTGGTGACGCGCACGCCGCCGGCGCTGGAGCAGAGAGCGCCGGGGCTGCATCTCTACACCGGGCTGGAGGCCAACGACCCAACGCTGATGCAGCTCTATCGTGAGAGCCATATCTTTGTGCTGCCAACGCTGGCGGACTGTTTTGGCGTAGCCTCGATTGAGGCGATGGCAACGGGTCTGCCAGTCATCACCACCAACGTTGGCGGCGTGCCGGATATTGTCACTGATGGGCAGGAAGGCTTTTTGATTGAGTCGCAAGAGGGCGCGGCGCTGGCCGCCGGGCTGGATCGGCTGCTGGGAGATGAGTCACTGCGCCAGGCGATGGGCGAGCGCGCCCGCGCCAGCGTGCTGGATCGCTTCGATGCGCGCAAGAATGCGGAGCAGATTATCGGGCTGATGAAGGGGCTGGTTAATCAATGAGAATTTGTCTGATCTCGCGTGAATATCCGCCGGAGACCCATATCGGCGGCATTGCGAGCTATACGCATAAAACGGCGGCGGCGCTGGCGCGGCTGGGCCACGAGGTGCATGTGGTCACGGCGGCCTGGAAGCCAGGCGCCGACTACGAAGAAAACGGCGTGCAGGTGCATCGCTTTCAGGAGCCGCGCATCAAGCCACGCGAGTTGCAGGCATTGGCGCACGCGCGGCTGGTCGCCAAAACGATTGCCGGCATTCCGGGCCGCTTCGATGTCGTGCAGGCGTGCGAGTGGGGCGGCGAGGCGTTCTGGTACGCGCTAATGCCAGGCCGGCGCGCCCCATTGGTCACGCGCCTGGCGACGCCGCTCTTTCTGGTCGAGCGCCTCAATCAAAACTCGCAGTATGGTCTGCGCGGGCTGGTCTTTCGCCTGATGGAGCGGGCGCAGACGCGCCGCAGCGCCGGCATCATCTCGCCCACGCAGGCGCTGGCCGATATTGTCTGCCAGGGCTGGCACATCGCGCCGGAGCGCGTCACCGTTGTGCCAACCGGCATGGACCCCGCGCCAGTGCGCGCCAACTCCGATGGCCCACTGCCCGAAGCCCTGCAAGGCATTGACTATCTGCTCTATTTCGGGCGGCTGGAGGAGCGCAAAGGCGTGCAGGTGCTTGGCGCGGCCTTGCCTGCCGTCCTGAGCGCGCACCCGAATCTCAAAGCCGTCTTTGTCGGCGATGATCTCTCCTATCGCGGCGGCTCGATGCGCGAGGCCATTCGCGCCATGAATCCCGAACACGCGGATCGTCTGATCTTCTTGAATCGTCTCCCGCAACAAGCCCTCTTCCCGATCATCAAATCCGCTCGATTAGTTGTTTTGCCCTCACTCTGGGAGAATCTGGCGAATACCTGCCTGGAGGCCATGCAGCTTAGCCGACCTGTGGTAGCAACGCGGCGCTGCGGCTTTGAAGAAGTGATCGAGGATGGCGTCAGCGGCTTTCTGGTCGAGCCGGGCGACGCGCCGGGCCTTGCCAGCACGCTGCTGAAAACCCTGGCCGATCCGGCGCTCTTGGAGCAGGTCGGCCAGGGCGCGCACCGCCGGGTGGAGGAGTTTGGCATTGACGCGATGGCGGCGCGTCTGGCAGACTATCACGAGCAATTCCTTAGCCGCGTGCGGCGTGAGCTAAAGGATGTTTTATCTGCTGCTGGGAACACGGGAGAAGCTAGGAAAGTTGGGAAAGTTGGGAAACTTACCACAACCAGGCAGGAGCAAGAGTCAGTAGAGGTGAAATCATGAGCGCCACACATGAGCGCACAATCTTTCAGACCGGCGAATACGTCGGCCATTTTCGCCCGGAAGAGCGGCAAAATCCCTTTCGGCATATCTACGCGCAAAAGCGCGTCGAGGTGCTGAAGCTGGCAGAAGAACTCCTGGCCGGCAAGCAGAATGCCCGCGTGCTGGACATTGGCGGCGGCATGGGGCGCATCGCCGTGCCGCTGGCAGCGCGCTATCAGGTGGACTTGTGCGACATCTCCGAGGCGATGCTGGCGCAGGCGCAAGCCTCGGCCCAGGAGGCGAAGGTGCCGGCAGAGCGCTTTACCACCAGCGTCGTCGATGCCTCCAAGCCGCTGCCGTTTGAAGATGCCAGCTTCGATCTGATCGTCTGCCTCGATCTGCTGGTGCATCTAACGGACCCGCAGGCCGCCGTGCGCGAATTGTATCGCGTGCTGAAGCCGGGCAGCGCGGCGCTGATCGATGCCTCCAACAGCGTGCCGTTCTGGGTCTTCTTCTATCCGCGCTATGTGGGCAAGCGCCCAAAGCGCTGGCTGGGAACGCTGCGGCACGGCGGGGTCTTGCCGGAATGGGCCAGCATTGTGCATCATATGCGCCGCGCAGCGTTTCTGGGCTGGCTGCGCGCGGCTGGCTTTGCGATTAGTGGCGAGCGCCGCTACGGCCCGCTGCCCATCTTTCCAAAATGGTTCCTGGCAATCGCGCGGAAGTCTTAGATGAAACCCAAACTTTTACTCTATCTCACCGCTGAAACCAACCCTGCAAAGAACGCCATCGCGGCAACGCTGGCCTGGGCTGCCGAAGCTGCCGGCTGGTGCTTTGAGGTCTATTATGATGCCTATCGGCTGGGCGAACACTACGGCGGCGGCGACCCGGCCTGGATGCCGCCGGGCTATCTGACCGGCGGCACAATGACCGGCGCGCACCACCACGAGCGTCTGTATCTGCTGCTGCATCGCTTTGAGGCAGTCGTGTTGACCGATGGGCCGGTGGCCTTTGCTCCGGCGTTGGATCAGCTTGGCGTGCCGCGATTTGCCGTCTCTGGCTTTGCCGAAACCTATCTGCGCGCCTTTGAGGTGCTGGGCCAGCCGCTCCCAGAGACGGCCATCGTCATTGACGCGCAGCCCCGGCGCGATCTGGCCGGCATCGATGCCTATCTCTACCCGGAAATCGCCGGGCGGCGTGCCCTGGGCCTGGAGATCAGTACGCTGCGCGAGGATGACCTGCCCCGGCTCGCAACCGCTGGCGTGCGCAAGCTGCACACGCTCTATGTTGGCAAGAAGGGCGTGCAAAGGGTAAAGGAAATGGCAGCAGGCATCTGCGCAGCCGCCGGCGGGGAGGCGGCGCCTATGGGGGTGGGGGGAGTCCCTGAAGAGGGACTTGGCGGCGGAACGCCCTTAGCGGCGAATTTATTCGCCGATGCTGCCGGTCTGGAAATGGCTGGCGCGCTGGATGCGCTTGAGCCGGGCGATACCTTTGCCTCCATCACGGAGCGCGTGGCGCGCCGCTGGCTGGAGCAGTGCAGCGGCGGCTGGATTCTGGCCGACCCAACGGCGGTAGCGGCCTGGCTGCCGGATGCCTGGCGCGAGCGGCGGCTGGCGATCTACAGCAAGCCGCAGCAAGAAATTATCCGGCGGCTAGAGAATGAACTGCGCCAGAGTAAGACAGCGGTGCTGGGCCGGCAGTATGAGGATGGCGATTTTTTTGCGCTCTCCTCGCTGGGGCTGGCCTTTCAACTTATCGACCCCAATCGCCCGCCTTTCCCCGTGCTGCGCGTGGTCGGCTATCAGTGGACCGCACCTGTAGCGCCGGCTTCCAGCCGGCCACCGTCCGTAGCGCCGGCATCCTTGCCGGCAGGGGCGGGGCTGGGGGTGCCCTCACTTGTAGCGCCGGCTTCCAGCCGGCAGGAGTGGGGGGCGAGCGTCTTTGAGGCCGAGCCGGATGACGAGCAGTTGCGCATCTGGGCGCGTGAAGGGCGCGTGCTGGTCTCGGTGCTGTTCTGGACGGGCATGATCCGCGAACTGGAGAATCTGCCGCGTGTGATCGATCTGGTCATGCTCAGCCGGATGAAAGGCGGGCTGGCGCTGACGACATCCGCGCTGGAATATCAGCCAGAGGCGCTGGAACTGCTGCGCGTGCCATTAGAGCGCGGCGGCGTCTTCCCGCATCTGGAGGTGCTGCTGGCAAGCTGCGGGCTGGGCGCGTCCATTGAGTCGCGCATGCCCGCCGGGCGCCTGGCGGCGTATTTGCAGGCGAGCCAGCAAGAACTGGACCGGCTGGGCATTCCCCAGGCGTGGTGCCCGCAGGGCTGGTGGGCGACGATGGACCCGGAGATGCTGCCATTGCCGGCGCCGAAGCTGCCGGTAACGCCCAAATTTCAGCGGCCCGCGCCGTTCCTCCAATTGCGCTATCATTCGCCCACAGGAAATGGGGCCGCCGCGCCGCCCGCATCTGATGAGGAAGAGGAAGCACAGGCCCAGGCCGCGCCAGCCGCGCCGCCAGGACTCAAAAGGCGGTTGGGCGATTGGGCGCGCGAGCGCGGGCTGGGCAAGCTGCTGGCGCCCTATCGACCCTATGAGTTTTTTCAGCCCGGCCCGATACGCAAAGAGGTCATTGAGGCGGTGCGCGGCGCGGGGCTGCGCTATCTGTTCAGCAAGGCCGGCTTTGGGCAGCCGCCAACGGTGCTGTACCAGGATGCAGACTTTATCGCGCTGAACTATACCGTTGGGCAGTGGGATGGCTGGACGCCCTTTGAGACGATCAACAGCGTCGATGATCTGCGGCGTGCCGAGCGCCGGCTGCTGGCGGCAAAACGTCCCGGCTGGCTGGTGGGCACACTCGATACCTGTCTCTGGGCCTTTACCGGCCCGATCTGGGAGCGCGCAGGCGGTCTGCGCGCGATTGCCAACTTTGTGGCACAAGGCGGCGATTCAAAACGTCTGATCAATGTTACGCCCCGTGTGGTTGCGCGCTATGCTCGCCTGATCGGCGAGCCACCGCCACGTTAATCAGCTAACCTGTATACCAGGCTACCACCCTGAAAGGAACGATTTCTATGCAATCGTTCAGAACGCGATTGGCTCGCTTCTGGCGTTATGTCAAAGGTGAGACCGTCCAGGATGGACGGGGTCAGTTGAAGTGGTTTGCCTCAATGCTGAGCCTGGCTATCGTGCTTGGTCTGCTCATCTCGCCGCTGATCTTTCTGCTGGCGCGAGCCGGTGCCAGCGGCAGCCCTGCGTCGGGGGCGCCGCAGGCCGGCGCCGTGACGCCTGCGCCCTCATCAACGGCAACCACCGGCAGCGCCCCTGCTCCCTCGGCGAATCTCCCGGCCAAAGGGTTGACGGACAATCCTGCCTATCAGTGGTGGCGCTGGCCCAACCATCCCCAGCCAGATAGCTGGTGGGGCGATGGGCAGAACGCGCAGACGTTGGGCAAACAGATTAGCCTGATGCAAGAGCTAGGGGTCAAGCTCTTCCGCCCGGAACTGGTCTGGCCCTTTGTCGCGCCAACCATGCCCGGCGGCGCCAACTATGATAGCACGACAGCGCGCAACCCCAACTGGAGCGGCTATCAGTGGGGTCGCATGGACCTGATTGTTCAACTAACATCTGCCGCCAACATTCAGTTAGTGCCCCAGGTGCTTTATAGCCCCGATTGGGCCAGCGGCGTCACAGCCTCCACAAATGGCGGGCCGAATAGCCCCCCACAGTCGGCGCAGTATTTTGGCGATTTTGTGACCGCCGCCGTCACGCGCTACAAGGGCAAAATCCACTTTTGGGAAATGTGGAACGAGCCGGATTACGCGCCGCATACCTGGAACGGCACCCCGCAGCAATATGTTGATCTGGTGCTGAAACCGGGCTATCAGGCCGTCAAGCAGGTCGATCCAA
>CAZFWN010000021.1:0-23864 GCA_964522745.1 uncultured Ktedonobacterales bacterium
CCACCGCTCGGTCTCTGGATGCAGGCCGCAAGCGCGAAACTCTTTGGCTTTCAGGGATGGAGCCTGCTGCTTCCGCAGGCGCTGGCCGGGATTGGCTCCGTCCTCCTGCTCTATCATCTAGTGCGCCGCGTCTTTGGCATCCCCGCTGGATTGATTGCCGGCCTGGCGCTCGCGCTCACCCCGATCAGCGTCGCCACCAACCGCGATAACACGGTAGATAGCCTCCTTGTGCTGACCGTGCTGCTGGCAGCCTGGGCCGCCAGTCTCGCCGCCGAGACCGGCCATCTGCGCTGGCTGCTGCTGTGCGCAGCGCTGGTTGGCCTGGGGTTCAACATCAAAATGCTCCAGGCATATCTGGTGGTGCCCGCTTTCGCGCTCGTCTATCTCTGCGCGGCCCCGCACCGCTGGCACACGCGCATCGCCCACCTCGCGCTGGCCGGAGGTGTGCTGGTGGCACTTTCGCTCTCCTGGGCGCTGGTGGTTGATCTCACGCCGGCCAGCCAGCGGCCCTATGTTGGCTCAAGCACTGCCAATTCAGAAATCCAATTGGCCCTGGGCTATAACGGATTGGATCGCCTCACCGGCTTCCTGCGGATAGGCACCAGATCGCCTGCGGCTGCTCATGCGCTCAGTTCCTTTGCCGACAGGTTCAGTATGATCGATGCGGGTGCCCCTGGCCCACTCCGCCTGCTCAGCCAGCGGTTGGGTGGGCAGATAAGCTGGCTGCTGCCGCTGGCCGGGATTGGTCTGCTAGCGCTTTGCCTGAGATTCCGCCCACGCGCGCCGGCAGGCTGGCGTGCCTGGCGACCAGCCAGACCTGGCCGCGAACAGCAGGCCGTAATCCTATGGGGCTGCTGGTTGCTCACTCAGGCCATCTTCTTTAGCATCGCAGGCTTCATCCACGCCTACTATCTGGTCATGCTGGCGCCAGCGATCAGCGCGCTGGTGGGTATTGGGCTTGTACAGCTCTGGGCGGATTTTCGCCGTCCTGGCTGGCGCGGGTGGCTGCTGCCGGCAGCCCTCCTCATCACCGCGCTTGTGCAGGTCCATCTACTCGCCAGCGCGCCCACCTGGGTGCCCTGGCTGGCGCCGCTGCTCATCGTGTTGTGTCTCGCCTGCGCCGGCGTCCTGGCGATAAGCCGCGCAGCGCAATCCACCAGGAACGGCCCGATCAGCGCGCTTCGGCAGCGTCGGCTCGCGCCGGCTGTGGTGGCATTGGCGCTCGGCCTGTGCATGCTCGCGCTCGCGCCCACCATCTGGAGCGTGGCAGCGATAGAGCAGGGCAGCGGCCTGCTGCCCCAGGCCGGGCCAGCGGGCCAGAATGGTCTATTTGCAGCCGCCACCAGGAGCCTTGCTGGCGTGGACCCCAAGCTGCTACATTATCTGAAAAGCCACCAGGAGCATACAACCTTCCTGGTGGCAACGCTGAACGCCATACAGGCCGCACCGATTATCCTGAAGACGGATCAGCCGGTGATGGCGCTGGGCGGCTTCATGGGCGGCGATCCTATCCTGACTCCAGAGGCGCTGGCACAAAAAGTGAAAGAGGGGAAGGTGCGCTTCTTTCTGCTGCCGACAAATCTACTACCTGGGCTGACCCCGGCGCAGATAGAGCAACTGCCGCCGCAACAGCGAGAGATCATTCAAACGCTGTGGCAGTTCGCGCCAGGATTCGGCGGAAGGGTGCTGAATACCAGTCTTACTCGCTGGGTCAAGACGCAGTGCGCGCCGGTGCCGCGTCAGCAGTGGAGTTCTTCTGGCACTGCCGGGCAACTCTTCGATTGCACACATGCGCGCTCTTGAAGGAGGATTGTTATGATAAGTATCTTTGTTGCTCTGTCTGATGCGCTGCTGATGCTGCAACGGCAGAATGGGCGCTGGGAGGCCCAGCGGCAGCTTGAAGGGCTGCCTGCCCAATGCTTGGCCGCCGATCCCCTCCGGCCTGAACACCTCTACTGCGGAACATTTGGACGTGGCCTCTGGCGCAGCAGAGATGCAGGCCGTTCCTGGCAACCTGTGGGGGAAGGCATTCGCTCATCCCAACTGATGTCGGTGGCTGTCAGCCGGCTTGAGCGCGCCGGTGAGTGGGGCGTCGTCTATGCCGGCACCGAGCCGAGCGCGCTCTATCGCTCCGAAGATGGCGGTGCCACCTGGCAGGAGCTTGCGGGCCTGCTCGCGCTGCCCTCAGCGCCCACCTGGAGCTTCCCACCGAGACCATATACCAGCCACGTCCGCGCCATTGGTCTGGACCCACATCATGCCGGCGCCCTGTATGTGGCTATCGAGGCGGGCGCCCTGGTGCGCAGCTTCGACAGCGGCCAGACCTGGGAGGATCGCCGGCCAGACGGACCATTCGACACGCATACACTCGGCCTGCCCCGGCAAACGCCAGGGCTGATCTACTCTGCCGCCGGGGATGGCTTCATGCAACCAGGCCAGGGCTTTGTCGAGAGCCACGATGGAGGGACCACCTGGACACGCGCCGGCGTGGGCTTGCAGCACCACTATCTCTGGGGGCTGGCCGTTAACCCCGCCGATGCTGAGACGCTGATCGTTTCAGCGGCGGATGGACCACAGCAGGCCCACACACCGGCAAGCGCCGCATCGGCCCTCTACCGCCGCACACGTGGAGGCGCCTGGCAGCAGGTACAACAAGGCTTGCCAGCCTCACGCGGGATGCTCGCCTCTACGCTTGCAGCAGACGACGCCGAGCCGGGCGTCTTCTATGCCGCCAATAATCATGGCGTCTATCGCTCGGCGGATGCCGGCCTGACCTGGGAACGGCTCGACATCCCCTGGCCGGAGGCGTATCATCAGCACCGAGCCGAAAGCCTCCTGGCCCTGGAGATGGCGTGAGGGCAAGGCGCGCCTTGCCCTTTCTAGAGTGCGGCAGGTCGTTACAACTGCTCGGACTGCCAGGAGGGCGAATCGCTGGCCGGGAAGGACTCCATCGAGGACTCGCCAACGCGATCCTGCCAGGATTGCGTGGTTGCCTGTTCTTGCGTCTGGCCCTGCTGAGCGACGGTAGGCCGTCCCTCGATCTGGTCGGTGCGGCCTGGCAAGGGAGCGCCCTGCGTGGTTTCAGTCTGCGGCAAGGCTCCCGCGCCGGTCTGAGTGCCAATCCTGATATGCCTGGCTCTGGCAGCTTCGCTCTTGGGCAGCGTCAGGGTCAGGATGCCGTTCTCGAAGGTGGCCTGAACCTGATCAGCATTGATCTGCGCCGGCAAGCGCACAGAGCGCTGAAACGCCCCGCTGCGCTGCTCATGCAGAATCCACTGTTGGTCTTTGCGCTCCTCTTCAACCTTCATCTCTCCGCGAATCGTCAGCATGTCTCCTTGCACCATAATCTGCATATCTTCGGGTTTCACGCCTGGCAATGAGGCGTGTACTACAAAGCCGTTCTCGTTTTCAGCCACGTCCAGTGGAAGCGATGTCTGGCCGGAGAAGCCCAAGAGACTGCCGGGGCGTATAAAACTCTCTTGCATCAGCCGGTCTATTGCATCGCGCAAACTGAACACGTCCTGGAATGGGTTCCAGCGCTCCATTGCCATCGGTTGTTTCCTCCTATTCTGCTGCTTCCTTTCGCTTGGCCGGGTGGTGCCTGCTCACAAGAGGGTGCCCGTGATGAGTGGTTGGCCGCACATTACATGCCATTGACCCCGTCGCTCCGATGGCTGGCATACTCGTTTTTTCCACCAACCGATCCAGCGATTCGGGTGAATGACCAGGGCACGCTAGAGGTGGCCGGCGGCTTCGCGCCCTCCTCGTTCGAGGATACCGGCGTGGAGCGCTCGGCAGAGGACAACCAGCCTGGAGATGAGGCGCTGGCTGACGCCATTCGCCGGGAACTGCGCGAGGATGCCACGACAACGGATTTGCGCATCGAGGTGCTGGTGCAGCGCGGCGTAGCGATCCTGCGCGGGCAAGTACCCGATGTGGAGGATGCCGAGAACGCGGAGGAAGTTGCCAATCGTATCCCAGGGGTGGTCGAGGTAATCGATGAGTTGGATGTTGCCACGCTCTGATCGGCGAGTCGGCACAGGGGCCGGCGCTACGGGTTGCTTGTAGCGCCGGCCCCTGTGCCGACGTGTAAACGAGCGCCCGTTATGATTGCTGAGGCGGCGGCAGCCAGCGCTCGGCCCAGGTAGAGATGGAGCGAATGACCTGCTCAAGATCGTGGCCGCGCTCGGTGAGTTCATATTCGACTCTCACCGGCGGGCCGGGTAGGACATGACGATCCACCAGACCCTCCACTTCAAGCTCGCGCAGCCGTTCGCTGAGCAGCCGGTCAGACAGGCCGGGGACGGCAGCCAGCAAGGCGTTGAAGCGATGCGGGCCGTTGATTAAAACACGCAGGATGGCGCCGGTCCAGCGACGACCAATCAACTCCATCGCGTGGTGATACCTGGGACAAAAATCTGAGAGTTGTTCGTGTGCTTCTTCCGCTGGTGGTGGCATCGTTTCGGTTGCCTGTTGCTCCTGGCTCATCATCAACACCCCCTGTTCCCAAAAAGGTGACAGGTTCTCGCCTGACTTCTCGCTCTAGAGATATTGTACCATACGAACTTCTGTTCTGTGAGTTTGCAACCTGGACGATTTTGCTCAATAATGGGGCAGCGCCGGCAAGATGCCAGCGCTACAGGCATAGACCAATCTTTGCTCATCCCGCTGTTTACTGGTTCAGCAGACTTTCGAGTTGGGCGCGGTGTTCGTTGCTGTGATGCGCCAGGGCCGAGAGCGTGGAGACGGGCGAGGTGGTTTTGCCGTTGGGCCGGGCAATCTGTCGATAGAGTTGATCGTGCGGGGTGGTCTCCAGAAAATGCGCCAGATCGGCATAGGCTTGGGAGAAGGCCGCGCGAGCCTGTGCGGCAGTGTATCCCTTCCAGGCTTCGGCAGCGCGGGCGTTGAAGGGGTCGGGGTTGCGCGCCTCTTCACTCATCTCAGCCGGCAGATCGTCGCGGGTGAGGCGCACCTCAATGGCACGCCGCGCCCAGGTGTCCCACGCGGCGAGATGGGCCATTACCTCACTAACGGTCCATGTGCCGATCTTGCCTGGCGTGGTCAGTTCTTCATCGGAGAAACGGGCGATCAGCGCTTCCAGGTCTTCATGTGCGGTGCGATGGCGGGTTACCGGGTCATCCATTGAATTCCACTCCTTTGTGTCGGGTAAACAGCTTGCTGCCAGGTCGATCATCTTTTATACGATACCATATCTTCCCTGAAGGGAACTCGTGGCCTTTAGATTGCAAAGGGAAGGATCAGAGCATATCCGCTTGTAGCGCCAGCCACCGTGCCGGCCAGTGGATGTGCCGCCCTTTCTGGCGGCGCGACAGGCAACAAGGAGGGTACAGCAATGGCATCAGCACATATGACAGAAACCCCGGCTGGCCGGCATGATATGCGGCTAATCGGTGAGCCGCGCTTGTTCATTCTGGATGCGGGAGCAGTAGCGGAAGGCGAGAGGCTGCACGAGGGTGTCGTAGGCAAGCTCGTCTTGCTGGTTGAAAGCGAGGGCGCGCAGGTGGTCATACGCGAAGTCAGCGACCTTCTGCGGCGCCAGTTGGAACACAGCGGGGTGGAGTGGAGCCTACATCCCCAGGTGCTGCCTGCCGGGCAATCGATCCCGCCGAGCGAGGTGATGGCCCAGGCGGGCATCCCTGCTAGCGAATGTCTGATCGTTCTGGCTGACGGTGGGGCAACACCCCCACCAGGGAGCCATGCGTTTTATGTCGGGCAGGGCGCGCCGCTTGTACCGCAGGCGTCCCCGCCGGCAGGGGCGTGGCAGGGCGCAGTGCCCTTGCGCCTGACGGGGCCAGCAGGAACCGACGCGCTGCTGGCGCTCTATGGCACAGCGCTGATTCAGGAAAAGTCGGGGGTGGAGTTTCGCGCTACCTCACAGGGCGGCCCGCCGCCGACTTCGGCGCCGTTTGACAGCGGCTTATTTCAAGGGTTAGTCAAGTCCCTGGGGCGCGTGCCAGAGCGCGAGACCTTGCCAGCAGCGGCCCGACCTGCGCCAGAACTGGATGGGCAGATGATTCGGACGCTGGCAAGCACCTGCTTTGTGCGCGTGCTGCGCAATATACAACCCAATGGGGCCATTGTGGCCTCGCCGGCGAAGGGCGAGCAGCCAGGCCAGCCAAACTACTGGTTTGTCTGGCAGCGCGATGCCGGACACACCCTGCTTAACCTGATCGACTGGTCGCGCCGGGCGCCGTTTGGCCTTGATACGGCGCAGATGAATGAGGCTATCAACAGCTATCTTGGCTTTCTGACGCTCTGCCAGCAGTATGGGAACCTGGGCGTCAGTCGCTATACGGTGGATGGGCAGCCGATCCCTGGCTATGGCAATCCACAACTCGACGGCCCGGCGCTGAGCGCGCTCGCCATGATGAAGCTGCTGGACCCACGCCCGGTCTATCCGCAGATTCGCGCTTTGCTCAATTATCTGCTGACGCCTGAGGGCCAGGGACCGTGCTACGACTCCTGGGAGTTTGTCTACGGGCGCATCTGCAACGCACTGCTGCTCAAGCGCAAGGCGTTCCGAGCGGGGGCGAGGTTGGCAAATGTGCTGACGGAAGAGGAGGATAGCCGGCGCTATCGTGAGGAGGCCGGGCGCCTGGAGGCTGAACTGGTGCAATATATCGATCAGGCGCGTGGCTATCTGGTCAGCAGTCGTGAGCCGGCCAATCCCTGGTTTGAGCAGATCAGCGGGCTGGACGTTGCCACATTGGGAGCGATCCTCACCGCCTGGGACTCCAACGATGACTTTCTCAACCTGACGCATCCAGCGGTGCTGGGGACGGTGATGGCGCTGGATGATGCCTTTGGGCCGTACTATGCCGTCAACCGCGCCTGGCAGGCGGCTGGACACATGGGGATGGGCTGGGGGCGCTTCCCCGAAGATGCTAACGATGGGGTTGGCTCAACCGGGGGCAATCCCTGGCCGCTGGTCACGCTCTGGGGCGCGCAGTTCTGCTACCTGCTGGCGGAGAAGCTGGCAACGGCTGGCCCGTTTGTCGTGACCGATGAGCGCCAGGCCCGCTATCTCAATCAGGTGGTGGGTGATGAAGTGGCGCGCGTCGGCAATCAACTGGGCAGCGAGCGCATCTTGATGGAGGTGCTGCCGGCGCTGCGCAAGCGCGGCGATGGCTATCTGCGCTTTGTGCTGGCCCACCAGCCGACGGATGGCACGCTCAGCGAGCAGATCAACCGCGACACCGGCCAGCCTCAGGGCGCGCGCGATCTGACCTGGGCAATGGGCGAACTGCTCAGCACGCTCGCGCTGCGCGGCTAGCACGCGCAGCCGGGCACACCTTTTGCATATAGATTTTACAGGGAGATAACAAAACCCTTCTCTCCCTTTGCTATACTATATGGTGGAGAGCAAGCGCCCCAATGGTTGGGCAGGCCACCTGCGGCCAGACGCAGGATGTTTCGCTTGGGTTAAAGAGTTATTTTTATGGATGAGCCTGTCTTGTACGAGCGTGTTGCTTCGGTGCTGGGCCATCGTATGGCGTATGTGACCGGGGGTGAGGGTGAGCCGGTCATTCTGCTGCATGGGTTGGGGATGGCCGCCAGTTCGTGGCAGCCGGTGCTGCCTGCGCTGGTACGACACTTTCAAGTCTTTGCCCTCGATATGTTCGGCTGTGGCCGCTCGGATACGCCGCGCATCGATTACAGCCTCTGGGCGATGGCAACCTATGTGCGCTACTTTATGGATGCCGTAGGACTCCAGCAGGCCCATTTCGTCGGCCATTCGCTGGGGGGCGGCGTGGCGATGCACACCAGATTACAATACCCTGATCGCGTTGGACGGCTGGGGCTGCTGGCACCCGGCGGCATGGGCCGAGAACTGCGCTGGCTCTTGCGCACCCCTACGCTGCCCGGCGCGTCGCTAGTGATGAATCTGGTCACGCGCCCATTCTGGGATCGCGTGATAAAGCGGCTCGGCTATGTCGAGCCAACCGCGCCACACAAGCGCGAGATGCGGCAGGGATGGCTGGATTTAACCAATGCTGATCGCCGCTGGGCCTTCCTGCATATGCTGCGTGGGGTGTCGAACATCAGCGGCCAGACAGTCAGCGCCCTGGACCGGCTGCACCTGATGCAGCAGCCGGTGCTGCTGATCTGGGGGGCGCGTGACCGTACCCTCCCGGTGGTGCAGGCTCATCGCGCCGCCCGGCTGATCCCCCACTGCCAGCTTGAAATTCTGCCGGGCTGCGGGCACTATCCGGCTCTGGAATGCCCAGAGCCGGTGGCGGCCCTGCTGGAGCGCTTTCTGCTCGCACCAGCGCTGACGCCTTCGGCAGTTCCGGTGGTCGAGCTAGAGAGCGCCGACCATAGGAAAATGCGCGTGGAGAAACCCGGAGAACTCACGGCGGGCATCGCTTAGCTCGGTTAGATAGTGGCGCAAGGGGCCGCGATCTTCTTGTAGATCATCAGCAACATCGAGCGGATGGGCCGCCATGATCTCTTCGCGCACGCGCTTGAGCAGGCTGGCCTGGCTGCCTCCGGCGCGGGCGTAGAGCTTCAAGATGCTGCGATCTGCGCGCCCCGGCAGCAGCTTCAGGCCAGGATCAAGCTGCTGGAAGAGTTGCGCGGTCTGCACCAGGCTCTCGTGCTGCGCCAGGAAGAACTTCACCACGTCTTCGATGCTCTCCTGGACAAGCTTGCGATCCCTCGTCACGACCTTGTCTTGCTTTTTCAGGTCTTTCTTGTTCAGAATGACCGTTTTCTTACCGTTGCCCTGTTCCTGCGCTTTGAGGGCGCGCTCCATCTGCTGCTCCATCTCGCGGGCGGCTTCCTCGCGTTGTAGTAGTTGGGCCAGCACCGTAATTTCATGCAGCAGGCGCAGGCCGCGAATCTCCACCTCGCGCAGCGTCAGATATGTTTTGAAAAAGAGATGGTCTTTGAGCAGATAATCAGGCTGGGCAAGGAATTGCCCGGTTTTGAGGGCGTGCCTCGCTTCCTTAGCCGCGTGCTTGAGCAGCGCGTTATTCGCATCCAAGAGATCATCTAGTAGTGACATTGCCTCTCACTCCTCAGTCCCAGAATCCCCTCCACCACACGTGTTTTCTCCGCCATTAGCTTACCATTGCGCGCAAGCCCCTCAGCAGAAACAGGCAGCAATGCAGGCATAGAGTATGCGAGATACAACAAGCACTCCGCTGAGAGCAGAGCTGATAGCACGTCTGTTGTCGTCAGGAAAGGAGCTGCCTTCGTGGCTATGGTCGTCCCCGGCGACCTGCAAGCGGCTCTCCCGCTGGGGAGCGCGTTCCAGTGTTGCACTTCTCTTCTCCACATTCAAACCGAGCGCGGACCAGAACTCATCGATATTACCGAACAGGTCGAGGCGGCAGTGCGCGCCTCTGGCGTGATCGAAGGGTCCGTCCTTATTTTCTCTCGCCATACAACGGCAGCCATTAAGATGAATGAACATGAGCCATTGCTGCTAGAGGATATTGAGGCATTTCTGGCGCGGCTTTGTCCACCCGATGGAACATTTCAGCACAATGATTTCAGCCGCCGCACCGTCAATATGGAAGTCGATGAATGTCCCAATGCCCATGCCCATTGTTTGCACCTGCTCTTGAATAGCAGCGAAACGGTGCCCATCAGCCAGGGCCAGATGCTGCTGGGCCGCTGGCAGCGCATCTTCTTTATTGAGCTAGATTCCGCGCGCCCCCGCGAGGTGGTACTGCAAGTAACCGGGCAGGCAGAACTCCCGAAGCAGCAGGCAAACGGGAGACGGAACGGCCATGTGCCTCCCGCTCGTTGATCTCCTGAATGAACAGCCGGAGCAGCATCGGTCTGGGCGCCTGCTCTATACTGCTGTGCTTGGTACATAAATTGCATGCCTGGCATCTGGATGCTACCACTGGTTCTTTGATGGGAGGCGCTGCGCCATGAAAATACTCGAACCTCCTGCGCTCCTGGAGCGTTACCGCACGGCGATTGAGCAAAGCGTGCGGCTTTTTTTGGAGAGCAAGCCCGATGGCCTCTATGCCATGCTGCGCTATCACTTCGGCTGGATGGAGCGCGATGGCCGGCCAGCCGCACACGCGCTGGGCAAGGCCGTGCGCCCCACACTCTGCCTTTTGGCCTGTGAGGCCGTCGGTGGCGCCTGGGAGCGAGCGCTGCCGGCAGCGGCGGCATTAGAATTGCTTCATAATTTCTCGCTTATTCATGATGATATTCAGGATGGCGACCAGCAGCGCCATCACCGCCCGACGGTCTGGGCGCTCTGGGGCCAGGCGCAGGCCATCAACGCTGGCGACGCGGCTTTTGCGCTGAGTGGTGTCGCGGTGGAAGGCTTGCGCGAGCAGGGCTATCCGACTGAGATGGTGCTTGCTATCTGGCAACTGCTCAACACCGCAGCGCTGCGACTGGTGGAGGGCCAGTATCTTGATCTGGCCTTCGAGCAGCGGCTGGATGTGACGGTCGATGAATATCTGGCGATGATTGCGCGCAAGACCGGCGCGCTGATTGAAGTGGCAGTGCAGGTGGGCGCGCTGCTTGGGGGGGCCGATACTGGCTTGGTGAGCCAGCTGCGCTGGTATGGGCGGGCGTTGGGGCTGGCCTTTCAGATCGGCGATGATCTGCTGGGCATCTGGGGCACGCCTGATGAGACCGGCAAGGCGGTAGCGGCTGACCTGCGCCGGCGCAAGAAGTCGCTGCCGGTGATCTACGCGCTCCAGCATAGCAGCCCCGACGACAAAGCGGTGCTGGCGGCGCTCTATCAACGGAGCGAGAGCGCCCCGCTCAGCGAGGCGGAAGTGGCGGCTGCCCTGAGCGTGCTGGAGCGCACGCGGGCGCAAGAGCAGTCGCGCGATCTGCTGGCAGACCAGTGTTCCAGAGCCATGCTGGCGCTGGAACGCGCACACCTGCCAGTCTGGGCGCGTATAGAGTTTGCCGACTTCGCCCGTTTTCTGGCCGAACGGCGCTATTGATGGAAAGGCTTGAGGATTCATGTCCAGACCAATGAGCTTAAATATGTCGGTGGCAAAGTATCTGCTCAAGCAGAAGCTGCTGCGCACCGAGAAATTTCCGATGACGCTGATGCTGGAGCCGCTCGAACTCTGCAATCTAGAGTGCGTTGGCTGCGGGCGCATCCGCGAGTATGCCCCGCTGTTTCATAAGAAGCTGAGCGTCGAGGAATGCCTGAAGGTCGCTGAGGAGGCTGACTGTCCGATTGTTTCCATCCCCGGCGGCGAGCCGCTGATTCACCCGCAGATTCACGAGATCGTCGATGGGCTAACGAAGCAGGGCCGCTATATCTATCTCTGCACCAACGGGCTGCTGATGGAACGCGGCATGAAGAAGATTGCGCCACACAAGCAGTTCTCCTTTGTCGTGCATCTGGATGGCATGCGCGATCTGCACGATTGGTCGGTCAACCGGCCCGGCGTGTGGGATAAGGCAGTGGCGAATATGAAAACGGCGCTGGAACGCGGCTACCGCGTCTGCACCAACACCACCATCTATAAGGACAGCAAGCCAGAGAATATCATCGAGCTGCTGCGCTTCCTGACCGACGAAATCAAGGTGGAGGGCTGCATCATTTCCCCCGCCTATGATTATCAGGCCGTCACCAACAATGTCTTCTTGCCGCGTGAGCAGGCCATTCAAGTCTTCCAGCAGGTCTATGATCAGGTAGGCAAGGTGAACTGGTATAACAACCCGCTCTTTCTGGACTTCCTGCGCGGCAAGCGCGACTACCGCTGTACCGCCTGGAGCAGCCCAACGTATACCGTCGCCGGCTGGCGCTCGCCATGCTACATGCTTGCGGATAAACATACAGGCAGCTTCAAAGACTTGCTTGAAACTACCGATTGGGAGAAATATGGCACAGGACGCGACCCGCGCTGTGCGAACTGCATGATGCACTGTGGCTATGAGGCTTCGACGATTACTGAGGCTCTGCGCCATCCGACACAACTGCTCGACATGATGAAGGGCATGGCTCCGGTATAGACAATAAGCCCCCTGGCGAATAAATTCGTGGCTCTTTGGAGTTCCGCCACAAAGCCCACCTTCGTGGGCTAAGACGAAAACGAGGCGTGTCGCTAATTCGCGCAGGCGGACTTCGTGGCACGCAGGCCAAAGAGGCGCGGTTTTAACCGCCAGCCCCAATGGAGGGACAGTGCATGATTACAGCGGTGGCTGCGCTGGAAGGTGAACTGGTTGGTATCCGGCGGCAGATGAAGATGGCAGGCTCATTCACGGCGGGCGAGGCGTTGTTTGAGGAGGGCTGGCTGGCCGGGCAAGAATGCGTGCTGGTGCAGAGCGGCATGGGCCGCCAACGCGCCGAGCGGGCGCTAGAGATCGTCTTGCAGCGCTACCACCCCTCGGCGGTCCTGTCGCTGGGCTTCTGTGGCGCGCTGGCAGCGCGGCTGCGGGCAGGCGATCTGGTGGTCTGCTCGCAATTGCTGGCCCTGCTGACGATGCCCTCGCCGCTGCGCCCAGCCCCCTCGGTGGGGCTGCTCAATTGCGATACGCGGCTGGTAACCCACGCATTGCGCGTAGAGATGCCGGTCAGATGGGGTCTGCGCTGGCCTGCAATGCACTGGAGGGCGCGACCCGTCGGTGGGGGCTGCCTGACGGTGCCCAGTGTCGCCAATCATCGCCAGGTCAAGGAGTGGCTCAGTTGGAACTTTACCGGCGCTATCGTCGATATGGAGAGCTATTGGCTGGGCCTTCTGGCGCGAGAGGCCGATGTCCCCTTCCTGGCCGTGCGCTCCGTCTCGGACCCGCTCACCGAGTCACTGCCAGTGTTGGATGGGCTGATTGATGCCTTCGGGCGCACCAAAAGGACCGAGATGAGTCGCTATCTGGTGGGCCATCCGCTGGCCTGCGGCGGGATGCTGCGCCTGGGCCTGCACGCGCGCCGGGCGCAGAAGAGCCTGACCGGCTTTGTCCTGAACTTTCTGAAGGATGTAGAAGCATGACCCGTGTACTCGTCACTGGCGCCACCGGCTTTATCGGCTCCCATGTAGCCCGCGAACTGCTGACGGCTGGCTATGAGGTGCGGGCGCTGGTGCGGCCTGGCACGCCAGAGCGCCCGGCACGCAACCCACTCGATCCCCGGCTGGAGGTGGTATCTGGCGATTTGCGCGACCCCAAGAGCTTGCGCGAGGCGCTAACCAGCTGCGAACTGCTGGCGCATGTCGCGGCGGACTACCGGCTCTGGGCGCCAGACCAGAAGACGATGTATGCCACCAATCTGATTGGCACGCGCCATCTGCTGCTGGCGGCGCTCCAGCAGGGCGTGCGCCGGGTGGTCTACACCAGCAGCGTGGCGGCCTGTGGCCTGCCGCCCGATGGCACGCCTGGCACCGAAGAGACTCCGCTGGACCCGCATCATCTGGCAGGCATCTATAAGCGCACTAAATACTTGGCCGAGCGCGAGGCGCTCTGGCTGGCAAGAGACGAGGGGCTGCCGCTGGTCATCGTCAATCCCTCGACGCCGGTAGGGCCGGGCGACGTCAAGCCCACGCCGACGGGACGCATCATCGTCGATTTCCTGCGCGGGCGCATCCCCGCCTATGTCAATACCGGGCTGAACTTGATCGCCGTTGAGGACTGCGCCAGAGGGCATGTGCTGGCGTTGGAACGGGGGCGCCTGGGCGAGCGCTATATCCTGGGCCATCGCAATCTCTCGCTGCAAGAAATGCTGGGTCTGCTGGCAACGCTAACCGGGCGGCAGCCGCCACGCATCCGGCTGCCGCGCTGGGTAGCCTATGCCGCTGCCTATAGTGATGAACTGATTGAGGGCCGGCTGCTGCGCCGCGAGCCAGGCATTCCCGTCAATGGAGTGCGTATGTCGAGCCGCTGCATGTATTTCGACGCGAGCAAGGCGGTGCGCGAATTGGGCCTACCGCAGACGCCCATCGAGGAGGCGCTGAAGCGGGCTATCGCCTGGTTTCTTGCCCAAGGCTATGTGCCTACCACAGGCGTAGACGCGTCAACGGCCACACCCACCGCAGGGTAGGCGGGGAAGAGCCTGGCGACTGAAGATCGCGGCTTTTTGGCGTTCCGCCACCAAATCTACCTGCGCGGACTGAGACGAAGGCTCGCCCGGACTTAACCCGCCTGCGCGCATTTCGTGGCCCGCAGGCCCAAAAGGCATAGTTTTAATCGCCTGTTTAGGAGGGAAACACCTATGGCGCTTGAGCAGAAAGAACAACCATTGGCCCAGCCGATAGCGCGGACTGACGAGCGGCGAGCGGCGGTACAGGCCGCGATAGCGCGCACTCAGGCGTATTTGCTGCGCGCACAAGCCCCGGAGGGCTGGTGGTGGGGCGAGCTAGAATCCAACGTGACCATCACGGCGGAATACCTCTTCCTCACCCACTTTCTGGGCGTGGAGCAGCCGGAGCGCTGGGCGAAGATTGCCGCTTATCTGCGCGAGCAGCAGCGCCCGGATGGCACCTGGGGCATCTATTACGACGCGCCGGGCGATCTCAGCACAACGATTGAAGCCTACCTCGCGCTGAAGCTGGCCGGCCTCTCGCCCGACGCGCCCTGTATGCAGCAGGCGCGGGCGTTTATCCTGGCACAAGGCGGCATCCCTAAGGCGCGCATCTTCACCAAAATCTGGCTGGCGCTGCTGGGACAGTACGACTGGCGTGGGCTGCCAGTCATGCCGCCGGAGTTAATTTTTCTGCCCTCCTGGTTTCCCTTCAATATCTATGATTTTGCCTGTTGGGCGCGCGGCACGATTGTGCCCATCCTGATTCTGCTGACCGAGCGCCCATCGCGTCCGGTGCCGCCCTCGGCGGAGGTCAGCGAATTGTTCTGCCAGCCAGCAGACCGCTTCGACTGGCGCATGTCTGATCGCGGGCCAACGCCGCTGCTCAGTTGGCGGCGTTTCTTCCTGGGCGCGGACAAAGCCTTGCGCCGACTGGAGCAGACGCGCTGGAAGCCGCTGCGCCGTGCGGCCAAACGCGCCTGCGAGGACTGGATTGTGGCGCATCAGGAGGCCGATGGCAGTTGGGGCGGCATTCAGCCGCCCTGGGTTTATTCGCTGCTGGCGCTGCATGTGCTGGGCCGGCCCGCCAGCGATCCGGTCATCGCCAAAGGGCTGCGCGGCTTCGAGGACTTCGCTATCGAGGATGAGCGCACCTTCCGCACGCAATCGTGCATGTCACCTGTCTGGGATACCTGTCTGGCGGCAACGGCGCTGCTCGATTCCGGCCTACCGCCCAACCATCCAGCGCTGCTGCAAGCCGGACGCTGGCTGCTGGGCGAGCAAATCTTTGCCGGTGGCGATTGGCAGATCAAAAACAAAACAACTCGCCCCGGCGGATGGGCGTTTGAGTTTCAGAACGATTGGTATCCCGATACGGATGATACCTCCGAGGTGCTGCTGGCATTACGCAGAATCGCCTTTCCGCCAGAAGAGGTGCGGGCGCAGCGGATCTCACTGGAGCGCGGGACAGAGTGGCTGATAGGCATGCAGAGCAAGAACGGCGGCTTCGCCTCCTTTGATGTGGATAACACGCGCCGGGCCATCACCCAGATTCCCTTTTGCGACTTTGGCGAGGTGATCGATCCACCCAGCGAAGATGTGACCGCGCATATCCTCGAATGGTTCGGCACGATTGGCCTGACCAGGCAGCACCCGCAGATTGAAGAGGCAATACGCTATCTCAAGCGCGAGCAATATGCCGATGGATCCTGGTGGGGCCGCTGGGGTGTCAATCATGTCTATGGCACAGGCGCGGTGCTGCCGGCGCTGCGCGCGCTGGGCGAGGAGATGCGCCAGCCATACATCCAGAAAGCGGCGCGCTGGCTGGTGCAGGCGCAGCAGGCGGATGGCGGCTGGGGCGAAACCTGCGCCTCGTATGAGCAGCCGAAGCTGCGCGGCACGGGCGTCTCCACCGCCTCGCAGACGGCCTGGGCGCTGCTGGGGCTGCTGGCCGTCAAACAGGGCGGCGCGGCTGACGCGCGCATCACCCAGGCGATTGAGCGGGGCATCAGTTATCTCTTGGCGCGGCATGGAGAGGATGGCGCCTGGGAAGAACCCTCCTTCACCGGCACCGGCTTCCCACGCGCCTTCATGATTAAGTATCATCTCTATCGCGTCTATTTCCCGCTGATGGCGCTGGGGCGTTATCTGGATGAGCTGGAGTAGCATATGGCAGCGACAATTCCGCCCGACGCGGCATTCGCCGAGTGCAAACATCTGGCAACCACCCATTACGAAAACTTCAGTGTGCTTTCCTGGTTCCTGCCGCGCCGGCTGCGCCCGCACTTCAGCAGTGTCTATGCCTTTTGCCGCCAGACCGATGATCTGGGCGATGAGGGCGCCTTCACGCCAGAGGAGCGCCTGGCGCGCCTGGATACCTGGGAGCGCGATCTGCGCCGCTGCTTCGCCGAGGGCGAGACGCCGCAGCATCCCTATCTGGTGGCGCTTCAGGAGACAGTGCGGCAGTTTGATTTGCCACAGGAGCCGTTTCTGAGTCTGATTAAAGCCAACCGCATGGACCAACTGGTTCATCGTTATCGCACCTATGAGACGCTCTTAGAGTATTGCGAGCAGTCGGCCAATCCGGTGGGGCGCCTGGTACTTATGCTCTATGGCTATCGAGATGCCGCGCGGCAAGGCTATGCCGATGCCATCTGCACAGCGCTGCAACTGACCAACTTCTGGCAGGATGTCGCCCGTGATTATCAGGAGCGCGGGCGCATCTACCTGCCGCAGCAGGATATGGCGCGCTTTGGCTACAGCGAGGCGGCGCTGGCTCGTGGCCGCTGCACGCCGGCCTTCCAGGCGCTCCTGGCCTTTGAGGTGCAGCGCACCCGCGATCTCTTTGCCGAGGGCATGCCCCTGCTGGCGCAGTTGCCTGCGCTGCCACGCCGGGCGGTGGCGCTGTTTGTGCTAGGAGGACTCAAGACACTCGCAGCGATAGAGCGTCAGGGTTGCGATGTCTTCACTCACCGGCCCACGCTCAGTCGCCGCCAGAAGCTCTGGCTGATGACCCGTGTGGCGCTGCACACGCCAGGCGTAACTGGCGAATAAATTTGCGCCTGGAGGCTTCGCCACGAAGCCTGCCTTAGCAGGCTAGGACGAGGCTGGGGCGCACACCTGATGAACGAGGAGGGATGAATGGCAACCGCTGAACATTGGCTCACGCCTGGTATCGATGCGGCCTATGAGACCTGTCAGCAGATCACCAAACGCGAGGCCAAAAACTTCTATTATGGCTTTATCTCCCTGCCCGAACCTAAACGCCAGGCGATCTACGCAGCCTATGCATTTAGCCGGCAGTGCGATGACGCGGTAGATACACAGGCCAGCGAAGAGGAGAAGCTGCGGTCGCTGGAGCGAGCGTACTGGCGGTTGCAGCAGTGCTATGCCGGGGCGCCAGGCGATCCGGTGACGGTGGCGCTGGCCGACGCGGTAGGGCGCTATGCCATTCCCATCTCCTATTTTGAGGCGCTGATCGAGGGCATGGCAATGGATGTCCAGGTCTCCCGCTATCGGACGTTTGACGAGCTGCGCGACTATTGTTATCGCGCCGCCTCGGTGATTGGGCTGATCTGCCTGGAAATCTTCGGCTATCGCCAGCCGCAGGCCAAGACCTTCGCGGTGGACCTGGGCATCGCTATGCAGTTGACCAACATCCTGCGCGACGTCAAAGAGGATGCCGGGCGCGGGCGCATCTATCTCCCTCAGCAAGACCTGCGCGACTTTGGCGTGAGCGAAGAAGACCTCCTGGCGGGCCGACTGAGCGAGCCGTTCCGAACACTGATGCGCTATCAGGCACGACGGGCACGCAAATATTTCGCCAGCGGCATCCGGCTTTTGCCACTCCTGCCGCCGCGCTCGCGCATGTGTACCGCCGTCTTGCAGGGTCTCTATACGGAAATCCTGAACCGTATCGAGGCGGCAAACTACGATGTCTTCACGAAGCGTATCAGCCTCTCGACGCTGGAAAAGACCCAACTGACAGCCTGGCTCTGGTTCTGGAGCTTTACCAATGAGGCGCTTGCATCATGCCTGGGACTGACAACCGCGTTGTAGTCATCGGCGGCGGGCTGGCCGGCATCGCGGCTGCCTGCGATCTGGCCGAAGCTGGCGTGCCGGTGACGCTGCTGGAGGCTCGGCCCACGCTTGGCGGCAAAACATGGTCCTTCCGTGACGAGCAAACCGGCATGACCGTTGATAACGGCCAGCATGTCTTTCTGGGCTGCTGCACGGCCTATCGCGCCTTCCTGCACCGCCTGGGCGTAGCCGGCCAGACATATATGCAGCCTCGCATGCGCGTACCCATATTGACTGCCGACGAGGAGCCGAGAACACACCATCGATTAAAATCGGCGCTATTGGAAGAGGCAGGCTTCCCCTTGCCGGCGCCGCTGCACCTACTGCCCTCGTTTCTGCGGCTGCCGATGCTCTCCTGGCGCGAGAAGCTGCGGGCGGCGCGGACACTGTTCGCCATCATGCGCGCCGGCAGGCGCGGGCGCATCCGCTATGATAATCAGAGCTTTGCCGACTGGCTGCGGGCGCGTGGCGAGAGCGAGCGCTCGATCAGACACCTCTGGAATCTGATCACCCTGCCGACGGTGAATGAGGATTGCGAGCATGCCAGCGCGGGGCTGGCGCTGATGGTCTTTCAGGAGGGTCTGCTGCGCCGGGCAGATGGCGCCAGAATCGGCTACGCCACCGTCGGGCTGAGCGAGCTGGTCCCTGAGGCGGCCACGCGCTATTTGCGCGAGCGCGGCGCGGAGGTGCGTCTGGGCTGCCGCGCCGCCGGCATCGAGCTAGCCAATAGACAGATCAGCGGCGTCCGGCTGGTCGGCAGCACCGCCGACCCTGGCGACCTGCTGACGGCGCGCCGGGTGATCGTCGCCCTGCCGCATTACCTGCTGGCTGGGCTGCTGCCGGAGACCTGGCGAGCGCATCCTTTCTTTGCCCGCGCCGCCCGGCTGGAAAGCTCGCCGATTGTCGGCGTCAACCTCTGGCTGGACTGCAGGGTGCTGGATGAATTGCTGGCTGCCGTCATCGGACAGCAGGAGACCTATTGGGTCTTCGATAAGGGGGCGCTCCTGGGGTTGGACCTGAAGGACGGGCAATACCTGACAGTCTCGATCAGCGCGGCGCATGGCTATCTGGACCGCTCACGCGAGCAGATCATCGCGCAGGTGCGTGGCGATCTCGAAGCCGTTCTGCCGGCCCTGCGAGAAGCGCAGATCACGCACGCGCTGGTCATCAAAGAGCGCCAGGCAACCTTTTCTGCCCGGCCAGGTTCCCTGGCAAATCGCCTGCCCGCCGAGACGCCGCTGCCCGGCCTGCTGCTGGCGGGCGCCTGGACGGACACTGGCTGGCCGGCCACGATGGAAGGGGCGGTGCGCAGTGGACAGCGCGCGGCCAGTTTACTGCTGAGGCATGATATAATAGAGAAGAAAGCGGGAGGCCGAGCAATGCAGTAGCTCGTGGCTCCAGGACCGTTCGAGGGCAGGGAAAGAACGATGGAACACCGCAGAGGGCTGTTTCAGGCGATCAGACTGGCCTGGTTCTGGTTTGCCGGGGCGCTGGTGAGCTTTGGCGTGTGCCTGATACTCAGCATCACGGTCAGCGTGCCAGCAACGGTACTCAATGTGCTGCCCTGCACCTATCATGAAGGACGATACTATACTGCCCCTGGCAGCCAGGCGCTGGTGCTGACGGCAGATCAGCACGATCACTACACGTTTTGCAAAGAGGGCCATCCATTCACCATTGGGCAGCCGACCCAGCTTGATCAGAGCCTCTTTGGGGGCGATCCCATTCCGGTCATCTATCCTGCTGTCACGCTGCTGCTGACCTTCCTCTTGTTCGAGTTCGGCGTGCAAGTGGTGCGCCAGGAGCTTCGACGGCAGGAAAGGCTGCACCAGTCGCAGCATGTCCGGCACGCCCGGCACCCGGATGCTGCGAAGACATCAGCAGCCAGCATTCATTCCTCGCTGACAACGCCGCCGCGCCTGAAACAGCGGATCAAGCGGCGTAACCAGGGCACCGGCAGATAACTCCCGAAGAAGCAGAAAGCTCCTGGCTGGTCTGGGAGAGCCGGCCAGGAGCCTGGGAGATACTAGCCGAAACGGAAGCCAAAGAGCGAGAAGGCGTGGCGATGCTCCGCCAGACGATGCTGACGATGCACTTCAGGCGGCGCTGAAGCTGGCGGCGGCTCGGCAGAGGCAGGGGGTGCCTCATGAGAGCCAAGCTTGCTCAGCGCATTGCCAACATCCCTGGTGATAGAAAGTCCTTTCTTCGCTGCACCCTGGGCAAGCCAGACCGGCATCGGCGTGAAATGAATGCCCGACATATTGGCCTTGCCCGGCTTGCCGATATGGCAGGTCTCATGCAGCAGGACGAGGTTAGCGATGTCGTCTGGGTCGTGAACGGGCTGGCCGGAATAGGGGTTCGCTTTAATCAGCCCAACCAGCTTGGTGACTCGGTCTGCATCGGCATCGTCCCACTCGCTCCACTCGACCATATGGTGGGCTTCCAGTACCCCTTCGCCCAGCGGCTTGGACTGGAACTGACAGAGCCAGCAGAAGTTTGCTTCTTTGAGCAGTTTCTCGCGGTTCTGCCGAAACTTTTCGGTTTCTTTGCGCTGTGGGTGAGCCGGGTCATCAATGACGACGGTAAACTGCTCAACCACCTCGTGCCCAACAACGGTGTCAGTTGTCTGCGCAGAGGCCGCTGCTTTGCCGCTGGCCCCCATGCGATCAAGCAAGTGATCGACATCACCGGCAATCTCAACGCCGTCTTTGGCAGCGCCCTGAGAGAACCAGATGGGCATCGGGGTGCTATGGGCGCCAGAGATTTTCGATTGCCCAGGCAGGCCACGATGGCAAGATTGGTGAAGGACGACCAGATTTGCCAGGTCATCAGGGTCCGACACCGGCTGGCCTGAATACTTATGCAGGTTAAGGCAGCCTAACAGCTTTGTGGCGATGGCCGGATCAACATCTCCCCATTCGGTCCACTCGATCATGTGATGCGCTTCCAGCGGTCCTTCGCCCAGTGGATGTCGTTGGAACTGGCAGAGCCAGCATCCCAGCTTCAAGTCTTCAATCAGGTGCTTCGCGTTTTTTTGAAACTTTTCCGTTTCCTGCTTAGGCATGGTTGAAGGCATCTCGTTAATAGTGACGCTGAGATGCTCCACTGTCTCATGGGCAACAACGGTTGGCCCTTTGTCTGGCATACTGTCTCCTTCTTCTACGGTCCAGGCCGCATTGCCGGGCACCGACCCTGACACCACAGCGTGAGGCGGCAAACCACTTGCAAGGGTCTCCTCGCGCTTCTCCCATGCTCCGGCAGAAGGAGCGGCTGTGAAGTCGCTAGAAACCCCTACCCATACAAATAACCCCTGCCGCTTTGCATAGTAACATCGAGAGCATGTTTTTTGCAAGAGGGTAGTAATGAGACCTGCTATCTCGGAAAGATGTACACTTTCACTGCGGCGATGCCGGCTTTGTCCCCTTCCCTCCATTGCTTCCACCGCCTCCATGCCCCCCTCCCTTGCCGTTGCCGTTCCCATTGCCGTTGCCGTTGCCGTTCCCATTGCCGTTGCTGCTCGCGGTTTCTAGCTTGATAGCGGTGGTTTGAGTGGCAGTTCCATCGGGATTCAGAATGCCAATACTGTGAGGATGCTGATGACCTTGCCAGTCCACGCTAAAGAGGTAGACACCGTTTTGCAGGGTGCCACTTGCGTCTACAGGTCGGCCATCGACCAATAATTGCGCACCGGGCTGAAGATCATCACCGCTGATACTGATGGATGCTACCCCACCTGGATGGGCCGGCAAGACCACCTGCACCTGCCCTAGATGTGGCACGCTATCTCCAAGTTGGCCCAATTCATTAGTTGTGAGCAACCGCTCTGATAAAGCAAGCTGCATGAGAAATCCTCGCAACGTCTGGCGCGCCTGGGATTGCAAAGTAGTTAGCTCATTGTTTAGTTGATCTCGATCTGTGCCGATAGGAAGCGCAGTAATCTCTTGCGCAGCGGTATTCACTTGCTGAGTAAAGTCGGCAAGCGCCTGGCGATATGCCTGGGCATGGACCGGATCGGCCAGGCTACCGAGGGCACTCAGTCGGTCACGAGCAAATTGCAAATGAAGCGCTGCCTGGTCTGTCGGCGAACCAGCAAAGGAGAGTTGCACCTGCTGCTCCCAGCGCTTGAGAGCATAGAGTGGATTATTCGGGTTGCCAACCTGCGCCGCTGCCACCAATACGCCCCCTCCAAACACCACAAAGAACACACACAGACTGAGAGCAAGGGCAATCACTGGATGTGTCCGCAGTGGGCGTGGCATGAGCCTGCCCCACCAGGAGGAGCGCCGAAAGCGAGGGCGCAAAGCCGCATTGCGAGCCAGCATGCGTCTTTCCAACTGGCGGGCAAACCCCGGATCAACCTGAAGCGCTGGGGCCGCTTGCAAACGCTGCGCCAGATGGGCAAGCGACACTACCTCTGGATCGCCGGCATGCGGGAGAGCAGAGGAGGAAGGCGCTCTAAACAGCTGACGTGCTTGCTGCTGATCCGCAAGATACCGCTCAAGCTCGTCATAGAACTCCTCCGGGCCTGGCTTCATGATCTTTCTCCCTTCCGCCGAAAACGGGTGGAGAGCGTCTGTTGAGGAGTAGAATCCCTATAAAGCAAGCGATTTAAGCTTTGCAGTGCCCGAAATTGTAAGGCTTTAACTGCATTAGCCTGTTTGCCAATCATGCGCGCCACCGTCGTCACATCATATCCCACAACCAACCTGGCAATAAGTACCTGACGCTGTTCTTCTGTCAGGAGATTGATTGCTCTGACCACTTCGTTCCATTCATCGCGTGCTTCTGCCCGCCGCACAGGATCGCTCTCTGGGTGGTGGGCAGGGAGAACGAACGCTTCTCTACCCTCGTCTTCTTCATCCCATGACAGAGAGGTTAGTGACACAGAGGTCGGCTGGTGTTCACGCTTGCGATAATATCCAGCTACAGTGATCCGCGCAATCTGAAAGAGCCAGGCGGCAAATCCTGCCTCCTCAGTCGCTTGCAAGCGGCTGATCCCTTCAACCATTTTTAAAAACACATCAGAGGTCAGATCCTCCGCAGTCGTCCGGTCTGGCACGCGAGCAGCAATATAGCCAAACACCCCTGGGAGAAACTGGCGATAGAGGGCACTTAACGCCTCTGGTTCGCCGCGCCGCGCCAGGTCAATCTGACCTTCAAATGTTCGCTGCTCAGCTTGATTGCGTGTAGGACTTTCCTGATGATGCCGCCACGAAAACATCAACATACCTGCTCTCCCAGGACACCTGGGGAGAAAACAGAGGAAACCCCGGCAGCCCGGAGACCACCAATCATTGACGACGGCGCTTCGCTGGGGAATAGACGAAGCTGGCCTCCTTGAAGAAGGGTTCCTCTCCCAATATAGTTGCGCTAACAGCAGTGTAGTTACGGCCAGCCAGAAATGCAATCAAAATGGCCCGTTTGGGGGGGCAGCAACATCTTTTTAATCAGGATGAGATACACTCACCCTATCCCATAACTAAATGGTCCAGATCGCAACTTTCCTACTAGGCATGTTGTTGTTGCACATCTGAAGGGGTGGCTTGTATGTGGAAATATTCTCACTTGCAGTATCTGCGAGGCCGCAGAAATAGATCGGCACACGCGCGCAGCCGAGGGCAAGGACTGGTTGAGTTGGTCGTCATTTTACCAATCCTTCTGCTGGTACTCATGGGCGCTATTGACCTGGGACGTGTCTTCAACGCCTATGAGGCGATCAGCAATGCTGCCTATGAAGCCGCGCGCCAGGCAGCACGCGGAGGGTATCTGTATCAACCGTGTGCTCCAAACACCGCTGGCAACGCCTGCGACGACA
>CAZFWN010000021.1:23964-25170 GCA_964522745.1 uncultured Ktedonobacterales bacterium
GTCACAGTAACCTATAACTTCACCCTCCTGACGCCCCTGCTCACCGGCTTCAACGGCCCTAACAATTATCTTACCCTTGAGCGCACCGTCTCAGTAGCTATCTTAACAGCGCCAGGAAACTCTTACCCGACACCAACGCCAACGCCATAAATGAGGGACTGAAATGTCAGACAAGTATCGCCTGAATAGAGCACAAAAAGACGAGCAGGCAGCAGCAAGCCCCTGGAGGCGTATTCAGCGAGGTCAGGCCACCGTTGAATTCGCTCTGACGATTCTCCTCTTGCTGACGGTGATCATTGGCATCCTGGAGTTTGGGCGCTTGGTCTGGCTCTATAACACGATCTCTAATCTCTCACGTGAGATCGCTCGCTACACGATTGCGGTAGAACACCAGCGCGAACCTACCGGAAATATCTCTACCTCAGGAACAATTTTAGGGGATGTGGTGCCCATTTTCGATTCTGGTCTGGACACACAATATCTGGTGGCCGGCACGCTCAATGCCCAGAATGGGCTACCGACCCCATCCCTGGCAACGGCGGGTATCTATATCAGCCCTGGTGATGCCTGTCGCACTCAAAGCGACTCACTACAGGTCGATTCCATCTTTGGCCCGAATGCCAGCGGTTTCAGCGGTCATCAGGACTGGTTTTCTTATGCGCGTGAATACCAGAATTGCCAATCTACATTACGTGCTATCCCGCCGACCACTGGCTCGCTGACGGTTGCTATTTATTATCCGCTGAATACGGATACCCTGCTCGCTGGCTTTGGCCCCCTCAATGGGCTGATGGCAGTCGCCCAGACCACGATGCTGTTTGAATGAATCCAACGAACACAGGAGATGGCTCCTGTGTTCAGAAGCAAGCTGAATCAGAGAATCAATCTGTAGAGAAGGACGATCATGCCTATGAAATGGCAGAGAATACAACATCCGCTGCCCCCTATGAGGAGAACTGGCCTCAGACGACGAACCCAACGGGGTCAGACCCTGGTGATAGTTGCAGTGTTGATGACCGTCATGATTGGAATGCTCGGTCTGGTTATCGATGTCGGCTACTCCTATAGCGAGCGGCGCCAGATTCAAAATGCCGCCGATGCAGCGGCGCTGAATGGCGCGCGACAAATGGATGCACAAATTTCCAGTGGCAATCAGGTCGGAGCCGATAGCCAGGTGCTGCTGGCGATCAAGCAATATATCACTGC
>CAZFWN010000021.1:25270-53942 GCA_964522745.1 uncultured Ktedonobacterales bacterium
ATCAGGTCGGAGCCGATAGCCAGGTGCTGCTGGCGATCAAGCAATATATCACTGCGTACAACCTTACGGTGAACGCGAGTGGCAATTCCCTGGCGTCGCTGGCAAGCGCTACCTACACCGATGAGACGGCAAGTACCACGTATGGGGCCGTCGGGAGTCAGGCCGGCAACCAGATTCCTACCGGGGCTGCTGGCGTCCGTGTCGTTGTCCAGGAGCCTTGGACGCCTTTCGTCCTCGGCGTGCTCGGATTCAGCGCATTTACCATCACGGCCACCGCAACAGCAGTGTCCGCAGCCCAGCCAAACGCCGATACCGTATTTGTCAACTGCCCACCCTATACTGGCAGCAATGCAACCGTCAACCTCATTTTGAGTGGTGGTGGCGGCGGCCATCCTGACACGATTACTGGCAATATCTTCGTCAATGGCAGCGCCAAGGCCAGCGGTGGCACAATCAACGTCACAGGCACCTTTGGCACCTCTGGCACGCTCCAGGGGAGTGGCTTGACCGCGAGCGGCGGCGTCAGTCAGAATCAGCCGCCCCAACAATTTCCTCTGCCAGATGTCACCTATCCTCTTAATACAAGTGGCAACCCCAATACCAGCATTTACAACGCTGGCAGCGGCGTTCCTGCCTATACGCCTCCAGGCAACTACCCAGAGTTTGATCAGGAAGCGTATTGGGATTTTTATCTGGGCTATAACACCAATTCGCTCCCAGGTCAGGGATCGGCGGGCAACACGCCGCTCTACAGCAACAGCTACAGCAATGGCGATGCAGTAGATATGTGGTTCGTCGTGAATAAAACACCCAATCTGCTCAACAATGTTGACCTCAGCGGCATCCTCGCCCAAATTCCCGATGTCACCCAGACGAGTTACTTCCCCGCGTACCAGGGGCACTATAACAATTACTTCTGGCAGTGGGTGAAGAACGTCTACGGGAATCCGCTCACCGATCCCACTCCTGCTCTTACCTATCCCTGGCTCCATTGGGTCGATATGGCCGGCGCCACTGCGAGCGACCCCACCACCTGGTACACCCTCTCGCCCTCCGTTTCAGCCGGAATCCTGGGCTTTACAGCGCAAAAAACAACCCATCCGGTGAATACGTTTGGTGGTGGCAGCCAATGCCCCTATAGCAGAGGGTGTTTCCCATCAGGCATCTGGTGGGCAATAAACTGGCCGGCTGGAAGTGGGCCCAGCATCGATATGAGCAGCCTGGGGGTCGCCTGGACAAATCCGGCCAATGGAACGACAGTATCCGACGCTGGCATCACCTTCATGACCAATGTTGAGTTTCATTACCAGTCGAGCGCCTCGGCTTCCATCTACGCCTGGGGAGAAGCGACGACAGCAAGTAAGCACCCGGTCGAGAAAAATGTCTACTACTATGGCTGGGGGACATTAGGTTCGCTGTATGTGCCACGCACCGTCCTGTACACCACCTTTGCCGCGCCTCTTCCAACCGATTGTTCGAGTACCCCACCGCCAGAAGGCTTACACCTGGATGGCTCCGGCCAATCCATCAATGGCTTTGTCCTGGTTCCCTATGGTGGAATTACCTTTCATGGTTCAGGGGCCAATAACTTCAATGGGGAACTCCTGGCAGCCCAGGTTGGCTTTAGCGGCAGCGGAGTAACCTTGACCTATGATACCAGTTCAGCCGTCAAGGGCGATCCCGGCCTGATTCAGTGAGTTTCACTCGCAAAACGAGAAAACTTGGGATAGCCCATAACCAATCGCCGGACTGAAGCAACTATTAACCCAAGAAGGGGAAAACCCAGGCAAAAGCTGCTCCAGGCGCCGGAAGCGGCAACCTGCCTTCAGGGAAGATGACCCCGGCACAGCGAAAAAGGGGAACACAACCATCACTACCTGAAGAGGAAGTCTCATGAAAATTAGTAGCTTCATAACAGTAAAGGTATTGGCCGGAATAGTGTCTGGAGTGGTCCTGGTTGGGGGAGCCACCGCTGTCTTCGCAGCAACGCCTGCCGGCCAGCACGTGTTTCATACGGTGAGCGCTTCAACCAACGCGACCAAGACACCAAACGCAGACCATCAGCACCAGGGGAACTCGTCTAAGGATTGCGCTGGACAGCCCGATGCCCAGCGGCTGGCAGCAAAATTCTCGCTGAAAACTGCTAGCAAGAGCGATGATATGCAAGCCATTTGCTCTTTACACAGCGGAGCCTTTACAGGAACCACTCCTGGCGGCAGCTCGGTCTCCTCCAGCCGTGTGTTTGGCTATGGCGAGATCGACATGCTTCTCACCTATGCGCAGTATCTCGCCGCACACGACAAAACACATGCGGGCACGCAATTAACCAGTGACAATGCCCGCAGCTATCTGGCACAAGCGCTCCAGGGGTGTGGCACAACCCCGCTGGAAAAGTGCTTGAAAGCAAACATCCCTGGCTACCAGCCAGGGAACGGGGGAGATAATGGCAATGGCAATGGCAAAGGGAACGGCAACGGCAACGGGCATGGGAACGGTGGGGGGAAGCCAGAAGATACTCCCACTCCACATGCCTAGCCGCACAAACATCAACCAAGCGAAGAGTGAACACAGCGGACCTCCTCTCCTGTTACGGGCGAAGCGGGGGTAGGCCCGATAAAAAAGCGCCGGCTGCGCGCAGCCGGCGCTTTTTTATGCCCATTGCAACGCTTGGGAGAGGCAGGAGCCATTCAGGCAAAGAAATCGCTGAGCGGATTTGTGCAGGCGCAGTTTGCGTCGCCCAGCGTGCCCAGATTCCAGGCGGCCTCAATGGTCAGCAGCAGTGAGGCGTGATCGTAGGCGACATGAGAAGTAAACCCACGCTTCCCCAAAGGAGAAACCACCACCAGCGGCACATGCCCGCCTGATACAAGCTGGCAGCAGCCGGCATTGCTCGATCCTTCATCCCAGACCAGAAACAAGGCAATCCTGGGATGCTGATACCTGGCCTGTAAAATCTGGGGCACCATCTGTTGCAGCCAGGCATCACCCGCGCTCACGCCGCAGTCGTGCGTATCATGGCAGAGATTAGGCGTAATCCAGACGAAATCAGGCAGGCTATCGGTTGCCAGATCACGCGCAAACCCGCTCAGCGGCACCACATGCGCGCAGCGAGCCTGGTTCGAGCGAATATCATCAAAGTAGAGAAACGGATCGTGCTTCATGGCATAGGTCTGCGTGCTGCCAACATAGCAGGGGCCGGGCATATCTTCCATATAGGCTTTCCAGCTTTTCCGGGCGCGCTCAAGCTGGTCAATAAGGTTGGGGGCATTGATAAAGCAGTCTGTACAGTCGCTCGTGATTCCAAACGTACTCCCGCCCAGCAGTTCGAGATAGTTCGGCAGGCTGGGATGCGAGACGGCATAGTAGTTGGCGGCTAGCCCATACTGATATGCCAGGCTGTTGATATAGGGGGCAGCGCTGTTCCCGATCACATCGCTTTCTTCTTTGTTTTCCATGACGATCACAAAAATATGATCGAAATTTGGGATCGGCGCGATGCTGGTTGGCAGCCTGGTAGGAAACGGCGTTGCTGTGCTGGATGGAGCCAGGCCGGGAAAACCACAGCTTGCCAGCACCAGCAGAAGCAGCACACCAGAAGTGACAATTACCTGCTTTCGCATCGAGCCTTCCTCACCTTTCTCTTCCTCAAGAACGTTCTCATCTCTCCCCAATGAAAGATAGTTGTGCCCAATAGAGTTCCTACAAGGCACTGATCGGCCAGAGATACAAGGACATTTCAGGTATAGAAGTTGCACAGACATAGTGAGATACAAAGAAAGGAGTATTTCATGGCTGCATTAGACAATTTCAGGGTGGCGATTCTCGCCACCGATGGCGTTGAAGAGCCAGAGCTGACCGAGCCAGCAAAAGCGCTGGGCCAGGCCGGCGCCAAAGTAGACATCATCTCCACCCACGATGGAAAGATTCAGGCCGTCCGGGGTGACATCAACAAGACCATCGAGGTTCCGATTGATCTGACCCTTGATCAAGCCAGGCCGGAGAACTACGATGCCTTGATGCTCCCCGGCGGAGCTGTGAACGCTGACAAGATGCGGGCACAACCAAAAGTGCAGCAATTCATCCGCGCGATCAATGATGCTGGCAAACCGATGGCTGTGATCTGCCACGCGCCCTGGGAACTGATTTCGGCCAACCTAGCTCGCGGCCATACCCTCACCAGCTACTATACCATCCAGGATGACCTGCGCAACGCGGGCGCCAACTGGGTTGACCAGGAGGTCGTCGTCGATGGCAATCTGGTGACCAGTCGCCAGCCCAGTGACATCCCGGCCTTTAACCGCGAGATGATCAAGCTCTTTGTCGCCCGCCGCCCACAAACAGCGGCCCGCTAAATGGAGCGTAATCTCTCAGAAGGCCATCCTGCAAGCGACCAATCCACAGCAAGCCTGGGAAGTGGTCGCTTGCGGTATCCAGTCCGATTTCTCAAGGAGGCGCGTGAACAGACGCAAGCAGGTGCAAGAAGATATTCCGCCAGAGACCAACGCCTCACTAGCGACAACTCCTGGGCCAATACCTGATTTAACCGAAACAGAGCGCGAGCAAGTTGAGCAACGCACCACCATCAGCGCTATCATTGTTCACGAAGCGATACGAGAAGAAGGCGAGCGCGAGCTGCACCGGACTCCATCTGCCCTGGCATGGTCTGGGCTGGCAGCAGGGCTTTCAATGGGCTTCTCGCTGGTTGCTCAGGGTTTGATTCGCGCCTACCTGCCTGCCGCTCCCTGGCGCCCATTAGTGGCAACCTTTGGATATAGCATCGGTTTCCTCATCGTGGTGCTAGGGAGGCAGCAGCTCTTCACCGAGAATACCCTCACAGCTATCCTGCCCTTACTCGCGCATCCCAACTGGCATACCTTTATGCGGGTAATGCGGCTCTGGCTGATCGTTTTGTTGACGAATCTGGTGGGCGCCCTGGCCTTTGCCATGCTGGTCGCGCACACAGGAATCTTCAAGCCAGAAGTCAGGCAGGCATTTTCTGCCATTGGATACGATGCTTTCAGCAACGATTTTGGTCTGGTGCTGCTGAAAGCCATCTTTGCAGGGTGGCTAATCGCTTTGATGGTCTGGCTGCTCCCCGCCGCTGAAACGGCGCGGGTGCATATCATCATTCTCATCACGTATATCGTCGGACTTGGCGGCTTCGCGCATATTATCGCCGGCTCCGTCGAGGTACTCTACATCGCCAGTGCCGGCCAACTTTCCTGGGCAGGCTATCTTGGCGGCTTCTTAGCTCCGACCTTGCTGGGCAACATCATCGGCGGCGCCTCCCTGGTAGCAGCGCTCAACTACGCACAGGTCGCGGCAGAGGGCACAAGAAGCGGGTAATAGCCAATCCTGTTGAAGCAGGATTGGCTATACAGTCCAGGGGCACAGGGAACTAGCTTTGCGGCAGATAGCTGTTGCTGTACGCCTGATCAGCGCTCATCGGCCCGGAGAGCAATCCATAGCTGCTCATAAAGCTCGCCATCTGCTGCCAGGTTGAAGGGGCACTGGAGCCAGGCTTTGTACTGCCTGATTGCCAGAGGGGAATCGTCGCTTGTAACACAGCCAGCGCGTCAGCAGCCTTTTGCGCGTCATTCAGATCAGGGACGTACTGCTTGCTGATATTCAGCGCGTCCTGTGGGTGCGCAATGGTATATTGCACGCCGCGCAGCGTTGCCGCTACCAGTGCTTTGATGTCGCTCGCGTGGTTCTGAAGTTCGCTCTGAAGCGCGCCTAAGCCATTGGAGACCAGCGGCAGCGGACTCACCGTATCCGAAAGCGGGAAGGTACGCACGGGAAAATTGGCCTTCTGAAACAGAATCGGCTCGTTATTGACGTAGCCCATCACCGCATCCACTTTTCCCCCAATCAATGCCGCCACCTGGGTAAAGCCGATAGGTTGGATGTTCACACCAGACTTGGTTAGCCCGGCGCTTTGCAAGAGGGCCAGCAGCCCAAAATAGGTTTCGCCGTAGGGGCCAGGGACACCAATGGTGTGGCCGCGCAGGTCCGCCGGGGTATGGATGGGCGAGTTCGCCGGAACGATGAGCGTCACAGGATATTTCTCGTAGACCGTTGCTACATAGACCAGCGGGATATGATGGTCGCGGGCTTGCAGCATCTCATCGCCGCCCCCGAAGACAGCATCCTCTTTGCCGGAAGCCACCGCGCCAAACTCATCTTCAGTAAAGGTGTGATGGCGCAGGGTCACATTCAGCCCGGCATCGCGGTAGTAGCCGAGCGAGTCTGCGACATAAAACGGCGCAAACTGGATATTGGGGATATAGGTCAGCCCCACCGTCAGCTTGTGCAGTTGGACGCTGCCAGCAGGAGTAGTGCCACAGGCAGCCAGCGCGCCCATCCCCAGGAGCGCCAGCAAGAAGAGCGCGGCTGAGCGCCCGCCCAGCCGAAAGAAAGCGAGATGACGCATGAGATTTATAGACCCTCCATGTAGGAAAATCGACGTTCAAAGAGCCGCGCCAGCCCATAGAGCGCGGCGGCCAGCAGCGCGAGCATCAGCAATGTCGCAAACATGCCGGCGGAATCGGCATCATTGCGCTGCACACTCAGCAGCTCGCCCAGACCGGCGCCACCAACGACAAATTCGCCAACGACGGCTCCGGTAATCGAAAGCGTCAGGCTGGTACGTATCCCGGCAAGAATGCTGGGCAGCGCCAGGGGAAACTCGATAGAGCGCAGCAGCGCCCACCGGCCAGCGCCCTCTGTTCGCGCCGCGTCAAGCACATCGCGGTCAAGCATGCGCAGCCCAAGCACGGTGGTAATCACCATCGGAAAGAAGACGATCAACGCGCACAGCGCAATGACCGGCGGCAGCCCATAGCCAAGCCAGAGCGCGATCAACGGCGCAAGCGCAATGGCCGGAAGCGCCTGGCTTGCTGCCAGATAGGGCTGAATGGCGCTTGCCACCAGGCGACTACGCATGATGGCATAGCCCAGGGGCAAAGCAATCACCGCGCCCAGCGCGCAGCCGGCCAGGCTTTCGATCAGCGTCACCTGGGTGTAGATGAGCAGCGCGTCCTGGGTGAGCGAGGCCCAGAACGAGCGCAGCACATCGGCGGGAGCAGGCAGGAGGAATGTGGAGACCAGCCCACTCTGCGCAAGAAACTGCCAGGCGGCCAGCAAGACCATGCCCAGCGCGACAGGCGCCAGGACGCGCAGCGCCCGGCTCTGGCGAAAACGCCTCGAACGCGAGGCTGCCCCGCCTGGAGCGCGGGCGTCTCGCCCGCCTGGGCGAGGTGGTGCTGTAGCGCCGGCATCCCTGGCTTCAAACGGGCCGGGCTGGCTGGAAGCCGGCGCTGCAAGCAATTGCCGGCTGGAAGTCTCAACCGGCGGCAGCGGGGGTGAAACGGAATGGATACTCAATGCGAGCCTCCTCGGAATATTCGACTGAGGAGGCACAACAAGAGCGCCGCCCCAATCGAAGATACCGACCTGGGGCGGCACAGAAGCGAACACACCAACGCCTGCCCTTTGCTCATCAGGCAGACGGCAGTGCTTCGACCTTCTCCCATCCAGACTATAACTGTCGGCTCCGGCTTCTCACCGGCTCTGCCACGCATAGGCGCGGCTCGCGGGCTTGACGCTCGTGTTCATCAAAACAGGCGCCTTACCGCCGGTCGGGAATTGCACCCTGCCCCGAAGGTCTTTTTTTCCTGGGTGCCACACGCTTCATATATCTCGCTGTGACACCACTACAGACAGTATAGCAAAACCAGGCGGCTGAGAACAAGAGCGCCTGGACGAAAAGAGAGGGCGGTTTGATGGGCGCTGCTGGCGAGGCTCGCGCAGCGGAGGTGAGCAAGAGTTACCACTGCCCCAGCGTAAGTAACTCTTGACCATACCGTCAGGGCAGGCGCAGAGGGGTCTGGCGGGCAAGAGTTACCAGAGTTACCGCAAATCTCGCCCATTCATTCCTCATGGAAGCGGTGGGCGGCTGAAGGGCAGTTGGTGTGCCAGAGCCAGGAGAACTGAGGTTCTTCTAGAGTTAGTATACTCGAAAATACGTTCTATGTTAAGGGCGAGAGACAAGCGCTGGATTCTTGAGCGGTTTCATGATACTCTTAGAACGGACGTTCATTTCTAAAGAAGCAGATAGGAGCAGTATGTTGCCAGTGCCTTCTACTATGCCCCAGAAACCGATAGGTGATCTTGAAGATGAGCGTCTGTTTGGGTGGGATGCCACGCCTGGCATCGTTTCTGTCTGGGCCAGCCGCGAGGGTCAGGCAGTTATCTGGCGGCGAGAAGGCGGACGGGTTGTCTGCGAAAGCGAGCGTTTTCGCCCCTGGCTGTTTGCGACGACGCTGGCCGATTTTAAGCATCTGGGGCCGGCGCTTATCCCAGAGGATGCTCACGGCGGCGCGAACGCGATTGCCAGCTATCGCACCCTCGATGCCCCCGATGCTGCCAACGCCTACCGCTATCTGCTCTCGGCGCGTGATGGGCGCTATCTGGAGCGCGCCCTGCTGGCGGGCGCCACGCAGCGGTTGGGTCGTTCTGTCACCAGCCTGAATGATCTGGAAGAGACGTACTATCAGGTTGGCCCCGTGGAGCAATATCTGATGCTGAGCGGGCGCGTCTATTTTCGTGGCCTGAACTACGATGATCTGCACCGGCTGCAATTTGATCTAGAAACGACGGCGCTCGATCCTGATCGCGGGCGCATTTTCCTGATCGCCATCCGCGATAGTCGCGGGCTGGCGATGACGCTTGACGCGCCCACTCCCGAAGACGAGGCGCGGCTGATCGCCGATCTCTGCGCGCTGATCCGCGAGCGCGATCCCGATGTGATCGAGAATCATAACCTCTTTGGCTTTGACCTGCTCTTTCTGGAGCGGCGCGCTGCCCTGCTGGGCGTGCCGCTGAAGCTGGGCCGCGAGGGTGGCCCGCTGCTGCTGGAGCGGCGGCAGGAAACGCTGGCTATCGGTCCAGAGGCCAGGCAGCGCACGCGCTACACCGTCGGCGGGCGCGAGTTGATCGACACGCTCGATGCGGTGCGCCGGCACGATTTTGTTGTCCGCGATATGCCTGGGCACGGCCTGAAGGATGTGGCCCGCTACTTTGGCATCGCCTCCCCTGAGCGCGTCTATCTGGAAGGCGCCGCGATCTATGATACCTACCGCCAGCAGCCTGAACTGGTCCGGCACTACGCGCTGGACGATGTAGCAGAGGTCGATGGTCTCTCGCGGCGGCTGCTGGGCGCGCCCTTTGCCCTGGCGAGCATGGCGCCCCGCCGCTACGAGCGGTTGGCCTCGGCAGGCCCAGCGATGGGTATCCTAGAGCCTCTGCTGGTGCGCGCCTACCTGCGCGCGGGCGCCACTCTGCCTTGCCAGAAAGCCGGCCAATCGCTCGCAGCGAGTATGCACGAAGGCGGGGCTGTGCATCTGTTTGCTGAAGGGATTGCTGAGCATGTCGTCAAAGCCGACGTCGCCTCGCTGTATCCTTCGCTGATGCGTACCTACGAGATTGGGCCAGCGTGTGATCGCCTGGGCGTCTTGCTCAGCATCCTTGGCCGGCTGACTGACCTGCGCCTGCATCACAAAGCAGCGGCACGGGCCGCAGCGCCCGGCTCGGTTGAGGCCAATAGCCACGACGCGACCCAGGCCGCGATGAAAATCTTGATTAACGCAGCCTATGGCTATATGGGCGCCGGCTCAATGGCGCTCTTCGCAGATAGTAAGGCCGCAGACGAAGTGACCCGCCGGGGGCGCGAGGTGCTGACGCAGGTACTCGACGCGCTGCGCCAGCGCGGCATGGCGCTGATCGAAGCTGATACCGATGGGGTCTATTTCGCCGTCCCGCCCGACTGGAGCGAGGAGCAGGAGCGCGCCCTTGTCGCTGAGATTGGCGCTGAACTGCCTGCCGGCATTCGTCTCGAATACGAAGGCCGCTATCGGGCGATGTTGAGTCACGAGGTCAAAAACTACGCGCTGCTGACCTATCATGATCGGCTGGTGGTGCATGGCGTCGCGCTGCGCTCCAGCCGCGCCGAGCCGTTTGGCGGACGCTTTCTGCGCCAGGCATTGCTCTGCGCCATGACGGGTGATGTCCCCGGACTGCGGCAGGCGTACCTGGAAACGGTAGCAGCCCTGCGTACTCGCGCTCTGCCGGCGTCAGAGATTGGGGCGCGGGTGCGCCTCTCGAAAACGCCTGAAGCCTATCTGGCCGCTCGCGGCGCTCACTCGGAAGCGCAATATGAGGCGCTGCTGGCCGCCGGGCGCACCCGCTGGTCGCCAGGCGAGCGGGTGCGCTTCTATCGCGCGCGTGGCGGCAGTTACATCTGGCTGCCCGAAGAAGCGGATGAAGCGCCCGCCGGCCAGGCGTGGGAGGATGAGGGCGAGGCAGACGAGACTGAAGACGAGAGCGCAGTAACAAACCGCCCGCTGGCGGTTAAAATTGCGCCTCAGAGCCTACGGCCACAAAGCCCGCGTGCGCGGGCTGAAAAAGAGCCGGTGCCTTCGCGCCGGGAACAGATGGCAAACCGGCGCGACTACGATGTAGACCACTATCTTCGCGTGCTGGTCACGTCCTACGCGGCGCGTCTGCGCAAGGCGTTTGAGCCAGAAGACTTTGAGCAGCTCTTCCGTCCCGACGGCCAGGCCGGTCTTTTTGACCGCCCGGTGGAAAGCATCCAGCCTCGTTGGATTCGCTGCCAGCGCGCCGAATAACCTAGACTTGCGCCGTTGTCATGTGCTGCCACACGCTGGTCTGCCAATCATCGACGGCATTTGGCGGCGGCAGCCAGGGAGGCAGGGGCATGAGCAAGCTATCCGAAAGCGCCTTGACAAACGGCTCATACATGCCGCGCAGCTTTTCCAACTTCTGATCGGCAGTGCTGCCCTCGCGCAAGGGGATACCCGCCCCGGCCAGCATCGCCCTCAGTTGAACCAGGTCATCGGGGCAAAGGCGCTCAGACACCTTCAGGTCAGGATCGGCGTTAAAGACCTGGCCGAGATCAACTGCCGCGTGGCGCGCCATCGCAAAGGTTAGCCGCGCCGATTGCAGCGAAATTCCATCAATGCCAACCATCGCCAGCGCGCAGACATCCAGAATGGTCGTCAGGGCCGCCACCCAGGACTGATGCTCATGCTGCGAGCGGAAATAGGCCAGCGTGGGATAAGACAGATGGCTTTCCATCAACTCCGCCGCCCAGGTTTCCCAACTACGCAGCAGCACTGCCAGCTCCTCCAGGTTTTGGCCCTGACTATAGCGGCGCAAGAGTTCCACCGCGCTGGGCGGCGAGCCGGCACGCGCATCGAGCAGCGAAATATTGACCTCGCGCCGGGAGAACGACTGATAGAGAATTGGCAGATAGCCAATCACCATTGCCAGCAGGCCAAAGCCGGTCCCGGCCTCCAGTACTGTGATCACACGCGCCGGGGCATTATGCGGAAAGACATCGCCCAGGCCCAGCGTAAAGAACGTTGTGCCGCTCATATAGACATCCGTGCCAAAGCCGGACGAGCCATCCGCTGTAGTCAATTGCGAGCCGATAGCCCATTGCAGCAGCGCAAAGCCCATGATAAGAACGATTGCCCAAAAGCCAAGCAGTACCAGCAGGGCCAGGGGGCCATAAAAGCTCAGAAATGTTTCGCGCCGGTTGCCGGCGTGCATATGTCGCGCCAGCCCTGACCAGGGCTTCCACGTCATCCGGTTGACCAGCGCGGCCAGGCGAAAACGGCGCGTTACGCGGCGCGGCAGAATGATCGTCTCAAACACATCCCAAAGCGCGGCCACAATCAGCAGAATCGCGCAAATGGCTGCCAGAATTGTCATACTTCCTACCTATACTATTACATGCCCCTACCATCTGTATAGTGTATCACTGTTTTTGGTACTTCTTCTATTTTGCAAAGGGAGAAGGAGTGGGGCAACCCACGAGGACGCCCCCAGCCCCACCCCTGCCGGCTGGAAGCTGGCGCTACAAGTGACGGGCCGGCTGGAAGCCTACTGCGTGTCCCCCACCATTTGCCAGATTTGCACGCCCATCGATGGCAGGCCAACCAGCGGCAGCATTCCGCCGGCAACGGTGGCCTCGGCTCCGCTGAAGAGTTCGCGCAGGTGCGCGCCATCTGGCAGGCCACCGTGACGCACCGGCAGTGTCTCCAGCGCATCACCCGCTCGCCTGGCGATAACAATCAAGCGTTCCTCTGGCGCGTCGCGCTGGAATGCCAGCGTCTCTCCAGCAGCAGAGAGTCGTTGGAAGCCACCCCAGCGCAGCGCCGGCGAGGTCCGCCTGAGATGGATCAGCTTTTGATAGAACGAGCGCCGCTCCTGATTCCACTCATCCTGATTCCAGGGCATGCAGCGCCGGTTATCCGGGTCGCCGCCGCCCGCCAGGCCAATCTCATCGCCATAATAGACCGATGGCACGCCTGGATAGGTAAAGAGCAGCGCGGCTGCAATCTGAGCCAGCGTCTCATCCTGATCGAGAATCGTTGCTATGCGCCGGGTATCATGGCTGCCCAGCAGATTGAACTGCTGGATAGCTATCTGCCAGGGAATGGCGGCGCGGAATGCCTGCCACTGCTCCGCCAGCACTCTTGTCGGCAGGAGCCGCGCATCGGCCCATGCCTGGCCTTTAGAAGCATACATATCATAGCCGATCAACCAGCGCAAGAGCGGCGCGGTAAAGCCCTGATAGTTCATTGTGGCATCGAGTTCATCACCCTGGAGCGTGGGCGTGCCATCGAAGAAATTTTCACCCAGCAGATAGGCTTGTGGCGATTCTTCTTTGATGGCGCGCCGGAAGCCGCGCGTAATCTTATGCCCAAGCTGCGTTTCGCCCTGGCGCGCCAGCATATTGGCAACATCGACGCGCCAGCCATCGATACGAAACGGGGGCCGCAGCCAGTAACGGATGATTGAATCAGCGCCAGCATACATCTCTTCCCGCAGCCGTTGGCTGCGATAATTGAGCTTCGGCAGGCTGCGCACGCCTAACCAACTCGCATAGTCGTCTCTGTGCTGCCCAAAGGTAAAAAACTCGGCTTCTGGCGCGTTCGGGTCCGCCTGAGCGCGCAAAAACCAGGGATGGCTAGAACTGCAATGATTGGGCACAATATCCAGCATCAGACGCATGCCGCGCTGGTCCAACGACTGACGCAGCGCCACCAGCGCCGCATCCCCGCCAAAGTGGGCATCCACCTGCCGATAATCAGCCACATCGTATTTGTGATTGCTGGGCGAGGTAAAGATGGGGGTGAGGTAGAGCGCTGAAACGCCCAACTCTTCCAAGTAATCCAGTCGTTGCAGAATGCCCTGAAGATCGCCGCCAAAGAACTCCGCGCCGCCCGATTCGCTGTGTGGGCGCGGACTCGTCCCCCAGGGCCGGGCAATAACCGGCTGCCCATGCGACAGATATTCGCCGCTTTGCACATTATTGGATGGGTCGCCATCGGCAAAGCGATCAGGGAAGATTTGATAGAAGACGCTCTCTTGCACCCAACCAGGCGCCTGATAGCGAGCCAACAGCTTAAAATCATGCGCGTCGGTGGGCGTATGGCGCATCATCCCGGCAGCCGTCAACCACCAGCCGCCCTCCGGCGTCAGCAGCCAGAAGCGGTAGTTTGTGCGCAGCATGCGCACCTGAAGTTCGACTTCCCACCACTGGCAAACGGCATCAGTCTGAACTAAGCGCATGGGCGAGATCGCCTGCTCCCCATCAGGGCAGGTGCGCAGAAAGGCGCGCTCAATCGGGGCATCCAGGCCGGCACGCAGGCGCAGCGTGATCGTTGTGCCAAGACCAGTGGGATTTCCAAGCACATAGCGGGGGGAACCATCGTGATGAACACTGGCAAGCCACTGAAAGTCAGCCACAAAACATGCCTCACTGACCTACAAAGTTAATATTGAACTTCTTATTGGCTCATTGCGGAGTAGATTTCCCCTAAGAAGCGGCTTGGCACTCGTGCCAGCAGGCGCGTTTGGGCAAAGCCATTCCTGCGAGCGAGCGCTTCCCAGGTGCTATAGGAAAGCGGATAGGGCACCCAAGGGTTGCCACGATCCGCATTATACTCCACCAGAATCAACCGCCCGCCGGGACGAAGATAGCCACGCACCAGTTGAATCACCGCGTCTTTCTGTTTGTGGAAATGGAGTGAATTCGCCATGACCACGCCATCAAGCGGCGGCAGGTCAAGCGGGCGGGCGAAATCAGCAACCAGATACCTGACCACGATACCTGGAAACCGGGCGTGCATAGCCCGCTCCTGCTCTTTTAGGGCGCCGCGATCTTTGTCTACTGAATATATCTCGCCGGCAGGCCCGATCAGATCAGCCAGCGCCAGCGTAAACGCGCCTGTGCCCGACCCCAGATCTGCCCAGACGCCTCCAGGCCCGGCTATTCCCCCGCGCAGCAGCGCGACATGATCTTCATGGTTCATAGCAGCGCCTCATTTCATGTCTCTCAAAGAGAGGCCGAGCTATCTGCCCCAGCCAGCGGGCTTGCCAACCCTTGCAAGAGGAGTTGGACGAGCGTGGGAGCCAGTTCCCGCAGGTTGCGTTCACTATAGCCGAGTACCCTGGCGGATAGCACCAGAGACTCGGTGGCTGAGAAGAGGAATAAAGCCCGCGCTTCCAGGTCTACAGGCGCTAGTTGTGAGCCAGTGGCTTCCTGGAGCAACGCCGCGCGCAGCAGCGTCAGTGACTCACGCAGCAACCGCACTGCCTCTTGTTGAAATGCCCGATTGACGCCGTAGAGCGCGCTCAAAAAGACATGAAATCCATCGGCATCTTCAACGGCCAGACGGACCAGCACCAGCACAAATGCTTCGAGTTGTCTTGCCAGGGTGGGGGAACTACTCAGAGCCGCGCGCATAGCGGCAAGGTGCCGCTCGGCAATAGCTTGCAGCATGGCGAGAAACAAATCTCGTTTACTCGGAAAATAAAGATAGATCGTCCCCTTCCCAATGTCAGCTTGCTCAGCGATGAGGTTAATATTGGCCTCTTCAAATCCAACCTGGGCAAACTCGCGGGCGGCCACCCGCAGAATCCGATCCCTTGTAGCCTGGCGTGCCTGTGGGTCTGTACTTCGTCTCATAGCTCTCCCTTGCGCTCCACACCCGATGACCAGTGCTGACATGATCTGCTCTGGGAGCCTGCGGAAATTTCTCTGTCATAGCAGATCCAGGCTACTCCAGCCTGCGTAAGCATCTGGCGTGAACTAATCAGCACCTGCTTCTTGAAAAAATGCGCGTTTCCTTGTATTCTTATTATATGACTGACCACCCACTCACACAAGTGGGGTCACCCAGAAAACTGGCGATCTGGGGAATTACCCCTACAAGGAACGACTCGATAGCGCACCAGGCGGCTTCTGGAGGTGGCGCGATACAACATCATACTCTCTGCCAACGCTCAGGCATCTTGCGGGAAACCCTCCATTACTATATTACCACCCGACTCTCAAGCTGGCGTTTGTTCATCACTGATACACTGGCCGCCCTGGTGATGGCGCTGGAGAGTCCACTCGAATCATTGCACTAGACTGAACCAAAGCAGTGCCTGGGAGATACCCGTCACTGGAAAGGAGAAGCCTTTCATGACACGCTTTCGCGCGGCGTTGATCTGCGGTCTAAGCCTTGCTATCGTCGGGGAAGCCCTCCTGACGCTGCTCCTGGCATTGAGGGAAGGGCGTATCCGGTTGCGTTGGCCCACCTCTTCTTGGATTGCCTTGCCCCTATCGGATAAGCGGCTGGTTTCCTTCCCCGGAGCGCACGCAAGCGTGCCATCTGGGGAGTTTCCCCGCTCCCCTCAAGCGCCTGTGACCACGCCAGGAGCCGGGCATCGCGCGCAATTGACTCTCCTGACTCCGCGAGAGGAGGCATCAACATGCCGCTGACATTGTCTCAAGTTGCCCAAACCGCTCCAGCCACTCTCCACCAGCCATCGCAGTGGCTAGTCACCGCTACGCGGTTGCTCACAGCCTCATCGGTGGACCTGCTGCCTTTGCTCCAGCAGGAGGCGGCCAACAATCCTGCCCTTGAACTGGAAGTACACCCTATCTGCCCGGCGTGTGGGCGGGCACTAAAGGGCGGCCAGTGCCTGGAGTGTCCTGCACGTACTCCAGTTGCTCAACGATCCCAGGAGGCCAACTCCTTTGAAGCCTGGGAAGGCCGGTCGGGGCGGTCCGTTTCTGGCTACCCAGACGAGGCATTCAGCGACCCTGGCGAGTATTTGCCCACCTCGCTCTCGCTGGCTGAATACCTGCGACAGACTCTGTGCGCCGAATTGCCTGCTGAAGCAGTTCCCATCATTGAGTATCTGGTAGGCAGTCTCGATGAGGACGGATACCTGCGCAGTTCGGTAGAGGAGGCGGCTCAACTCCTGGGTGTTGCCCCGGCGCAAGTTGAACAGGTGCTGACCCACCTCCAGGGACACGAACCTGCGGGAGTCGGCGCCCGCGATGTGCGCGAGTGTCTGCTCCTACAATTGCAGGCGCTGGCAGATGCCGGACATCCACAGCCAGTAGCCGTCTCTATTGTCGAGCGCTTTCTTACAAAACTAGGCCAGCACAAGTACGATGTCATCGCTCGCCAGTTGGGACTGACGCAGCGCCAGGTCGAGCAGACTCACGCCTGGATTCAACGCCACCTGACACCGTTCCCCGCCCGCAGCTACCTGGAGGCGCACCTGCTGCAAAAGCCGGAATCGCTCCGCTCACTGACTCCCGATGTGATAATCAGCCGCCTGCCACCCGGAGAAGCGCTGCCCTATGAGGTAGTGGTGGTAGAGGCTCAGCGATACTCGCTGTCCCTCAGTGATGCCTATGTCCAGGCATACCGACACCTCTCTGGGCAGCGTATGGGAAACTCAGTGGAGCGAGGGCAGATTCATCAGGCGCTCACCGAGGCTCGCTGCTTCTTGAGTAGCCTGGAGCGGCGCTGGGATACGCTCGCCCGCATCACCTGGGCGCTCATCGAACAGCAGCAGGCGTATCTGGAGCAAGGGATTCGAGCCTTGCAGCCGTTGACACGAGCCAATCTGGCGGCAACGCTGGGTGTCCATCCCTCGACGGTTGCGCGGGCAACAGCAGACAAGTATGTCCTGCTACCCAGCGCTGAGGTGGTGCCCTTTGCTACCTTTTTTACCGCTAATCTGCCAATCAAGGAGGTATTGCGCGAAGTGATCGCGCAGACCTCCGGCTCGCTGAGTGATCGCCGCCTTGCCGAACTCCTGGCACAACAAGGCATTTCGTTGGCGCGCCGCACAGTCGCTAAGTATCGCGCCGAGCTAGAGATTGGCTCGGCGTTCCGGCGTTCAAAAGTCTCAGGGCCATACAAGCAGGTTGAACATCGAGCAAGGCCGTATAGGCGCCTGCAAGCGGTGCAAAGCCGCTGAGGAGGCCAGGGTGATAAGCGAACGTGAAGAGCAGTACCACACTATCTGCTGCTTTATCCAGCAGTTCATTGAGACGTATGGTTGGCCTCCGAGCCGTCGGGAGATTGCGGCGGCTCTTGGGTTCAAGTCTACCAGCCACGTAGCTTATTGTCTGGCAGCCCTTGAGCAGCAGGGCTATCTGCTCTGCCAGCCACATATAAGCCGGGGACTCGTCCTGACCCCAGCAGGCCACGCGCTGGCTGAACATGCCCTCGCCGCTGGGCAGGAAATGGCGAGTCTCAGGAATCAATGACCAGGCATTTGGCATTCCTTTTGCTATCTGACAGGTTTGGGTAAGAGGTATCGCGTGGGCAGGCCGGCGAAGGACCGGCAGGTCCAGGCTCAAACAAAAGAGTTCCCTTAAATTGTACATAAAGCCTTCCAAGTGCGCGGCACTGGAATAGGAGGCACTCGATGGCAATTCAGCACGTTCCACATGCAGCCATCAATACCTTGATGCAGTGGGTGCGCAAAAAGGGAAAACAAGTACGTACCCTCACAACCTGGCCGCAGTCTACGAACTGGATGGCCCATCTGGAGTTGCGGGGCACACGTCCGTTGCATGCTCGAATCACGCCACGAGGCTGGCGCTTTACCGTTGCTCGCGTGGCAGATGAACCGAACTGCCCGGTCTGCACTGGCACGGTAGCTCCAGGAGCCACCGTGCCAATTGGCCTGGAAAGCGAGCGTGCCCAGAAGGTGAGCTTTGGGGGCTATTAAGCGTTTCAGGAGACGGTAATGGTCACTGGAACGTCTACCGTGCCGCCATTGGAAGTGATCTGAATCTGATCGGTGGTGTTGATCGGTGTGGCCGGGCAGATGAGCGAGACGGTCATCGTAGCTGAGGCGCCGGCGTTCACGCTCCCGCTGGTTGGTGTGATCGAAAGGTAGGCTGGGTTCTGAACGCTGGCCTGCCAATTCAGCGTTCCACCACCCGAATTTTGTAGAGAGAGCGATTGTGTTGGATGCTGGAGCGGGCATTGGGCCAGGCTCACAGAGAAGGTAAGCGACGAGGGCGTCACCACCAGTTGAGGCGCTGCCGGAGTGCTGGTGGAGGTAGGGCTGGGAGAGGGTGACGGACTTGGCGTGAGCGTTGGATTACTGCGCGGAGTATTCGTTGCCCTGGCTGAAGGGGTCTGCTTGAGTACCGGGGTGTGGGTTGCAGATGGCGCACGATTCGCACTCAGGGGGCTGTTTCCGGCACTGCTGAGCAACCCAATAGCGAACACAGCTACCGTCCCAACCAGCAGCAACACTCCAAGCAAGGCTATGATTGGAAGTAAGCTATTCTGGCGCTGGCCCGCCCGTCGTGGTTGAGCATACCTTCCTGCCAGGCGCTGAACTCCAGCCGGAAAGGTAGCCTGGATAGTAGGTCGCTCGCCACGCACATCTTCTCGCTTTTCTGCCGGCGCGCTTTCGCGCTCATTCTGCCCAGGTTCATCCCACTCTGCCCACTCTGGAGCCTCAGCGGGCAGCGGAAGAAACGCGCGGGGAGGCGTCCAGGAGGCCGGTGTAGACTGGCTGATTCTACCTGCCATCTGGCCTGGCTCGTTTTCCCTGCTGGCTGCGGGGGAGATAGCAAGTTCGCTGCCAGCCATTTCCTGGTCTGGAGCGCGCAGCGCCCGCTCTTGCGCCTCCCCCACGCCGGGTCCGAGAGCGAGCGCCTGGGCGCTTTCTGGCGCTGGTATCATCTGGCTTTGCCCGGCCAGCACCGCTCGCACGGCGTCACTGAAGGCGATCACCGTCTGGAAGCGCTGGTCCGGCTCTTTCTCCAGCGCTCGCTGGATAACCCCCTCAAGGCTCTCCAGACGTGCAGGCAGCGCTGGATAGACCGAGCGCAGCGTGGGCACCGGAGCAGTGGTGTGCTGAAAAAGCACCTCGAAGGGCGTCCGGCCTGTGAAGGGCACACGCCCGGTGAGCATCTCAAACAAGACGATCCCCAGGCCGTAGACATCGCTGCGCCGATCAGCCAGCCCTCTGGCCTGCTCAGGCGCGGTATATTCTGGGGTTCCCAGACCCATCCCGGTACTGGTCAGCCGCACATCCTCGGTGTCCAGCGCGATGCCAAAATCCGCCAGCAGCACATGGCGTTCGTGCTGAAGCAAGATATTGCTGGGTTTAATATCCCGATGCACCAGCCCTTGCTCGTGGGCATACTGGATTGCCTTGCCTAGCTGCGGGAACAACACCTCGATTCGCTCACTAGACAGCGGGCCGCCAGTACGTCCCAGCAGATCACGCAGCGTGCCACCGCGTATATAAGGCATTACCAGAAAGAGGCGTTTCCTGCCGCGTCCCTCCTGCCCGACCTCAATCAGCGGAAGAATATGCGGATGATCTAGACGCGCGCTGGCATGCGCTTCGCGCAGAAAGCGCTCGCGGAACAAGGGGTCGCCAGCCAGGCCGCGCTTGATAATCTTGATAGCGACATCACGATCAAAAGCCTGAAGCTGGCGGGCGCGATAGACCTCGGCCATCCCGCCAGTACCCAGGTGTTCGATCAACTCGTAGTTCCCAAGCCGGCTGCCCTCTAGACCTGCCATCGTATCTTGTCTTCCTCCCTTGCTCTCGTTTCAAGGAGGATGAACCCTCAAGCTCAGCCTCCCAAAGCATTATAGCAAGTTAGAGGCCAACCACCTCTTCCCCTCGCTTTTGGGGCGTAAGTGCCAGAGAATGGGCAGCCCTACAGCAAAAACAGAAGCGAGACACAAGAACCAGCCTAAAGTACAGTGCCTTTCTGCATACCGATTGCTTATAATGGCTCTGAAACGTAAAAGAATGGAGAGCGCATTTTCATGGAATCACCGGGGATGAATGGCAAAATCTGCCTGATTACTGGCGCAAATTCTGGGACAGGAAAAGCAACTGCCCTGGGTCTGGCAAAACTGGGGGCAACCGTTGTGATCGTCTGCCGGGACAAAGCAAAGGGGGAAGCGGCCCAGGCTGAGATCAAGGCGCAAAACAGCAGTGGGTCAGTTGACCTGCTGCTGGCCGATCTTTCCTCCCAAGAATCGATTCGCCAGCTTGCCAAAACGGTCAACGAGCGCTACCCGCATCTGTATGTGCTGATCAATAACGCCGGAATTTCACCAAGTACGCGCATACTGACCGTAGATGGCATTGAAAGCACCTTCGCCGTCAACCATCTGGGGCCATTTCTGCTGACGCATTTACTCCTGGAAAAGCTCAAGGCCAGCGCGCCCGCACGCATCGTGAATGTGGCCTCATCGGCGGAGGGCGCGCTCAATTTTGATGATCTACAGGGCGAGAAATCCTTTAACTCCATGCAAGCGTATAGCCAATCAAAACGAGCAAATATCTTGTTTACCTACGAACTCGCCCGACGTCTTGCAGGAACCGGGGTTACGGCGAATTGTTTGCATCCAGGCGTGGTTTCCACCAATCTGGTGCGTGACTTTCCGCTGGCATTTCGCGCTTTCGTCAGGCTGTTCTTCACCACGCCAGAGAAAGGCGCGCAAACCTCCATTTATCTGGCCTCGTCTCCAGAAGTCGAAGGGATCAGTGGCAAGTATTTCGCCAAAAAAAGCGCGATCCAATCGTCTCAGGCATCTTACGACGAAGCCGCTGCTCAGCGGCTCTGGCAGATCAGCGCCGAACTCACCCATCTTGTCGAGTAATGCTCAACGCTGCCAGAGGAGTACCTGCCGGACGGGGAACGTTGTGCGGAGGGTTGTCTGGTGCAGACCGGCCTGCTCGGCCAGGGCGCGCACTTCGCTGGGGATATAGGAGCGACGAATGGAGGCGAGACCATCCAGACGGGTAATCCGGTTGAGCCTCAGGATGTGCATCATCAGCCAGGCGGCCATGTAGACCAGGCGGCCACGCCTCAGATCAGTGACAATGACGGCGTGGCGGGCGACTCGCGCCATCTCTTTCAGCAGCAGTTGGGCCTCATCAGGAGAGAAATGATGCAAGACACCCTGGCAGTGAACCAGATCAAATGACTGGTCCCCGTAGGTGAGCGCCAGCCCATTTTGCGCTTCAAGCTGTATTTCGGGAAAGCCGGCACAGTTGGCGCGGGCGACCTCAACCACCTGCTCGCTGAGGTCCGTCGCCGTAATCTGCGCCTCAAGCTGCTGGCGGCGTGCCCAGCGAGCGAGGGCGACGGGGATGTTGCCGGCTCCGGTGCCAACATCAAGCACCGAAAAATTACGCAGTTGGCGCTGCTTCACCAGCGCTGCAATCTGTTTCACTGCCTGCTGAGTCCAGGTGAGCAAGACGCTGATACGGCTCAGGTCACGCAGGCTTTTCTCGAGCAACTCGTATGCGACGCCTGGGCCATCGAGCAATTCTTCAGCCGTCGCGTCACGTTCGCGCAGGTGCATAGCATTTCTTCCCTCAAGAGATGACGATGATAAACCATCCTACCCCTACGACCAGGCAGGTCAAGGTGACAAGATAGAAGTAGAGTTGGCGCGTTTGGGGAGGCTTCTGTGGCCCGAAAAAGAGCAGCATGGCTCCTACAGCCAGAACAGTGATGATGAGCAGCGCTGCCGTGAGCCAGGGGATTGCGGGAACCACGCGCAAGGCCGTCAAAGTGCCCATAAGCGCTGACGCCAGGAGCATCAACAGCGGACAGGCAATAAAAGAGCCTTTCACCCCCAGGATAACCGCCAGTGTTTTGGCATTCCCCGCCTGATCACCCTCGATGTCGGGAAGGGAGTTTGCCAGATTGAGCGCTACCCCAAGCAAAAAGCCAACGGGGACTACCCAGAACATTGCTGGAGAGGTACGGCCTACACCGGCCAGGGCGTAGAGCGGAATGAGAGCTATTGCCAGAGAAAAGATCAATCCGCTCCAGGGGGTTGATTTGAGTCCGAGGTTATATGCCTGCCCCAACACCAGATAGGCCAGCGAAATCCCCAAAGCCAGCGGATTAAGCAAGAGCAAGAGTCCCACCATGAGGACGATCATAAACAGCCCCACGACGAGCGCCTCGCGCGGCGTGACCAATCCGCGCACAATGGGTTTGCCGGGTTTGCTGATGGCGTCTAACCGACGGTCACAGTAATCATTGAGCATGGCAATAGACAATTGCATGGCCGCGTGGGCGGCCATCACCAGAGCAATGATACTCCAGACGGGATGGGGCCAGGCAGCGAACACTGCAAGCGCAGTAACAGCAATGATGTGAAAGGCAACTGGTCCTGGGTGCGAGAGGAGAAAAAACCCCAGGGCGATTTGACCATAGCCGCGCTTTTTGCCCATTTTTCTCTCCTGCTCTGCCATCTTTTCTTCTAATGAGAGCGCATCAAAATATGCGTGTATTCTAGCCCAAAGAAGCCATCGCGTGTTCATGGCCCACTACCAGAGATAGCGCAAGCGGCCTTGGTATGTGATAGGTTTGTCAAAACCAGGCGAGAAGATGTATGATAGTATTGACTGATTGTATCCCTTTTGAGGAGAGAGCGATATGCCCTCTACCCCGGTTCGCCGAGTCGTCATCACTGGTCTTGGCGTCGTAGCCCCCAACGGCATTGGGAAAACAGCTTTCTGGGAAGCCTGCGTTGCTGGCCGCTCAGGTATTCGACCTATTACGCAATTCGATGCAAGCTTGTTACCTACGCGCATCGCTGGGGAGGTACAAGACTTCGACCCTGAAGCGCTTGGTCTGACCTATGCAGAGCGCAGCCAGATGGACCGCAATACCCACTTTGCGCTTGCCGCTGCCAATCTGGCATTACAAGATGCCAACTTCCCCACCACTTTGACGGAGGAAGAACGCAATAACATGGGTGTCTACATGGGGTCTGCAATGGCTTCCAACGAAGAGGGGGAACGAGTCTGGCAGCAGCTCACCCACAATGGAACGCAGCCACTCCATGAGACGGATACCGTTCTTATGTCTGACACCTTCCTGCTCAATCACGCATCCGCTGCGGCCATTGCCATCCACCATCAGCTTCATGGCCCCTGCATGGTGCTTTCAACGGGATGCTCTGCTGGGGCGGATGCCATTGGACAGGCGTTCTGGAGCATTCAAGAGGGCCGGGCAGACCGCATGCTGGCAGGAGGAAGCGACGCTGCCATTAGCTACGCTGGCCTCAATACCTTCTGCGTCATTGGGGCGCTGAGTACGCGCAACGACGCCCCTGAACGAGCCTCCCGCCCGTATGATGGTGGGCGAGATGGGTTCGTCATGGCTGAGGGAGCGGGCGTGCTGCTGCTGGAGGAGCGAGCGCTGGCACTGGCGCGAGGCGCGCACATCTATGCCGAACTGATTGCCTTCGCCTCGAACAGCAACGCCTATCATATGACCGCCTTGCCGGCGGATGGTATGCCACTCCAACATCTCCTCAGACAAATCCTTGAAGAGTCTGAGATTACGCCCGCGCAGCTTGACTACATCAATTCACATGGCAGTTCAACCCCTGCCAATGAGCTAGCTGAGACAGCAGCCTACAAAGCGGTATTTGGGGAACAAGCGTATACTATTCCCATCAGCGCTACAAAATCGATGATCGGGCATACACAGGGAGCCGCCAGCGCCATTGAAACCATCGTCACTGCCCTGGTGATACACGCGCGTATCCTGCCGCCCACGATCAATCAGGAACAACCAGACCTGCGCTGCGATCTTGATTATGTCCCAAATCGGGCGCGCCCCAGGCATGTGCAACTCGCGCTCACCCACTCCAGTGGCTTTGGCGGGGTGAATACAGCGCTCATGCTGGCGGCGCCGGAATGGATGGAGAGGCGAGGCAAACAGGCGTGACAGGTGTGTCAGAGCGGCGGGTAGTGATCACTGGACTGGGGGTAGTTGCCCCCAACGGCCTTGGAAAAGAGGCGTTCTGGCATGCAACACGGATGGGTATCTCTGGCATCGGGCCAATCCAGCGCTTTCCGACAAACGATCTCCCGATCCAGGTAGCTGGTGAGGTAACCAATCTTGTTATTGATGAGGTCATAGATCGGAAGCTGGCAAACCGCACTGACCGGATGACACATTTAGCTCTTGCCGCCATTCAAGAAGCGCTCGCGGATTCGGGGCTGGTGCTGGAACAAGAAGACCCCCGGCGCGTCGGCGCGGTCATCGCCAATACAATGGGGGGAGCCGCCTATGCCCTCAATGAGATTGCTGCTATGCACACACGCGGGCCGCGCGCCATGAGCGCGTATACGGCGATTGCCTGGCTTCAGGTCGCAAACGTCGGCCAGACCTCTATTCGCTACGGCATTCAGGGCTATTGCAAAACGCCAGTCAACGATACCGTTGGCGGCCTGGAGGCGCTCGGCATGGCCTACAGCGCGCTGCGACGAGGCGCGGCAGATGTCCTCATCACGGGTGGATGCGAAGCCCTGTTCCATCCATTTATCCTCCTGGCGCTGGCACGCAAGGGCTACTGCGCAACGGGATCAGATGCGCGGTCCTATCGTCCGTTTGATCGGCGCGCAGCAGGATTGGTATTGGCGGAGGGCGCGGGCATCTGTATTGTCGAGGAATACGAGCATGCGCGGCAGCGCGGCGCGCCGATCTATGGAGAGATCGTCGGCTATGGGCAGACCAACGACGCGCATGGGCTGGTCTCTCCCTCGTCGAACGGCGCGCAGTATACCCGCGCTCTACGCCTGGCATTGCAAGAAGGAGACATCACCCCGCAAGACATTGGCTATGTCAGCCTGGACGGGCGGGCAGTTCCCTCATCCGATCAAGGCGAGGCGGAGGCACTGCACTGCGTGTTTGGGGATGCGCTTGACCGTCTGCCGGTCAGTGTTCCACGCGCAATGATCGGCCACAGCTACGCGGCTGCCGGGGCATTGGATACCATTGTCGCTCTGCTGGCGCTCCAGCATAGCCTCATTCCACCGACGATCAATTGCGAAGAGTTGGACCCGCGCTATGGCCTCGATCTGGTGCGCGATGAAGCGCGCCCTTTCTCGAATCCTGTCGTCTTGCTTGGCGGGCGCGGCGTTGGCGGCACCAATGTTGCTCTGGCGATAAGAAAGATGGAGGAGCGCGCATGACCTTCGATCTGGATGTTGCCATCATTGGCGCGGGGCCAGCGGGTTCAGCCGCTGCCATACTGCTGGCACGGCAAGGCTACCATGTTGGATTGATCGATAAAGCCTCCTTCCCACGCGACAAAGCCTGTGCCGAATACATGAGTCCAGCCATTGAAGGCATCCTCAAGCGCCTGGGCGTTCTGGAACAAGTGGAGGCGGGACATCCGGCCCATCTGCGCGGCTTCTCGATCTACACGCCCGCGGGCCGCTCCTTCCGCGCCGACTTTGCCGGCGTCACCGATGCCAACGGGAAAGCCCTCTACGAATACGGCCTCGCCCTGCCGCGCCATCTCTTCGATCATCTGCTGGTTGAGCGGGCGCGGAGCGAGGGGGTTGAGGTGCTTGAGGGAACGCGCCTGCAAGCGTTTCAGATAGAATCCGCCAACTCCAAACAGGTCTCCGTCAGCCTTGCCTTGCAAAGCGCTCAGCCGGCGCGCGCCGGCACGGTGGCCGGCGCTACTGGCAACAGCCAGGGCGAGCGCAAAGCCTCGCTTTCTACAACCACCCTCCAGGCGCGGCTCCTGGTGGCTGCTGACGGTGTGCATTCGCTTATCGCCCGCCGGCTGGGCGTGCAGCGCCCATCCCGGCGGCAGCGCAAGATTGCCCTGGTCACGCATATGCGTGGTATCCGTGATCTGGGATGCTATGGAGAGATGCACGTTGGGCGTGGTCGCTATGTGGGCCTGGCCCCACTGGAGCCGACAGAGATCGGCGACCTCTGCAACGTCGCCATTGTGGTGGATGAAAGCGAAGCGCCGCGCCTGGCTGGTCATATTGAAATGTTCTTTGACAAAGCGCTCCAGGACTTCCCGGCGCTCGCGCCCAGGCTCGCAGATGCGCGCCGAACGAAGGACATCCTAACCATCAGCCGATTAGCGGTCAGCGCCCGACGCTTCTCCGCCGATGGGGTGATGCTGGTTGGCGACGCCACCGGCTTCTACGATCCCTTCACCGGCGAAGGCATCTATCGCGCCCTGCGCGGTGCCGAATTGTTGGCCGGGGTTGCGGGCGCGGCGCTGGCCGCTGGCGATTGCTCGGCCAGGCAACTGAGCGCCTATGATCGGCTGCATCGACACGAGTTTGCGGGCAAGCGACTCGTTGAGCAGGTCGTGCAATGGCTGATCGCTCACCCCCAGTTGTGCGAGCATGTTGCCCGGCGATTCGCCCGCCGGAAACACCTCGCCGATACCATTGTCGGCGTTACTGGCGATTTTCTGCCGCCCTCCCGCGCTCTTTCGCCCTTATTTGTGGCGCGGCTGCTGCTGCTGTAGAGTATTACTATCAAGTACCCGACACTTTCTCAGGTTGGTGAGGGGTAGAACATCACTTTCGGGGCTTGTTCCCAAGCTTCCCTGGCTCGCTCACAGGCTTGTTCCCAAGTTTCTGTAGCTTGCTCCCAGATTTCCTTCGTTTCCCCGAAATAGGAGAAGGAGAGTGGCACCCCAGCAAGCCAGGCTTCCAACCATTGATGAAAGGAGGGGCATTCAAGGACATGCTCTGTCAGGCTGTAGTTGTGATCTTTCCCCAAGACCCGATATTCTGGGCTTGAACAATCGAGAAATGAATAGATATTGCATCCCCACTCACAGATCATGAGTACCTGGTCAGGATACTCGATGGGCTGTTGGACCTCAGCACCTCCCTCTCCTGGAGAAAGGCTCCATGCCTCGTGACCTGCCGGATGGCGCGCAAGGTAGGTATCAACCAGAGCATCATCATACTCATCGTCTACAGAACGATCCAGAGTGAGCTTGAACAGGCCATACCCTGGTCCAAAGCCACCATTCCCTATCTCAGCATAGATGCGTTTCAGTAGTGGTGGCAAGGAAAACTCCAGCTTTGCCTCTGCCTCGATGAGATCCGCCATAGTGACAGGAGGGTTAGCATGCTGCCTGACAAAATTATAGTCCTCAGAGGGTGCCCTTCCTGTGTTTATTTGCTGTTTCAAGCGTTCAATCAAGGTATCTTCGTCCAACTGTTGCCTCCTTTTAGCGCCAGAGGCGCTCTTTCCACTTCAATGTGAGGCCAACAGCCGTCCCAAAGACGAGGATAATGGCCGCCAAAGCAAGCCACGCAAGCAAAATACGGCTCATCGCGTCGGCATGGGAATAGGTAGAGAAAAGCGTGCCGTGATAGGTGTAATCGTTTCCGAGCAATCTATCCCCGCCTAAGGCATCGCCATGCAACCCAAGGGAGGAGCCAAGGCCCGCCATTGTCCAGCGGGTAGGAAAGAAGAGCGCCAGCACCGTCGTAATCCAATCTTTCAACGGAATCTCAACCCCGGCAAAGATAATCTGGGGAATGAGGATGAAAGGCAGGGCATTCAGCGCTGTATCCTCATTGGGAGCCAGAGCCGAGGCCAGTAACCCGATCATCATGCCCGCTAACGCAGAGAGTGCCAGCGTAATATACGTTTCGAGCAGGACCGGGAGAAAGACTCCCTGTTGCAAAGGCTCAAAGGCATTGACGATCAGAATCAGCGCGGCACTTTGAAACAGGGCTAAGATGCTCAGCATGAAGACCTTCGATAAGACGTAAGGGCCAATCCCAAGATTCACTGTACGCTCACGCCGATAGATCGCGCCTTCCTTGACAATCTCACGAACGGCATTGAGTACGCCATTCAACACGGCAATAAAGGCGCAGAGAAACAAAACTCGCTGCGCGCTGATCCCCTGGCCCGCAAGAATAAAATCCTGAAGCGCCAGGGTCGCTCCATGCCTGGCCTGTGCATACTGAACTCCGGCAGGATCGGTCTTGAGAAACGTGACAATCTGGTCACAAGGAACAGCCTCAGTCTTGTTAGCCAGGCCAATCAGGCCGGTGGCCGTAGGGATTTGTGGCCGGCATTGAACGATATTGTTCGCCTCAAAGACACCTGGCCCGATCTCAAATCTCACCAGCAGCATCAGAAACAAGGCAACGAGCGGTGCCTGCAAGAGCATCAAAAAGAGCGCGCTGCGATTATTTTTGAGCAGTTCCAGGTTGCGCCGCGAGAGCAGCCAGAGCTGCTTCCATTGATGACCAGCCCTGGGTCGTTTAGACCGCTCTGGTGCAGGGTGTTCACTTCCGACGGGGGTTGATCGCTCCTTGAGCGGCTGAGCAATATACGTTTGATAGTCCTCAGACGTCTTAAAACGCGCCTCTGCCTCTTCAGGAACCCTTGTATTTTCCTCGCCTGGCATCAGGCTGTTATAAATCTCAGCAAAATCATTCTTGCCAAAAAATGTCTTTGCCTGCTCTGGCG
>CAZFWN010000022.1:0-28890 GCA_964522745.1 uncultured Ktedonobacterales bacterium
CCCGTCGGATCAGCGTTATAGGGGGAACTGGTGACGGAGATGGAGCCTGATGGTTGGGTCAGCGCCGCCGGCACCTGCTGGAAGTCGGCTACATCGATGGCATACCAGGGCGCGGTGTTCTCGGAATCAACTTGCAGTTTCACGGCAGCGCCCGCCGCCATTTGGGGCAGCATAACGTGCATCTCATCAAACTGATGAGACGGTGTGCCACCAGGCGTATTCGACCAGTCGGTCCCATTACAATTCCCGAAATTCGGCGGTCCATAGACCCAGCTATATTGCGAAGTGAGTTGCAAGTCCTTGGACTGCTTTACCCCGTTGATATAAATACTGAGCGAGGCGTTGATGCCGCCGCCGCTGGAGGAGTCGGGGATGCTGTAGCGCAGGTTAATCGAATTGGCCTGCTGAGGCAGCGTGAACTGGACATACTGCCCCTGGGTCAACTGGACTGCCTGGTGATCGACAGCATCATCGGCTATGTTGCCCAGAGCGTAGGAAGGGCCAAGCATGGCGCCGTTTGTGGTCGCGCTATGGGCTTCCATCTCGACATAGGGAAGCGTAGCCCCCGTGCCGCCCTGTGCGTGAGCTTTCGGGGTATTGAAAGAGAAAGAGGCTAAGCTAACGATACAAACCATTGTGAGGATCAGGGACGCGGCTATGACCAGCCGCCGCTGCTTTTTTACAAAACGCTGGGAAGGATGCCAGGTCGTATCTGGCGGTGACGAAGCACTCCTGTTTCTTGGTGACATAGCTCGTTCAGCTCCTTGTTGCTACTCCGTACATCATTGTGTGCCAAGAGAGAGCTATAGGGCTTCTCAGCCCAACCAAAGGTCGCCAGCGATGCGAGGCCAGACGCGATGGGGCGTATCAAAACAGCGATACGCGAAAAACGAGCAACATGACACGCGAATGTTTGGAAAATGCTCCCCTTTCTGCCTGTGTCAAAATCAGGCGAGTAGAATAGGCAGTTATTGAGCGCGTGGCAGTAGCACAGACAGCCTACCCGCGCCTGTCTGCGAAAGAGGAGGTAGATTTCACAGACAGGCGCAGATGGGTCTGCTTATCCCCCACGCTGATTGGGGAAACCACAGCTAGTCGAATCCCATCCCGCGTTCCCAGAGCCTTGCGTGATAGTGAACGTGTCGCCACAATTGTAGATGCCGCTACTGGCTCCCAGGCCGCTGGCGGTCACGAAACTGAACGATGCCGCGCCAGGAGACTGCTCCTGGACTGCAAAAGTGCCCGCGCGATTGATAGTGATGTGGTCGAGCGCGATATTGGTGATGCCGACGCCAATGAATTGAATCGCCTCGTTGACGCTGTCGTCGATCTCGTTCTGGGAAACAACGACCTTTCCTGACATGGGTTCATCAACGGCATAGAACCACAACGCGCCGACGCCAAAGGCAAAATTGGGATCGTAACAGCCGGCGCGGATGAAGGTGTTGTTCGTAATAGTAGTCGTGCCGCTTAACGGGACGGCGTTGAAGCGATTGGCGACATGGATACCACCGCCCTGTGTGACCGAATCGGCTACGATGTTATCGCTGACACGATTATTAGCGCCGCCATAAATGGCAATATCATTGGCGAGGATGGGCAATTGCACGGTATTGGAGAGAAACGCATCGTGTACATCGGCATCATGTTCAGACCACATTGCCAGCCCATCGTCGCCGGTATTGCGAACTTCGGTTTGTTCGACGGTAGCGTGGGTGATTCCGTCGTGGAAGTTGATGCCATCAGCGGTAAGGTCACGAATGCGGCAGCCGGTAATCGTCAATCCATCGAAGGGACCATCAAGCCAGATACCCACTTTTGTGTGTTCGATCCAGATGTCTGAAATGACTGAGCCACCACCCAGCGCGCCACCAATCCCATTGAGGTCAGCGTTATCATCTCGATTCATCACCTGACCAAAAATGGCGAAATCAGCGAGGTGGACATTCTGGCTCGGATGCGGCGCGGCATTGCCATATACCCCAACACCCGCGCCCGTCAGCACCGAATACCAGGGACCAGCGCCCGCCAAGGATACCTGATTCACCATCAGGTGTCCCGTGACGAGAAAGTTGCCAGGTGGCAGCCAAACGCCTTTGTGCTGTTGTTCGCCCGCGTCTAGAGCGTGCTGGATGGCCTGGGTTGCATCTGTCTTGCCAGTGGGATCGGCGCCATAGGCTGGGTCGGTGACGGAGATGTCGCCAGCAGGCATCGCCCGAGGAGGCGCGACTTCCTCAAAGTCAGCGAGATCGATAGTATAGGAGGGCGCGATATCAGCAGGATCAACTTGCAAGCGCACCTTCGTGCCAGCGGGCATTTCCCCCAGCAGCAGATGTGCCTCGTCATAGAAGTGGTGCGCGAACCCCTGTTTGGGATTGTTGGTGAACGGATAGCCGCCATAGAACCAATCATAGATCGAGGTGAGGGTCAGGTTTTGATTCTGGTTATGGACGCCATTGATATACACGCTGAGTGGCGCGGTCAAGCCGCTGCCGTCGGGGGAATCGGGGATGCTGTAACGAACATCTATTGAGTTGGCTGCTTTGGGCAACGTGAATTCAACGTACTGCCCCTGCACCAGTGTGACCGCTTTGCGCCCAGAAGCCTCTGAGGCAAGATAGGTGAATGTAAAATCAGGTCCGATGATTTTCCCATTCGTAGCAGCGTTTTCCGCTTCGATTTCGGTGTAGGGCAGCGTAGCGCCATGACCGCCGGCTGCCTGCTGGTTCGTTGAATGAAGAATAATGCCAACCGTTCCGACAGCCCCGACGCCCACCAATACGACCAGGATAGCAATGAGCAGGCGGATATGTTGACGGGCAAACCGCGCAATAGCTCTTGAGCCTGGGCGCGAAGCGACTGCGTTGCGCAAGGACATGGCTTGTCTCCCTCCTCCATGCTGCCTTGATTATCCTTTGAGGCCAGTGGTGACGACACCGCGCATGATCTGCCGTTGAAAGATAAGGAACAACACAATCGGGGGGATGGTGGCGATAACGAATCCTGCCAGGAGGACGTTTTGGGGCTGATACGAATTTTGCGCAATACCTTGTAGATAGAGCGCGGGCGAGATGGGCAGGCTGCTGGAATCATTGATCACAATTAAGGGCCACAGGAAATCTTTCCAGGTGGCAAAGATGGTAAACATCGAGATGACCGTCAGCGCGGGCAGCGAATTGGGCAGAACGATGCGGGTGAAGATTTGCCAGGCATTGGCTCCATCGATTTTGGCCGCTTCGATCAATTCGTTGGGCAGGGTATCGAAGAAGCTTTTGAGGATGATAATGTTGAACGCATTCGCCGCCTCTGGCAGCCAGATCGCCCACCAGGTATTTACCAGGGAGATGCCAAAGATGGGCAGATGGATCACCGTGAAGTATTGCGGAATGAGGTACGCCAGCGCCGGCACCATCAGGGTACTCAGGAAGAAGAAGAGCAGGACATTGCTAAAAATCGGCTTCAACTTCGAGAGCGCAAAGGCAGCTGTCGCTGATACGATGAGTTGGAAAGCTACCGCCCCAGCAGCAAGCTCAACCGTGTTTGCCAGATAGAGCAATGAGTTGAGTTGCTGCCAGGCTTTGACAAAATTATCCCACTGTGGTGTCGAGGGCCAGATCACTGGCGGAGTGTGGAAGATTTCGATACTTGGTTTCAGCGCGCCGCTCACCATCCACAGCAATGGGCCGATGGTGCCTATCGTCCCCAGCAGCAGCAGACCGAAGATGATCCATCGGGCTATTCTGACAGACTGCTTGCGTAGCTCGATGGGGGAAATGATTGACCGCTCCAGGGAGTCAACCTGGGAGCGCAGCGGCGCCCTGCGGCGCAACCTGATCAATTGCTGCATAGCTATTCTCCTGCACCTACATTGAGGCGACGTGTGATGCCAAAATAGGCGAGTGAGAGTACGACCAGCACCCCAAACAGGATGACACTCAATGCGCTGGCTGCACCAAAGTTGAAATACTTAAAGGCGTAGTTATAGATCAAGAGCATGACGGTCGTCGTCGAGAGATCGGGGCCGCCATCCGTGAGCGTAAACGGTTCGGTGAACACCTGTACAGTGGCGATGAGCTGGATCAACAGCAAGATCAGCATGATGCCACGTATCTGAGGCAGGGTGATGTGCCAGATACGTTTCCAGATGCTCGCGCCGTCGAGTTCGGCGGCCTCGTAGAGGTGCGCGGGAATGCCTTGCAGCGCCGCCAGATAGATCAGCACCGTCCCACCCATGTTGGCCCAGGTCGTCATAATGACCAGCGATGGCAGGGCGGTGTTTGGCGACTGGAGCCAGGGCTGCGGGCCGATATGCACAATGGCGAGCAGCGCATTGATTAAGCCACCATCGTGCGTATACAGATAGCTCCACAAAAAGACGGTCACCAACGGTGGAAGGATTACGGGCAAGTAAAAGGCCAGGCGAAAATAGTTCTTGCCGATGCGGATTTCATTGATTGCCAGGGCAACCACAATCGGAGGAAGATAGCCAATCAACAAACCATAGAGGGCATACAACGCGCTGTTGCGCCAGGCGATCCCAAAATGAAAATCATGCCACACAAACAGATAATTTTGCCACCCCACGAAGGTCGGCGTACCATAAAAGGCATTTTTCTGGAAGCTGAGGATGAAGTCAAGAACAATAGGATACCAGACAAAAAACCCAAAGATGAGAAAAGCAGGAAGCAGAAAGAGCAATCCGGGGCCGTTGCGCCGCGCGAAGCGCACAAACGGATTCGCTCGATAGGTTGACTTTATCGTATGCTGCGTCAGCGCAGATTTCGTCTGTTGGAGCGTGACCATAAGCGCCCTCCCGCGTGAAACGAAGAAGGATGGCCCCGTGAATAGCTCCCTGGAGCTATTCACGGGGCAGATTTGTCGCAGCCAGCCGAGCTAGCTGCCAGAGTCAAGGGTTGTTTGGAAGTTTTTCGCGGCAGTGTCAAGCAGCGACTGGGGATCAGCGCTGGCGCTGGTCAGCACACCTTGCACGACGGTATCGAGTACACCATACATTGCCTGGGTCTGCATGGGGGGTTCGGGGCGAACGCCCAGCGCGGAGTTTGCGTAGAGTGCGTAGTTGTCCAGCGGCAAGTTCGCGTACTTTTTGCTGATCGCCTGGAGGCTCTGCTCATAGCTGCCCGTGAAGAGCGACGCAGTTGGAAAGCCGACGGGCAACCCGGATGCCGCTGCCTCTGCCGTGCTATTTTCAATGACGTTCAGGTCGAACCGATAATAGCTGGCCCACTCTACGGCAGCATTGAGCGCATCGCCGCTATCACCGTTTTTGAAGACGTAGACATGGCCGCCGGACAGGGTAGCCTTGTTGGAGTTCTGGGGGCTTTGGGGCATCGGCCAGATACCGATATTCTTCATGTCTGCCTGAAATGCGGTTTGCAGCGCAGGCAGCGTATCCGAGGCTTCGACGACCATCGCCGCTTTGCCCGTTGCGAAGATTTGCAAGGCGTTGTTATACCCAACGAGGACATCGTTGTACAACGATGCGTCGGTGAATTTCATCGCCTGCAGGTTCTTCAGCCACGTCACCGCGACGCTGTTATTGAAGACGGCCTTGGTCGAGCTGCCACTCACTTGTTCCAGATCGCCGCCACCGGTATAGATCCAGTTGGTGAGGTGCCAGCCGCCGGTATTTTGGCTGGTCAGCTCGACATAGCCGGGGACGCCCGTTTTCGTGGCAATCTGCTTGGCATACGCACGGAAATCATCCCAGGTGGCTGGTGGGGTGTTCGGGTCTAGGCCGGCGGCTTTGATGAGCTGGATGTTGTACATCAGGCCGAGTTGATAGCCGGAGTAGGGCAGGCCGTAGACCTTGCCGTTGGATGAAGCGATGGCAAGGGCAGCGGGAGTATAGCTGCTAAAGAACGACTGCTGTTTGGCATAGCTCGTGACGTCGGCAACGGTCCCGCGTTGGATCATAAGTTGGGGATCGGTGAACGGGGCGTCAACCATGTCCTCTTGGGAATGCGCTGCGGCTTTGGTGAAGTACGTTTGCGTGCTGTAGGGATCATTCAGCGCCTTGATCGTAACCCCTTTGTGGTTCTGCTGGAAGGTCTGCACATAGTTCTGAAAGATTCTGACCTGAGCAGGGTTACTCGACGGCGGCAGCTCATTCGATGAGAAGGTGATGTTGCTGGGGCTGCTCGTCCCACAGGCGGCGAGCAGCTCAAGGCTCATCAAACCAGCGCCGAAACCAGCGGTTTGCCGCAAAAAGGTCCGCCGGCTCTCTGGCCGGTTCAAGAAAGACAGGTTTCTGTCTGGGGTAGCCATACGCATCTCCTTACAAAGTATCTGTTGGTTCGACATCGTACCGGACAGCCTGGAGTATTGCTAGGACACCGGGACCACTGGAAGGGAAGCCTAAGGGTAACGTTCACTCTCTCTACAAGAAGGATTTGCGTGCTAAAAGTCCATTTTCTTTGGCCGATTCTCTTGATCGAGGAATTCTAAGGGTAACGTTCACCTTCTCAAAGAGAGATAAGAACTGGCCTGACTGCGCACACCTCCTGTTATTTTGTTTGAAAGTAAGGAAAATCTAAGGGTAACGTTCACTCTTATCCTTGGGGAAAAGAGTAGCATAGAAAGGGTAACTTGTCAAGGGGTAAAATGAATTATTAGGGTCGTATCTGCTTTTGCCTCTCCACCAGAGTATTTTGCTCTATAGACTCTATGTGCTCTGGGATGCCAGGAAAGAGAGGTTGACAAAAGAGAGGAGACATGGTACGATAATCGCAATGAATTAGGTTATCGTTTCCTCTCAACAAGGCAGGAATATGACGCTGAAGCCAAGATCAATAGAGCATATGACGATGGCGCAGATAGCGAAGAAGGCTGGCGTTTCAACAACGACCGTCTCCAAAGTGCTTAATCAACTTCCAGGAGTAGGGGGCCAGACCCGCGCTCGTATCCAACAGGTGATCGAGCAGTATGGGTACGTGCAAAATCATGCAGCGCGCCACTTACGCAAAGGGCAGAGCGGGCTGATCGAGTTGGTCATTATGCGCCTGGAAGGAGGCTATGATCTTGGCATTATGCGTGGAGTCCAGGACGCACTCGCCCAGAGTGGGCATCGTCTCGTGGTGTTTGCCACGCATGAAGAGGAAGCTCTGGAGCGCCTCTGGTTGCGTCGCATTCTGGACCAATCAACAGATGGCGTCCTGCTCCTCCTCCCCTATGAGCAGATAGGGATTGCGGAGGCGCTGGCCGAGCAGCATATTCCCTTTGTCGCCCTTGGCGATCGCAATGAACCGACAGCCACCTTTCCCACCATTGGTTCTACCATCTGGCTTGGAGGCTATACCGCTACCGAGTATCTCATCTCGCTGGGGCATCGTCGCATTGGCATTATCACCGGCCCCCTTCATCTCACCACCTCGCGCGCCCGCCTGGCAGGTTATCGAGAGGCGCTGGAGCGGGCAGGTATCCCAGTAGACCCAACGCTCATAGCTGAAGGCAATTATCTGCTAGGGGATGGCTACAAACAGGCGCACGCCTTACTTCAGCGGCCCGACCCACCAACGGCTATCTTTGCCGGCAATGATGCCCAGGCCGCTGGTGTCTACCAGGCATTATATGAACAGAACATCAGGATTCCCGATGCCATGAGCGTGATTGGCTTCGACGATGTGATGTACACCGCGCAAATGTCCCCGCCATTGACGACCATTCATCAGCCGCTGGTAGAGATGGGCAAGATGGCGACGAATATGCTGCTCCGCCTCATTTCAGGACTGCCGCTGGACTCTCTCCATGTGGAACTCTCAACCTCGCTCGTCGTTCGGCAGTCTTGCGCGCCCGCACGAAGCGGGCCTCTTCTTATGAAATAGGAAGAGGCAGCTTTGCATGAGCTGCTGCCCGATGCTCCGTACTTCTCAATACATAGCATGGAAGCGGCAAGAGAAGACCATTGCCGGTTTCACAGCACAGAGGTCTTCAATCTACCTCTAACAGGCTGATGAGGAGGAATTTTTGTGCATGAAGGTATCTCCTGACTTTCTCGCGCGCATGCGTTTGTCCGCACAGCCACAGGCGCACCCGGAGAGTATGGTCCGCGCAGGCCATGCCCGTTTCACCATCTTGACGCCTCGGCTCCTGCGGCTGGAATGGTCGGCGACAGGCGCCTTCGAGGATCGCGGCTCCCTGGCGTTTCCGCAACGCTACGCGCTGCCTCCGTCCTTTACTGTCACGACAGCGCAGGATGTGACCACGATTAGTACCGACGCACTCTGGCTGCGCTATCGACACGAAGCGGGTCCGTTCTCCTCACAAAATCTGGCGATTACGATCCGAGAGGGGGACGTGCAGCACACCTGGCGGCCAGGTCAGCCCAATCTGGGCAATTTGCATGGCACCGCGCCTACGCTGGACCTCGCCGATGGCCCGGTTGGGCTGGGCGAGGGACTGCTCAGCCGCGATGGCTGGGCGCTGGTTGATGACAGCCGCTCCGTGCTTTTGAACCTTGAGCATGGTTGGGTCGAGCCACGCCCGGAAACGCCTGTGCAGGATTGGTATTTCTTTGGCTATGGGCATGACTATACCGCTGCCCTCGCCGATTATCAGCGCTTTGGTGGAGCAACGCCGCTCATTCCGCGCTTTGTTCTGGGCGCGTGGTGGTCGCGCTTCTGGGCCTATAGCGACGCCGACCTGCGCGAGTTGGTCGCGGAATTTCGCTCCCATGATTTTCCGCTCGATGTGCTGGTCATCGATATGGACTGGCATACACCGGACGCCTGGACCGGCTATACCTGGAACCGCGACCTCTTCCCCAACCCTCCCGCGTTCCTGGGCTGGGTCCACCAGCAGGGATTGCAGGCAACGCTCAACTTGCACCCCGCCGAGGGCGTGCAATCCTTTGAAGCTGCCTATCCTGCTTTCGCGCAGGCGATGGGTATTGATCCCGCATCTGGCGAGCCGGTCCCGTTCCGCGTCAGCGATCCCAAGTTCATGCACCATTACTTCGAGCTGCTGCATCACCCGCTGGAGGAGCAAGGCGTTGATTTCTGGTGGATCGACTGGCAACAAGGGGAGTCCAGCGAGATGCCTGGGCTGAACCCGCTGCCCTGGCTGAATCATCTTCACTTCCAGGACGCTGCGCGACGCGGCAAACGTCCGCTCCTCTACAGCCGCTATGGTGGGCTGGGCGGCCATCGCTACCCGATAGGATTTTCTGGTGACACGCTGGCCCGCTGGGAGCTATTGCGCTTCCTTCCTTACTTCACGGCCACAGCCGCGAACGTTGGCTTTGGCTGGTGGAGTCACGACATCGGCGGCCACATCGGCGTTGACGAGCCGGAACTTTATGCCCGCTGGGTCCAGTTCGGCGCGCTTAGCCCCTGCTTACGCCTCCACGCGACGAAGGATGCCACTGCCGAGCGACGCCCCTGGGCATTTCCGCCTGCGGTGGCGCAGGCAGCGCAGCAGGCGTTTCATCTGCGCTACCAGTTGATCCCTTACCTCTACACAATGGCGCGGGTAGCCGCAGAAACCGGGGTCGCGTTATGTCGGCCAATGTACTATGCCTATCCTGAGGCTGAGGATGCTTATCTGTGTCGCCAGCAATATTTCCTGGGTGACGACCTGATCGCCGCGCCGATCACGCAGCCCAGCCAGCCGCAAACCGGCCTGGCAACAGTGGAAGTCTGGATTCCTCCCGGTGAATGGATCGAGTGGACCACGAAAGAAACCTTTAACGGACCGTGTTGGGTGCGTCTTGCTGGAGACCTCAACCGCATCCCCCTCCTGGTGCGCGCAGGGGCGATCATTCCCCTGGTGGCGGTCTCCTCGAATGCTTCCGGGCAGCAGGATGTCCTCATCCTGCGTATCTTTCCTGGGCGCACAGGGGCTGCACGTGCTTATGCTGATGATGGAGCCACGCTCGCGTATCAAATTGGAGCCTATGAGTGGACTGCCTTTACAATGCAGTGTGTAGACCCAACGAAATGCGCTATCACCATTGTACCGGGCGATGTTCACTCCGCGACTCTGCCTCTGGCGCAGCGCTATGAGCTTCAACTTGAAGGAGCGCAGCGCCCAGAGCAGATAACGTTCAATGGCGACACGATCACCAGTTGGACCTATGACGCCGCGCAAATGCGCGTAAGTATAACGATTTCTGCAACAGCGAAGGATCAGCAGATAAAGGTGGGGGTATACGCGCCAACGGGAATCTTTGGGACAGGAGTTGCTTATAATCAGGCAGTTGCCCGCGCAGACCTGAGCGCATTAGGCGTCGATGCACCAGTGGCGTGGGAGGCACTCCCAACGCTCGTAGAGCGCCTCACTGAAGCGCCCCGCGTGGTAGCCCTGGCAAGGATTGGGGCGCCGTTTCCGCATATGGTGGACTACCCCACAGCAGAAGATGCTTGCAGGCAGTTCAGCCATCTCATCCTGGCTGCCCCCACCGATGGATCCACCTACTCTGCCGAGGTTATCTGGACGCTGGAGCGTGGGGAATACTCCACAACAGACAGAGTCGAGGTCGCTGAAACCCATGAATCACAGGTGCTAGCCTGTCCATTCACCTATCAGGGACACGCTGAAGTCACGCGCTGGTCGGTGGAGGGCGTCGTGCGTTGGAGTGGACTTGTCCTGCCTTTCAGACAGGTGAGTCCACTCCTGTGCGCGTCTGTATCGGGCTGGCGGCTTCTTCCCTATGAACTGGAGTCGAATCTGACATGGGAACTGACACCAATTATTGATGAGATGGGCCGCCCAAATGCTGAGCTTACCTGGGAGTGCATCACGCAGGAAGATAGCACACAAGTGAATCTTGCCGAGCCGTTTCGCGTCGATCTGGCACAGCGCTTTGCTCCACGCTATCCAGACGACCATCCGCTGGGATGCTACGCCTGGGCAAAGGTGATCTGTCCCGATGAACGCCAGGCCGTCATCCGTTTCCAGCGCTGGGGCGATGGTCAACACCTCTTCGTGAACGGGCAAGCCGTTACCCCTGGGGAAGAGACGCCGGAAGGTGACACGAGCTTTGACCCACTGTATGTACACACAACACAGCCCATTTCCTTGCACGCCGGAGCAAATGATCTCGTGTTTGAAACGCGCGGGCGTGTGCGCCAATGGTGGTTCTTCAGCGCTCAGATCACAACGCCGAGCGGCGATCCCATGACCGATCTCACCTATGGTTTGTCAGGTTGATGGTGGTAACGAGGGCCAGGTGTAGAACACTGTTTATTTGGTTCATATGCGCTGTCGCTTGTGCTGCGAAAGGAACGAGAGCAGATAGGAACAGATGTTGTAGCAATCATCAGCAAGGGCGATACCCCAGGACATCCGGTCCAATCTGGTCCAAAGAAGCCCGTGAAACATGGCGTATAATGGTAGAAGCTTTAGGATAGAGGGGTCACATGAAACGCCTATCTGGTCACCAAGATCAGTCCTGGCTGGTCATCGGCCAGGATACGAAGAAGACGGCTTGTTCGAGACTCCTTACTAACTAATGGGAGGGCGTTTCCTAACCGTCGAAATCAGCATTTTCCAGCCTTTCAGAAGTGGTGATATTGACATCATAAGGAAGCGCAAGCGGTGTTACTGGAACTTTTGAGCTTGCTTTGAATGGCTGGAAACCCTGAAAAACAGGGTTAGGAAACGCCCTCTAATGGGTTAAATAACAAAGGAATGATAGGTGATCGAACGCTATAACACTCCTGAAATGACGCACATCTGGTCCGAAGAACATAAATTAGATATCTGGCTGAAAGTGGAGCTTTTAGTATGCGAGGGCTGGGCACGCGAAGGTGTGATCTCCGCCCAGGATATGGAGAAGCTGCGCCAGGCAAGCTACAACCTGAAGCGCATGCAAGAAATTGAGCGCGAGTCTCACCACGATGTCATCTCATTCTTGCGCTCGGTTCAGGAGCAGCTTGGCCCAGAAGGCCGCTTCCTTCATCTCGGTCTCACCTCGTCAGATATGCTCGATACCAGCCTGGCTGTGCAAATCAAAGAGGCAGGAGCAGCCCTGATGGAAGCGCTGGCGCAGCTAATCAAGGTTACAGAGCAAGCCGCACTCACTTATAAGGACACCTTGATGGTGGGGCGCACGCATGGCATCCATGCCGAGCCGATGACGTTCGGCCTCAAGCTGGCTCTCTGGGTTGCCGAGTTGCGCCGCGCCCGCCAGCGACTACAGGAAGCGCTGGCGCAGATCGCCGTTGGCGCCATCTCCGGCGCGGTAGGCACCCATGCTACCGTCTCTCCCGCTATTGAAGAATATGTCTGCGAGCAGTTGAGGCTGGGCATTGATCCGGTCTCCAGCCAGATCATCCAGCGGGACCGGCACGCCCATCTACTGACCACCTTTGCGCTGATCGCCAGCTCTCTTGAGAAGATGGCTCAAGAGATTCGCCATCTCCAGCGCACCGAAGTCAGCGAAGCCTTTGAGCCGTTTGGCGCAGAGCAGCAAGGCTCATCTGCCATGCCCCACAAGCGCAATCCTGAAAAATGCGAGCGTATCTGTGGGCTGGCGCGGGTCATTCGCGGCCATGCACTGACCGCACTGGAAAACGTGGCCCTCTGGCACGAGCGCGACATCAGCCACTCCTCCGCCGAGCGCATCATTCTCCCCGATAGCTCCGCCCTGCTGCACTACATGCTGCGGCTCTTTAGCGATGTTGTCGCCCACCTGGATGTTGATGCTGAACGCATGCAACACAATCTGGAAAGCACGGGCGGCCTGATCTTCTCGCAGCGTATCATGCTGGCCCTGATCGATAAGGGCGTCCCGCGACAAACAGCATACAAGATGGTACAGCGCAACGCCCAGCGCATTTGGCGCGGCGAAGCCAATGGCGCCCAATTTGTCACCCTGCTTCAGAATGACCCAGACGTGCGCGCCTATCTCTCATCCGAAGAACTTGCCGACCTCAGCGATACAGGCTTCTATACTCGCTATATCGACACAGCCTTTGTGCGCCTGGGACTTCTTCCTGGTGGCCCTTCCAGCGCTGTAAGCGAGCCGTCTCAGAGATAAGCAGTAGTAATCGGGCAGATTGAACGAGCCAGAACTCCTGGGGTAATGCCACAATACGTCAGGAATCCTGAGAACGTATCCAGTCTTTCGTTCGGCTATGCCGAACTTGCTGATTGTATTGGTGAACAGCGCGGATTATACTTGCCATAGTAGAGTCGGCTGGCACCTCTTTCCAGCAAGAAGGGCAGATGGATGTTACAAACCGTTCATAAGGCTGCCGAGGTTCTCAACCTTTTCTCCGTTGAACATCCTGAGTGGGGCATCAGCGAACTCGCCAAAGCATTGTCTTTTCCCAAGTCCAGCACCTCTGATCTCGTTTCTACGCTGGCAGAACATGGGTTATTGCGGCGCACCTATGCAGGAAGATATACCTTGGGGTGGCGCGTGATGGCACTAAGCCAGGTGTTGTTATCGACAACAGATTTCCGCACCGAGGCGCGCCGAGTCATGGAATCGCTCATCGCAAGCTTTGGCGAAACCGTCCACTTGGCTACCCTGGAGAGCGGCCAGGTGATCTACGTGGATAAACTGCAAGGCACACGCGCTGTTCAGGTATCTGTCACCGGCGTAGGATACCGCTTGCCGGCACATTGCAGTGGAGTTGGTAAGGTGATGCTGGCAAGCCGTCCCTGGGAAGAAGTGCTGCAAATCCTTCTCAGCAAGGGCATGCCAGCGCTCACCCCCAACACTATCATTACACCAGAAGCGTTCAACCAAGAACTTGAGCAGGTACGCGCCCAGGGCTATGCCTACGACCTGGAGGAAGCTGTCGAGGAATTATGCTGCGTCGCCGCCCCTATCCATGACCATACTGGCGAGGTGGTGGCCGCGCTAAGCCTGTCTGTGCCGGCCTATCGTTTCCAACAAAACAAAGATCGCTATCGGTTGGCAATTGTTGGCGCCGCAAAACAGGTTTCTGAAAATCTTGGCTATATTTCGATCACGTGCAAGAAAAAGAGGCATTGACAGTATAGGAAAGATGAGGTGCGTTTGTGAGCAACCCGCCAGAAGGGAGCCGCCCGCTCCCCGAACTTCAGATGACCCCGGCTGAGGTGGAGGAGATGCGCAAGCGCTATATCGAGCTGATCGGCTTTGTGCCGCCGCGCATTCAGGCACGTACCGACCTGCTCGCGCGCTTAGACCCCGAATTGCTCTCTATGCAGGAAGCCATTCGCGCCCACGCGATGTACCCATCCTGCTTTGACGTCAAAACAGCACAGTTGATGCTCTTCGGCATGCTGCTGGTGCAACTAGCCGATGCAGCACACCTGCACGCGCGTGCAGCTTACCGGGCAGGGGCAACCTGGGAAGAACTCAGTGCCGTCGTCAACCTGGCTTTCCTGTTCCGGGGTCTTTCCGCCGCAAATCTGGGCGCGCAAATCCTGCAAGAGTTGGCCAAAAACCCCGGCTAGACTCCAGGCAAGAATATACAGGATGCTCATCGAGCAGCATCACAGAGAGGTGGCTGTTCTATGCAAGCGGATCAAGAACCAATCCGAGACCTTGCCCACCTGGGCCATGTCGAGATTTTGACCCCCAAACCAGCAGAAAGCCTTGCCTTCTTCATAGAAGTCTTTGGCATGGAGGAAACAAACCGCGAGGGCCAGTCCGTCTATCTGCGCGCCTGGGGCGATTACGATCATTGCACCCTCAAACTCACGGAGGCAAAACAGGCCGGTCTAGGGCATGTGGGCTGGCGTGCATTCAGCCCGCAGGCATTAGCGCGCCGCGTCCAGGCACTCGCCGCTCAGGGATGTGGGAAGGGATGGATCGACGGAGACATCGGACATGGTCGGGCCTACCAGTTTACCGACCCGGATGGGCATCTGATGGAGATCTACTACGAGTCGGAGAAATACCTGGCTTCGGCTGCACTGCGTTCCAGGCTCTTTAATCAACCGCACAAATTCACCGGGCGCGGGGTCGCAGTCAAACGCATCGATCATGTGAATCTGATGTGCAGCGATGTGACGCCGAACCGGCTATTTCTTCAGGGGCATCTGGGGTTTCAGTTGCATGAACTGCTTCAGCCAGAGGTCGATGGTATCGAGGAAGGCGCCTGGCTCAGCGTCACTCCCCTCACCCACGACATCGCCTATGTGCGCGATTTTACCGGCACACACGGCAGGCTGCATCACATCGCCTATTGGCTGGATGCACGCGAAGAGGTGCTGCGCGCCGCCGACATCCTGACAGAACACGACATCTTTATCGAGGCCGGCCCTGCCAAGCACAACATCTCCCAGGCATTTTATCTGTACCTCTACGAGCCGGGCGGCAATCGTGTTGAAATCTACTCCGGCGGCTATCTCGTCTTTGCCCCCGACTGGCAACCTATTATCTGGCGCAAAGCGGAGCGGGGCCGGGGTGTCTATTGGGGCGCCACCTTGCCAGAGAGCTTCAAAAAGTACGGGACGCCAATTGTCGAGCCTGTTCCGGTAGTTCAGGAGCCGATTACGGTCTTCGACCCGCAGTAGCGCACAGCAGTCTCCTACAGCAGTTGCATCAACGAGAAGAGAGTACGCCGATGAGTACCGGGCAGACATCCACTACGCCAGAAATTGGCAAGTCCATTCGCGCCGGTGGTGTGATGACCAACTATCACGAGGCGGGCAGCGGCACGCCAGTCATCCTGATTCATGGCTCCGGGCCAGGAGTCTCGGCCTGGAGCAACTGGCGGCTGGCGATCCCCTCTCTCGCAGAACGTCTGCATGTCTTCGCCTACGACCAGATCGGTTTCGGCTACACAGAACTGCCAGATAAGCACGATTACAACCTGGAACACTGGACAGATCATCTGCTCAGCTTTATGCAGGCCGTTGGCGTAGAGCAGGCGCATCTCATCGGCAATTCGATGGGAGCAGCCGTTGCCCTGGCCGCCGCTGTGACGCACCCTGATCGAGTCAACAAGCTCGTGCTGATGGGGCCGATGGGCGTAAGCTTTCCCATCACCGAGGGTCTTGATACAGTGTGGGGCTACACGCCCAGCATTGCTCACATGAAGCAGTTGATTGATATTTTTGCCTATAATCGCAAACTGGTCACGAACGAACTGGCCGAGCAGCGCTACCGCGCCAGCATCCGCGCAGGCATGCAGGAGGCATTCTCCAGCATGTTCCCGACCCCGCGCCAGCAGGGTGTAGATGCTCTGGCAGCGTATGAAGAGCGTTTGCCCAAGGTACAGGCGCAGACACTCATCTTTCACGGGCGCGATGATCGCGTGATCCCGCTCGTCTCCAGCGAGAAGCTCTTGAATATATTGGACAACGTCCAGTTGCATGTCTTCAGCCATTGCGGCCACTGGACGATGATCGAGCATGCCGCCGCTTTTAACCGGCTCACCCGCGATTTCCTGAGCGGAGAGGAATAAGACCTATGGAGCAGTTTATAGCGGACACCGCGCTGGCACTGCACCACGCGGAGCAGCAGCGCGTGCCGATTGCGCCGCTCAGCGAAACCTATCCGTCCCTCACACCCGCGCAGTCCTATGCAATCCAAGGCGCGTGGCTGGAACTCAAGCGCAAAGAGAACACGCATCTGGTTGGGCACAAAATTGGGCTGACCAGCCTTGCCATGCAGCAGCAGCTTGGCGTCGATCAACCCGATTATGGTTTCCTGCTCAATACGATGGTCGTGCCACCAGGCAGTACGCTCGCGCGCAGCGACTTTATTGCGCCGCGCATCGAGCCGGAGATTGCCTTCTGGCTTGCTCAAGATGTACAGGGGCCAAGCGTCACGGCTGAGGCAGTGTTGGCAGCCACACGCGGCGTCAGCGCGGCGCTGGAACTGGTCGATAGCCGTATCGTCGGATGGCGCATCAAGCTCGTCGATACCATCGCCGATAACGCCTCATCGGCGCGGATTATCGTCAGCGAGCGGGTGATTGCTCCAAGCGCGCTTGACCTTGCAGCCGAAAGCGTCACCATGCTGCAGAACGGCGAAACAGTTGGCGCTGGAACTGGCGCCGCCGTCCTTGAGCATCCAGCCGCAGCCGTTGCCTGGCTCGCCAATAAGCTGGCCGAGTTCGGCATCGGCCTCAAGGCTGGTCAGGTGGTGCTGCCGGGGGCCATGTGCGCCTCTGCCACCGTCTCCGCAGGCGAGACCTACCGCGCGCGCTTTACGCATCTTGGCGAGGTATCGGTGCAGTTTGCGTAGTGAAGGCTGCGACACGCCTTCTATCCAGGAGGGTGCCTATGGAAGCATCCACGTCACCGGAGCAGTGCCTCAAAGTTGCCATTCTCGGCTCCGGCAATATTGGCACTGATCTGATGTACAAGCTGCTCAAACAACCCGGTCATATGGAACTGGTGTTACTCGCGGGGATAGAGCCTGCTTCCGAGGGACTCGCCCGCGCTCGTTCCCTGGGCATCGAAGCCAGCGCCGAAGGCATCAAGGCCGTGCTAGAACACCCGGAGGTAAAACTGGTGTTTGATGCCACCAGCGCCAAAGCGCATATACGCCACGCAAAAGCCTTGCGCGAGGCGGGTCGCGTTGCTATTGACCTGACGCCGGCGGCTCGCGGCCCCTATGTTGTTCCGCCCGTGAATCTGGAAGCGCTGTCAGATCAGAGCAACATCAATATGGTCAGTTGTGGCGGCCAGGCAACCGTCCCGATGGTTTACGCCGTGAGCCGGGTCACGCCGGTGCAGTATGCCGAGATGGTCAGCACCATCTCCAGCCGGTCTGCTGGGCCAGGCACCCGCCAGAATATCGACGAATTTACCGAGACAACCTCAAAAGCCCTGGAAGTAATCGGCCAGGCGCAACGGGGCAAAGCCATCATCATCCTCAATCCGGCTGATCCACCGATTTTGATGCGTAATACCATCTATATCCTGCCAGAAGATGAGTTTGATGAGAGGGCAATACAGGACTCGGTTGAGCGTATGGAAGCCGAGGTGCAGGCATATGTGCCAGGCTATCACCTCAAGAACGCGCCAGTCTTTGACCTGCTGGAAACGCCCTGGGGCAAGAAGCCGGTAGTAACGCTCCTCCTGGAAGTCGAAGGGGCCGGTAATTATCTGCCTAAGTATTCCGGCAATCTGGACATCATGACGGCTTCAGCACATCGTGTCGGCGAGGTGATAGCCCAGCGTCTCCTCAAGGAACAGGGGGTGGTTGTGTGAATGCTGCCTCCGCGCTGAGAGCGCCGCGCATCACCGATACCAGTCTGCGCGATGGCTCACACCCAATGCGCCACCAGTTTACCCGCGAGCAGGTACGAGCCGTCGCCCAGGCGCTTGATGAAGCAGGCGTACCTGTGATCGAAGTGACGCATGGCGATGGCCTGGCTGGTTCCTCGATCCAATATGGCTTCTCCAGGACGCCGGAAATGGAGTTGATTGCTGAAGCGCGCAGCGTATGCCGCCAGGCAAAAATCGCAGCCCTCCTGCTACCCGGAATTGGCACGGTGCGTGAATTAGAGGAAGCCGTTGAGCATGGTATTCAGGTAGTACGCATCGCCACGCAATGTACCGAGGCTGACATTGCCCAAGAACACTTCGAGACCGCCAAGAAGCTGGGGCTGGAAGCAGTGGGGTTCCTGATGATGGCACATATGCGTCCCCCAGAGATGCTGGCCGAGCAGGCCAAACTGATGGAATCCTATGGCGCAGATGGTGTCTACATCGTAGACTCTGCCGGCGCCATGCTGCCCCAGGATGCCTCCGCCAGTGTGAAAGCCCTGAAAGAGTCACTCGGTATCCAGGTGGGCTTTCACGCGCATAATAACCTGGGATTGGCGATGGGCAACAGCCTGACCGCCTTAGAGGCAGGAGCCGATCAACTCGATGGTTGTTTGCGCGGCCTGGGCGCCGGAGCGGGCAACGCGCCAACTGAACTGCTGGCGGCAGCCTTGGACAAGCTGGGCCTCAATCCAGGACTCAATGTGTTCAAATTGATGGATGCCGCCGAATTCGTCATCGCTCCCATCATGCCTTTCCAGCCGCTTCCTAACCGGGACGCTATCGCCCTGGGCTATGCCGGGGTCTATTCGACCTTCTTACTGCATGCCCGCCGCGCTGGGGAACGCTACAACATTGACCCACGCGCTATCCTGGTCGAACTGGGGCGGCGCAAAGCCGTTGCCGGGCAGGAAGACTGGATTTTGGATGTCGCGCTCGACCTGGCACGCCAGCGCGAGCAGCGTCTTGAGCAACACTGATTCATAGCTGAACTTCAGGAGGGAATTACCATGACCTATCACGCTGAAGTGGTGGGAAGTCTCCTTAGGCCCACCTACCTGGCTGAAGGGCGGAAGCAGTTTGAAGCTGGCGATCTCAGTGCCACTGACTTCAAGGCCATAGAAGACCGGGCAGTGAACGAAGCCGTTGCCCTACAAGAAACGGCTGGCATTGAGGTAATTACCGATGGAGAGCTGCGACGCTACGCTTTCTATGGGCACCTTATCGATTCCCTGGATGGCTTCGATAAATTGGGCGGCTGGGCCATCCCCTTTCGAGACGAGAGCGGTGAACAACTGGTCCTCAAGCGTCCGGTGGTGGTAGAGAAGCTCCAGTGGAAACGCAGCATGTGTTCGGAGGAGTGGGTCTATCTGCGCTCACGGAAGGCACGTCCTGGCAAAGTGACCATGCTGAGCGCCCAGCAGGCCGCCGCCTACTACGACCCGGAGAAATCGAAGTCTGCCTATCCGACCCGCGATGCCTATCTGGCTGATATTGTGGCGTTCTCACGCCGCGAGATCGAGGAACTGATTCGCCTGGGCTGCACCTACATCCAGATCGACGCTCCGCAGTATGCCGCGCTCCTCGATCCCCAGATGCGCGAGGGCTATCGCCAGCGTGGCAACGACCCCGACAAACTGATCGATGTGTGCATTGAGATGGACAACGCCATTATCGATGGGCATCCTGGGGTAACTTTTGGCATCCACATCTGTCGAGGAAACAACCAGAGCAAATTTTATGCCAGCGGCGACTATGAACCTATTTCCCGCATCTTTTCCCAGACCCATTTTGAGCGCTTCCTGCTCGAATATGACGATGCTCGCTCAGGTGGATTTGAGCCGCTGCGGCATGTGCCACAAGATCGTGTTGTCGTGCTGGGTCTGGTAACGACCAAGAAGCCCCGACTGGAAACTGCCGATGAGCTACGAGGCCGTATCGAGGAAGCCGCGCAGTATTTCCCCCTGGAGCGCCTGGCCCTCAGTCCGCAGTGTGGCTTTGCCTCGACGATGGAGGGCAATCACGTCTCGCCCGAAGACCAGCGCCACAAGCTAGAACTGGTGGCAAGCGTGGCGCGAGAGGTTTGGGGGGCTTAGTAAAAGCCTGTTTGCTCAGAAGTTCCTTTTGTCCAGAACAGAAATATGCTGGCACCTTGACAAAATACCAGTGATCAGGTATATAGTTCTTAACCCAGAACGATTTGTTCAGCATAACGAACTCTTTGGCCCCAAGACACGAGCGGGCAAGCCATTGTTTACCCAGGTCTGGTCGCTTCAATACCAGGGGTCAAGATGTTCGAGAAAGGAGGCGCATTTCTCATTTCATGCCCTGGGAGCATGAAATATGGTCTGAGGGTATTATAGCTATCCCTGGATCCGATCCTTGGCCGTATGGCACTTGTTTCCAACGTTGGAGCAACTTGCGAAGTACAAGGAGTATTGTATGGCATCCGAATCAGGCAGCACCTCAGCCCCGTCCCCCGGCGCAGGCACCACAAGCAGCACTGGCGCTGCTGTAATCGCGCGCCAGGACCGCATCCCCATTTGGTCGCTTTCCTACCTCTTCATCGGGATTATCGGCGTTGGCTTCCTCTTCACCTTTTTTGACATCTTCGACATCAATGTCTCCTTCATCCAGACCTGCACGCAGATCGTGACAGGCTGCACCGTAGGGCCGCTGGGGCCAGGGGTGCCCCTGCCCCATGGCGCCGTCCTGGCGGCAGATAAGCTCGGCCTGCCGGTCGAGTTGAACCTGGCAGGGTATGTCATTGGAGCGCTGATCCTCAGCCCGCTGGCCGACCGCTTTGGGCGGCGCGATATGCTGCTCATCACTCTCATTATCACTGGCCTTGGCTCACTCTACACCGCTTTCGTTGGTGACTACACCAATTTCATCATTTCCCGCATCATCACTGGCATTGGTGTCGGGGCAGACCTGGCTCTGGTTGCCACTTATATCAATGAGGTGGCTCCCAGCAAGGGGCGCGCCAAATACACCTCGCTCATCTTTATCATGTCGTCGCTGGGTGCCTTAGTGGGCATCTGGTTGGGCCTGATCCTGACCACTCCAAAGGGCACGTTCCCTGAGGGACTGTCCTTTGCTCAGGCGACAGTCAATCTCACCCCTCTTCCCCCTGGCCCCAATACGCTCATCCAGTTTCTCGGCAACGGCTGGCGCTATATGTATGGGATTGGCGCATTGCTAGCGCTGATCGGCATCGTGCTGCGATTCCGTCTACCAGAATCGCCGCGCTGGCTGATCTCCCAGGGACGCATCAGTGAAGCCGAGCATATCGTGACCGAGATGGAGCAGCGGGCGCTGCGCAAGCTGCCCAGCGGGCTGCCGCCGGTCGGTTCCGAGATTGAAACCCCCACTGGCGAGAAACAGCTCACCTATGCCCAACTGCTCAGCAATCCTATGTATCGGCGCCGGACGATCCTGCTCTTCTGCATGTGGTTTATCGCTTTCATCACGGTCTACACCATTGGTGTGGGCATCACGACAATCCTCAATGACCTGGGCTATGCCCCACCGACAGCCGGGATGGTCGCCGCATTTGGAGTGTTTGGCTTCGTCGCGGTGGCAGTCTTCGATTACTACTTCGGCGAGGCGCTGGAGCGCAAATACTGGCTGCCCATTTCTGCGGTCCTTACCATCATTGGAGGGGTGATCATTGCGGTGAGTGGGTCGAGCAACTTCTGGGTTACGGCCATTGGCGCGATCATCCTCTTCATCGGCTTTAACCAGTTTGTGCCAATGACCTGGGCCTGGTCGGCGGAGAACTATCCCACGCGGGCGCGGGCGACAGGCTTTGCTCTGGTAGACGGCATCGGGCATCTAGGTGGTGGCGTGGGCATCTTTCTGATTGCAGCCAATGTCGGCACGTTGGGCGCCATGGGCACCTTCTTGTTGATTGGCGGCTGTCTGGTGGTCGCCGCCGTGATCGCCCAGTTTGGCACAGCAACCAGGAATAAGCGACTGGATGAAGTTTCGCCCTAACCAGCCTGTGCTGTTGCGTCTCTTGGCCCTTTGCAGCGCTGCCGTATCTGACACCTGTGTAGGGCTGGCACCACAAACCGCAGGCGAACTGGATAGACATCTCAAACGGGTGCTGCCCGTTCGCCTGCGGTATCATATTTGGACTGAGGAGAGAAAAGTATGGCTGAGAGGTCTCCCTCCATATCAACCAATCAACCGCGCTTACAACCAGAGATTTTCCGCCCTTCACTGCAATATCCCTCCTATCCATATGCTGAAATGCTGACGCGCACGGCTGAGCGCTACCCAGAGCAGATCGCGGTGGTCTTCAATGCCGTCAATCTGACCTATCGGGAACTGGAAGCACTGGTAAATGCTTTTGCCAATGCTTTGCTCGACCTGGGAATACATCAGGGGCAAACAGTCGCCTTGTTCATCGCAAACCGACCTGAATATGTGATAAGCTGGTTTGCAATCGCACGTATTGGCGCGGTGGTTAGCCCGATGAATCCCTCATATAAAGAGCGAGAAGTCGCTTATCAGCTCAGCAATAGTGAGGCAGTAGCAATCGTGGTGCAGCACGAGTTGCTACCTCTAGTGGAGGCAGCGCGTGCTGAGACCCCAGCATTGGAACAGGTCATTACCGTTGGCTCTGATGCACAAAGTTCGCCTCCTACACTCTCCTTCAGTCATCTGATACAAACGCATTCAACCATGCCACTGACAGACATAGAACCAGATAGCGAAACTCTGCTTGCACTCCCCTACAGCAGCGGCACGACAGGTTTGCCCAAAGGCGTCATGCTTACCCATAAGAATCTCGTTGTGAACGCCGTCCAATCAATTGCAACGGCCCGCATTACTTTTGCGGACCGCCTGCTGGTCTTCGTTCCGCTGTATCACATCTATGGCATTATGCTGATGGGGCTGGCTGCCATGTCGGGTGCGCGACTGGTACTCTTGGAGCGTTTTGAGCCGGGCAGATGTTTGCAATTGATTCAGGAGCAGGGTATCACCATCCTCTACAGTGTTCCACAGGTATTGGCAGTGCTGGGTGACTGGCCGCAGTTGGGCGACTATGACCTCCGTACCGTCCGCTTTACTCAGTGTGGCGCCGCCCCGGTCCCCCCAGCGCTGGCTTACCGCTTCCAGGAACGCACGGGTATTACTGTGATGACCTCTTATGGCCTGACCGAGGCCGCTCCAGGAACGCACTCCAACCCCGTCTATGACCGCCAGCTCATCAAGGTCGAGACCATTGGCCTGCCCATTCATGATACGAAGCAGAAGATCGTCGATATTGAGACCGGTCAAACCGAATTGGGCGTGGGTGAAGAGGGCGAGTTGATCGTCCAGGGGCCGCAGGTGATGCAAGGCTATTGGAAGGCGCCTGAAGCGACAGCCGAAGCATTGCGAGACGGCTGGCTCTATACCGGCGACATTGGCTGGCGCGACGAAGAGGGCTATGTGACCATCACCGACCGCAAGAAAGAACTGATTAAATACAAAAGCTTGAGCGTCGCTCCTGCCCAATTGGAAGCGCTGCTGCTGGAGCATCCCGCTGTGGCTGATGTAGCCATCATCGGCAAACCAAATGAGGAAGCTGGAGAAATCCCCAAAGCCTTCGTGGTACTCAGAAAAGGCTACGAAAACCAGAGCACAGATGAACTGATGGCCTGGGCCAACGGCAAGCTCTCCGGCTATAAGCATGTGCGCGAGATCGAATTCATCGATGCCATTCCCCGTAATCCTTCTGGGAAGATCTTGCGCCGTATCCTCAAAGAACAAGAACGGCAAAAGATGGGCTTATCGTGACATCTTCATCTATTGATTGTTCCTGGCACCTTTGGGTGGTATCATGAATCCGGCCAGTTTTGTTTCACATCAATCGATACCCATCTTCAGCCCGCAGCTTCACGGGCAAGAAGGAGTGCCATTTGGCTGCACAGGAACAACAACGATACGTAATTATTGGCAATGGCATTGCAGGAACCACTGCCGCGCAGATACTTCGCAAGAATGATCCCAACTGCTCTATAGATCTCATCACCGATGAGCCGTACCCACTCTACAACCGCGTCTCATTGCCACGCTTTCTGCAAGGGGTCATTACCGAACAGAAGGTCATGATCCGCGACCGCGAATGGCATGAGCAGCAAGGCATTACCCTTCTGACCGAAACGGTTGCCACCGCCATTGACAGCGAAGGCCGCACCGTCACCTTGCAGGATGGCACCGTCCTTCCCTACACTGCGCTGCTGGTAGCAACGGGTGGGCGGGCAAATCCCCTCAGTGTACCAGGCACACAAGGCACACAATTCATCTATAATTTCGTCACGCTTGATGACACCAAAGCGATCATCGAGCGCGCCCTGGAATCAAAAAGCGCCGTGACTACCGGCGGCAGCTTCATCGGCTATGAGATGACCGAGGGCTTCAATGTGCGCAAGCTGCACGTCACCTGGCTGATTCGCAGCCCTCGCTGGCTGCGCACCACCCTGGATGAAGAAGGTGGCGCCCTGGTGGATGAGATCGCGCGCCGGCACGGCGTTGATGTCGTGCATGGTGAAGAAATCCGCGAGGTAGTTGCTGATAACGGCGTTCCTAAACAGGTTATTACCGCCGGTGGCAAATCCTATGACGCTGACGTTATCGGTGTCGGTCTGGGTCTCACCCTCAGCACCAGTATCGTGCAAAACACACCAGTCGAGTGCAATGGAGGCATCATCGTCAACGAGTATATGGAGACCAACGTTCCTGGCATCTATGCTGCTGGTGATGTTGCCAAATTCTACGACCCCTTTATTGGACATCACCATACAATGGGCACCTGGGATAATGCCCTGGGGCATGGGCGCATTGCTGCCGTGAATATGGCCGGCGGACACGAGCCATACATCGACGTACCCACCTATACCAGCCCGCTCTTTGATACAAACATCGCCGTCATGGGCACAGCAGAAATCAACAACCCGGAACTGACCTCGATCAGCCGCACTGAGACCGATGAGCGCGGCGGACGTAACTACCGAAAGTTTTTCTTCAAAGAAACCCGTCTGGTAGGCGCCGTCTTCATTGGCTCTCCCAAAGGCCGCAAGAAGGTCGTGGAGCTTATCAGAACCAGCCAGGAATTTGCCAGCCCCACCGAGCGTGAAGGATTATTTGATGTCCGCTGAAGAGATGAAGCGCCTGCTCGATGAATTGAGTGAACGCTGGAGGCAAGGAGATGCGCAGGGCGCCGCAGACCTCTTCGACGAAAGCGCGCGCTACTCCGAGCCTCCAACCCATGAACTTCGAGGGCGCCCGGCCATCGCAGCATTTTTTCTCGCCTTCTTTGCCAACCACTACGCCGTCGAGTTCGCGTTTAGACGCATCTTGATTGGTGAGAATGAGGCTGCCGCCGAATGGACTTTCAGCTATTCACGCAGCTCCGATGGCGCCAGGCGGCATCTCGCCGGTATCTCCTTTATTGACACCACTGCCGGGCGCATCCAATCCTGGCGAGGTTTTTCTGCCCGGCTTGGATAATCCCTGCCCTCTTAGAGAACTACCGCGCCACCCAGCATACGCTTGACGGATGTACGCTGGGTGGCGTTATTGTCCCCTTCCCTTTTTACGGCACCTCTGCCGTATAATTTTTGCAGAACCCAGGTTTCTCCTATTCCATCTCTCTTTAGATCACTCAGGAGGAGGATTCTATGATACTTATCGCCGGATCAACGGGATTCGTCGGTAGTCACCTGGCTAAACGTCTTGTTGCCGAAGGTGAGCGGCCACGCTGCCTGGTGCGCAGCCAGGAAAGGGCCAGCCAAACCCTCCCAGTCGAGAAAGTAGACCTGATTATTGGCGACACCACCAAACCAGAAACCTTGGAAAAGGCGCTGCAAGGCGTTGACATCCTGGTGCATAGCGCCTTTATTACTGCGGATCTCAAGCAGAGCCGCACTAACACCTATTATGGGGTCAACGCTGTCGGAACCAAAAACCTCGTCATCGCAGCCAAAAACGCGGGGGTAAAGAAGATCGTGGTCGTCAGCGGCCTGGGCACCAAACCAGCTACATCAGGCACCTATATGCAAGGCCGCTATCTGGCCGAGCAGCAGGTGAAAGAGAGCGGGCTAGCCTGGTCCATTCTGCAACCTTCCATCCAGTTTGGCGAACATGCCGCGTTCTTTAAGGGTCTGGCCGATTTAATTCGCATGGCACCTGTCGTACCCGTCGTCGGCACGCCAAAGCGCAAATTTCAGCCTATCTGGGTCGAGGATGTGGTGAGTTGCCTTGTGAAGCAGATTCGTGAGGACAGCCGCAACGGGAACACCTACGTCGTCGGTGGCCCAGAAATCTTTACCTATGGCGAGATTCTCGATATGCTGGCAAACAGGCTCGGCAAGAAGCGTCTGAAAGCACCCGCGCCAGTTCCGCTGGTCGGCATTGGCGCCACCATGATGCAGGCGATTCTGCCCAAGCCCCCCATCACCACTGCCGCACTGACCCTCTTCAGTTTTGAAAATATCACTGACATTGATGCTGTCGAGCGAGACTTCGGTTTTAAGCCACTTTCCTGGCGCGTCTACCTGGCAGAGCATGGAGTGGATTGAACGCAGAGCGCCTCTCACACAGACTCACCTGTGATCTAGTTCACAGCAAACTCTAGAGTAACATGGTACGCTCTGGTTACTGGCTCCGTTATCCAATCGTCACACCTGATGGGAGGATAATGCGGAGGCCCGGACGGTCCCCGCACGCAATAGAAAGGCAGGAACAAGCGTATGATCTGTACCCGCTGCGGAACTGTGCAGCGGCGGGAGACTGCCAAATTTTGCCACGTGTGTGGAGCAACGATAGAGCCGGCCCCCGCAAACGCTCAGCCAGTTAGCGCTCGTCTTTCTGCAACCGAAGCAACCACTCAACAAGCACATGGACTCAGGCCCATCTCCCTGACTCCACCGCAGTCGCGCGGCCAGAGCGCGCCAGAAAGCCTCGTCACTGAGATGGCAGCAGCAGAGCTTTCTACACAAGCAGCAGAGGAGTACGACAGCACCACCAGCGCCGCTGATGCGTCAGCAGATGGCTCTGCGCAACCTGCTCTCTCCAATCAACCCTCGCAACCCGCCTGGCAGCCATCAGAGCAGCCAGGCGGGAATGCGGCAGACTGGCAGCAAACCCCACCAGTGTCTCCATCTGACCAACAGCCAATGTGGCCCAACAACAGGTCTCAGGAGGAAGAAACGCCCTTTACGACTCCATTTGCTGCCCCTGCCGCTCCCTCTGCTCGCCCGACTGCCTGGCCGACCATGACCCCCTCGTGGCAACAGCAGCCACAAGAGGATGTATCTGAGAGAAGGCTCCCTGCCATAAACAGAGAACGCCCATTCCCTACAGCACAGCAGCACCGACCCAACTCCGCAGCAAACCCGTTTGGCGACCCGGACGAACAGCCTGCCAACTGGCCCTCAGCAGCGCGTCCACTACGCTCATCGGCAGGCCCGGTTCCTGCCTCTCTGCCTCGCCCCCAGCGTGCCAGAAGGCGCCGGCTTCCTCTGAGCATCCTTGTCTCATCTGGACTGCTGCTCATCTTCATCCTTGCTGGATTTGGCATCTATGCCGTGATAAACAGCGCAGGGGGTCAGGAGCCTTCGGCATTTGTAAACTACACCGACGCCAACCGTCATTTCAGCATCCAGTATCCCAGCGTCTGGAACTACAAACGCCTGCCCAACGGTGTGAAGTTTGCCGATGCCACAGATACCGCCGAACTCTCGGTAACCTACGTCGCTAACACGTCCAACCTAACAGCACAGCAATTCGCTGATCAAGAGGCGGCACCAGAGAATCTCAATGGACCCGACACAAAAACCTTTGCCGGGCAAACGTGGGTCGTCCGCTCAGGGATCGTCACACAGACTTCAGGCATATCCCAGGACATTTTTATCTTCGTCACACTGTATAACAATTTCCTCTTTGAAGTGCGTGAAGTGGCACCACTCAACGGCTATAAAGAACCGAATCAGACGGCTTTTATGCCGATGTTGCAAAGGCTCAAACTCATGTAGGCAAATCGATCTAGAGCAGATGGGCAAATTGCCCATCTGCCTGCCAGGCATTATTGCTCGCACACGCTCGGCTCACCTGTGCAGTGTTGCTCACCTGTGGAGTGTCAGATGGGAGGTTGTGCCATGCTACGTGATCCGTATGTCGCCGGTGTAGAACGCTTTGAATTATTGCTTACTGGAAGCGCTCAACTACCTGAGTCGATTCAGCGTAAAGAACACGCGGCATTGTTTTGCCTGCTCCTCTGGAAGCAGTTCCAAAGCAATCTGCGCGTGCTTCGCTATCATCTCAGCTTTGAGCAAAGGGAAGACCTCTCCCACGAATTTAGCCAGCAGCCGCGCTATGAAGACCTGCTTGACTTCGACAGCAGCCACGCCAACCAGATCGATATTGAGCTTATCAGTCAGCAGCCAGCCCACTCTCCCAAGTATCCTCAGCATCATTCTCAGGGAAAAGATGAGCATTTTCCAGCATTTCTAGAAATTTTCATCCCCCTGTGGCCGCACCTGTCAGTGCAAATCCAACCGCTAGAAGACGTCAAGATGAAGAGTCCCGTTGTCATCTGGTGCCAACCTGCGGTACTCCCACAAGTTACCTCACTTTGGGAGCAAGCCTCAACCCTCCTGAGAACCTAACACGCACCTCCTTTACCATCAGGCTGGAGGCTTTAGCAAAACCAGG
>CAZFWN010000022.1:28990-48993 GCA_964522745.1 uncultured Ktedonobacterales bacterium
AGAACCTAACACGCACCTCCTTTACCATCAGGCTGGAGGCTTTAGCAAAACCAGGCATACCTATAGCGCCTCTCTGAACGGCACAATATCAGTCACCAGAATATCGGTTATCTGCTACAAAGTTGCAGGGTGCGCCGCACTGTGTTATACTTCAGGGAACGGGGGCTTCAGCCCCCGCTTATTACGCACGCTCCCTAACCATCGGGTTCCTGACCCTGATGATCTATGCCCATAAAGCGACCAGCAGGGACGTCCCAACGGGATACCAGGGAGTGGAGGATTATCAAGGAGGCCCGTCGTTGGCAAATATCGTTTCTATGAAACAACTCTTGGAAGCTGGCGTCCATTTTGGACATCAGACACGCCGTTGGAATCCAAAGATGAAGCCCTTCATCTTCGCCGAACGCAATGGCATCCACATCATCGATCTTCAGCAGACCGTGAGCCGTCTGAATGAAGCCTACAAGTTTGTCGCCACACTCACCACTGAGGGTGAAAGCGTACTCTTTGTCGGCACCAAAAAGCAGGCACAGGAAGCAGTCGAGCAGGAAGCACAGCGCAGCGGGATGTTCTATGTGAATCAGCGCTGGTTGGGTGGCATGCTCACCAACTTCCAGACGATCCAGTTACGCATCCGCTTCCTCAAAGAACTGCAAGCGCGCAAAGAGCGCGGCGAATTTGAGCGCCTGCCGAAGAAAGAAGCGCAGCGTCTGGAAGAACAGATGAACCGGCTACAGCGCACCTTGGGCGGCATCAAGGATATGCGGCGCCTGCCAGCAGCTATCTTCGTCGTGGATACCCGCAAGGAACACACTGCTGTACTGGAAGCCCGTCGCTTGGAAATTCCCGTGATCGCACTGGCAGACACGAATTGCGATCCCGATGAGATGGATTATCCCATCCCGGCCAATGATGATGCCATTCGTGCCGTCCGCCTGCTTTGTACCAAGATTGCCGACGCGGCTCTGGAAGGACGCCGCCAGCTCGAGGCACAGCAGAAAGATCAGGAGCCGGGCGAAGAAGAGGGCGCGCTGCCAGCACCAGTGGAGGCCCAGAACGTCAACAGTCCAGAGGCTGCACCTCCAGAGCCAGAGTTAGTCTCCGAGGAGGCGCACTAGCGCCAGCCAATGCAAGAAGGGTGCGCTCTCTCGCCTGATGCTGGGGTGATGATGGGGCACCCTCTCTTTGTGAAAGAAAACCTCCCTTATTGGGAGATAGAACGGGCATGATACTTTTTCTTGCCCCACATCGTTTCATGTTCAGAGCGCTCACACGACTCAGCAACGATCCAGAGCGTGGGGAGCGCAAGAGGAGCACAACAGAGCAATGGACTATACAGTAAAAGATATTCAACGGCTGCGCGAAACCACCGGGGCTGGTCCACTGGATTGCAAAAAGGCTCTGGAGGATGCCAAGAGCTTTGAAGAGGCCGTAAAAACGCTTGAAGAAAAGGGCAAAAAGCGCGCCGCCGATGTCGCTAGCAAGGACCGCGAGACTCGCCAGGGCTATATCGCCGCTTATACGCACTTTGCCGGAAATCTGGGAGTGCTAGTTGAGGTGAATTGCAGCACCGATTTTGTCTCACGCAATGAGGAGTTCCGCACGCTCGGCAATGAACTCGCCCTCCAGGTGGCCGCCATGAATCCGCAGTACATCTCCTTTGAGGAGATTCCTGCCGATGTCATAGAGAAGGTCCGCCAGGAAGTGCTGAATGACCCAGAGGTGCAAAAGCGCCCTGCACACATCCAGGCGCAAATCGTCGAAGGTAAGGTGCGTAAGGAACTGGAGCCACTGGCACTGTTGACCCAACCTTGGTTCAAAGACGAGAAGGTCAAGATCAACGACCTCATCAACGACTTGATCCGCAAGACGGGCGAAAACATCATCGTTCGCCGCTTTGCACGCTTCAAACTAGGGGAGTAGACGCGAGGAACTATGACCGAGACAGCATCAACCTTCCAGCGCGTCTTGCTAAAGCTCAGCGGCGAGGCACTGATGGGTGAACAAGGCTACGGCATTGACCCTGGGATCGTGCAACGCATTGCTGGCGAAATCCAGCGCGTGCAAGGGCTAGGAGTGGAAATTGCCATCGTCGTCGGTGGAGGCAATATCTGGCGCGGCCAAACCGCCGCCCATCGTGGTATGGACCGTGCCACAGCCGACTATATGGGCATGCTCGCCACCGTCATTAACGCCCTGGCTCTCCAGGATGCTCTGGAACAAATTGGCTTAATTACACGAGTGCAAACCGGCATTGAAATGCCATCGGTTGCTGAACCCTTCATCCGCCGGCGTGCCACGCGCCATTTGGAAAAACGGCGCGTCGTCATTCTGGCAGCAGGAACCGGCAACCCCTATTTTACAACCGATACGGCTGCTGCCCTGCGAGCGGTTGAATTGAACTGCCAGGTCTTGTTAAAAGCCACCAAAGTGGATGGCGTCTATGACTCGGACCCCATGCGCAATCCTGCCGCGCAAAAATTCACAAGCCTGAGCTATATGCAAGCGCTCAACATGGGTGTTCAAGTCATGGATAGTACCGCTATTTCACTTTGCAAAGATAACCATCTCCCCATCATCGTCTTTAACTTGAACAAACAAGGCAGCATTGAAGGAATTATCAACGGCAAGCACCTTGGTACATTGGTGTGTGACCCGGAATCACCAATCCATTGGTAGACAAAGGAGCTGCGCTGATGCCCACAGATATTTTCAATGATGTTGAACACCGCATGAAAATGGCCGTCGAGGCGCTGCAACGCGACCTGGCAACAGTGCGCACTGGACGCGCCAGCCCGACATTGATTGAGGGATTAAAAGTCGATTACTATGGCACCCCTACGCCGCTCAATCAGCTTGCCAGCATCCATGCCACTGACGCCCGCACCCTGACCGTCCAACCCTGGGATCGCAAAACGCTGGGCGATATTGAAAAAGCCATCTTGAAATCTGACCTGGGATTGAACCCGAATAACGATGGGCAGGTCATTCGGCTCGCCATCCCTCCATTAACAGAAGAGCGCCGTAAGGAGATGGTCAAAACCGTCCACAAGAAGGTCGATGAGAGCAAAGTTGCGGTGCGCAACTGCCGGCGCGACGGACATGATCGCCTGCGTGATCAGGAGAAACGCAAGGAAATTTCCGAAGACGAACTCAAGCGTGGCACTGAGCGACTGCAAAAGCTCACAGATCGTTACATAGATGAGATGGATAAAGTCGGTCACGCCAAAGAGACGGAAATTATGGCAGTCTAACATACCGGCAGGAGGATGGTTGTACACACATGGCACTGGCAATCAATAAAATCTTCGATTTCTTTGGCTCGCGGAACGGGACAGGGAAACACGCGGTAAAAGAGCAGACGGCATCAGCACAGCGCCTGGTCACGCCAAACCATGTGGCGATCATCATGGATGGCAACGGACGCTGGGCTACCAGGCGCAGCCTACCGCGCATGTTTGGGCACAAGGCAGGCGTCGATGCCCTGCGGCGGGTAGTCGAGTGCGCCACAGACGAGCATGTTCCCATGCTCAGCGTCTACGCTTTCTCAACCGAAAACTGGGGCCGTCCTCAGGATGAGGTCTCAGGACTGATGCGCCTCTTCTGGGAAGTCATTCAATCCGACCTGGATCGACTCCATCGCAATGGCGTGCGCCTGCGTCATATCGGGCGACTAGAGGGTCTGGCCCCCGACATTCAGGAGGCCATTCTGCATTCGATTGAGGTGACCAAGAACAACTCCAAGCTCTCGCTCAATGTCTGCTTCAACTATGGCGGACGCATGGAAGTCGTTGATGCCGTCCGGCAAATTGTCGCCGATGGCCTCGCCCCAGAGATGATTACTGAAGAGGTCATCAGCAAGTATCTTTATACCAAAGACCTCCCTGATCCTGATCTGGTCATCCGCACAGCCAGCGAAATGCGTTTGAGCAATTTCTTGATCTGGCAGGCAGCCTATAGTGAATACTATGCCACTGAGACCCTCTGGCCGGACTTCACCCGTGAAGATTTCATCAACGCGCTGAACGCCTATAGCCAGCGTCAACGACGCTTCGGTAAAGTAAGCCCACCCGAACACCAGCAGCAGGCGATTGCAGCACAGTCGGGCGCGGGTACTCGCTAGAGTGCGTAAGCAGTGAGGCTACCACTCGCAAACAAAGGAAAAAGCCATGAAGCAGTCAGCCCCTCCCCCGCCGGTTGTCACCCCTGATCCAAGTGCTGCCAACCGTCAATGGAGGCGCTCGCTGCTCTTGCGAGTCCTGGCGGCCATTGTTGGCATCCCCATTATTCTGCTGCTCATCTGGGCTGGTGGTTGGGTAATCTTTGGGGGTCTGGCTGTTATTATTGGGCTAGCCTCCTATGAGATGCACCGCATGCTCACCGGCGAAGGCAAACACCCACTCAGCCTTCTCAGCCTGGGGGCAAGCCTCGTCTTTCTGCTGGCAGCAATTTTGCCGTCTGCCTGGAGACCGTCGCTCATTGAAGGAGCTATCAGCATCTTGCTCCTCCTAACATTTACCTGGCTCTTGCTCGTGCGCAAAACGCTGGATGGCGCTCTCGTAGATTGGGCGCTCACCCTGGCCGTCCCACTCTATATTGGCTGGCCCCTGAGCTTTTTCATGCTCCTTCGCGGCAAGCAATTCGGATTTGCCCCAGGCTTCTGGTGGGTGCTGGTTGCACTGTTAGGGTGCTGGGCATTTGATACCGCTGCCTTCTTTACCGGCAAGTATCTAGGGCGGCATAAGCTAGCAACCCGGGTCAGCCCCAGCAAAACCTGGGAAGGAGTCATTGGCGGGATCGTTGGAGGTGTGATCGCTACACTCGTTCCCGCATGGTTTCTACACCTGCCTTTCTATCATGCCATCATTTTAGGCATCTTGATTAGCGTTGCCGGCCAGGTGGGTGACCTTGCCGAATCACTCATCAAACGCCAGACGCATGTGAAGGACAGCGGCAACATCATCCCAGGACATGGCGGCATGCTTGATCGCGTCGATAGCCAGCTTTTTTCAGTTATTGTAGTCTATCTCTATGCCTCGTGGGTGCTTCACCAAACATTCCTGAGTTAAAACGAGCAAGCATCTAATATCAACATCCATGCTATAATCTCTAGTGATTACCGGGCAAAAATTGGCATCTGAGGTTATCAGGCCAATCGGAGATAAGGGAAAGGATCAATGACGCCGCAGCGGCAAATCGCTCCATCAGAGACAAAGGACAGAACGCCTGGATTTTCTTTTCCAAGGCGCATTGCGGTGCTGGGCAGCACCGGCTCTATTGGCCGGCAAACTCTGGATGTCGTGCGCGCCTTTCCCCAACAGTTTACGGTGGTCGGGCTGGCCGCGCGCAACAATATTGAACTGCTTGCAGAGCAGGCCAGAGAATTCACTCCGGCACTCGTTGCTTATACCGCTGACGATCCTGAGGCCATCGCTCGCGCTGCGCAGCTTTTACCACACGCGCTGCGCGGCATCGAGGGGCTGGAAGCCGTCGCTACCTATGCTGATGTCGATATAGTCGTAGCCGCTACCTCCGGCCTCGTTGGCCTACGCCCAACGCTGGCAGCCATTCGCTCAGGGAAAACGATTGCCCTTGCCAATAAAGAGACGCTGGTGATGGCCGGCCATCTGGTCACTGAAAGCGCCGAGCAGGCTGGTGTAGATATCCTGCCAGTGGATAGCGAACACGGCGCGGTCTGGCAATGCCTGCGCGGCGAGGCGCGCACAGCCGTTGCCAAACTGATCCTCACCGCCTCGGGTGGCCCCTTCCGCCAGATGCCACTGGAGCAACAGCGCCAGGTCACAATTGAGCAAGCACTAAAGCACCCTACCTGGCACATGGGCCCCAAAATCACTATTGACTCGGCCACCTTGATGAACAAGGGGCTGGAGGTGCTAGAAGCGCATTGGTTGTTTGGCATTCCCTATGATCAGATCGAGGTCGTCGTCCATCCCCAGAGTATCATTCATTCGATGGTTGAATACGTCGATGGCTCCATTAAGATGCAGGCCAGCCTGCCCTCGATGCACCTGCCCATCCAGAATGCCTTGAGCGCTCCCCACCGACTGAATAATGCCCATACTGATTTGGTGCGCGAACTCCGCTGGCCGGAGGTGGGCGCCCTCCAGTTCGAGGCATTGGACCCCCAGCGCTTCCCATGCTTCCGCCTGGCTTGCGAGGCTGGCAGACGCGGCGGGAGTTATCCATCAGCACTGGTCGGGGCTGATGAAGAAGCCGTAGCCCTCTTCCTTGAGGGGCGGATCGCATTTACCCAGATTGCTGAAGTGATTGAAGAAGTCCTTGAACGACATACACCCATTGCTCATCCAAATTTGGATGAGATTCTCAGTGCGTGTGCCTGGGCACAACAGACCTGCCGCGATCTGGTGGCTGGCATAGATTTGGGAGCAAAAGGATGAATGGTTGGTATCTTTTAGCGGCAATTCCTGTCTTTGGGTTGCTGGTTTTTGTGCATGAATTAGGGCACTTTGCCACCGCCAAATGGTCAGGCATTCGCGTTGAAGAATTTGGCTTCGGCTTCCCACCGCGCCTGTTTGGTATCAAACGCGGTGAAACCATCTACTCGATCAACTGGATTCCCCTGGGCGGCTTTGTGCGCATGCCAGGGGAAAACGGCGAATTGACCGACGAAGAAGGCCATTTCGACCCACGCAGCTTCGCGGCAAAGCCGGCCTGGCGGCGCGCCATCGTGTTGGTGGCCGGGGTTACGATGAACTTTATCCTGGCTCTGGCGCTCTTTGGAGCCGCCTTTGCTTTCGGCGAAAGCGGTTACAGCCCGGTCATCGGGTCTGTGTGCTATGGCGCACCGGCGCAGCAGGCCGGCCTGAACACTGGCGATAAAGTTCTGCAAGTGAGTGGTCAACAGGTCACACTGACCACCGATGTGATTCAGAACGTGGAGAATAAGGTAGCTGCCGCAGGCACGACGAATGGCAATCCGGTTCCTGTGGATATGCTGATACAGCATCCAGATGGAAGTACCCAACAGTTGACCGTTGATGCGCGCACCAAGGATGTCAGCAATCTCCCCTGTAAGGATGCAAAAGGTACGACCATTAAAGACCCACAAACCGGCCAGGCATTGAACGGCCAGGGGCGTATGGGCATCGTCTTTGACACCCAGGCTCCAATCGTCACCAAACATTATCCGGTGACACAAATCCCCGGCCTGGCCTTCCAGCAGGTGGGCGTCATGCTCAGCGGTTTTGGCGATCTCATTCGCAGCCTCGTGGGGGGAGCGCTCCATGTGCAGGTCGCAGGGCCAATTGGCATTGTCCACCTGACCGGCGAAGCCGCCAGTCAGGTTCCTCAATTCGGCTGGTTCCCGCTGCTCAACCTCACCGGGCTGCTTAGCCTGAATCTTGCAATCATTAACATTCTGCCGTTCCCGGCCCTGGATGGTGGCCGGCTGGCGCTGCTTGGCCTGGAGGTCGTGCGACGCGGCAAGCGGCTGAATCCACGCTATGAAGGTCTCATCCATCTGGTTGGGATGGCCGTCTTGCTTTTGCTGGTCGTCATTATTTCATGGAATGATATTGGTAGCTGGATTAGTCAGCGCTGAGCGTCTGAGCAAGCCAAAACATCTACTCAGAGCAGCTATAAGGAGCTTTTGAATGCGGCGTAAGAGTCGAAAAATTCATGTTGGAACTGTCGCTATTGGCGGCGATGCCCCCATTGCCGTTCAATCTATGACCACCACTTATACCCGCGATGTCGAGAGTACCGTCGCGCAGATTCACCGCCTGCAAGATGTTGGTTGCGAGTTGGCGCGGGTTGCAGTCCCTGAAGATGAGGATGCCGCCGCGCTCGGTGAAATCAAGCGCCGCATCTCCATCCCCCTTATCGCCGATATTCACTATAAACATCATCTGGCGCTGGAGGCGATAAAACAGGGCGTTGATTGCATCCGTATCAACCCAGGCAATCTGGTGCGAGGGCGGGAATCCTTCCTGGAAGTGCTGCGGGCCTGCAAAGAGCGGGGCATCGCCATGCGTATTGGCGTAAACTCTGGCTCCATTGATGCCCTCGATCAGCGCGGCCAGGAGATGAGGCGCGTACAAGTACGCCTGCGCGATGATGGCGTACTGGAGCGCACCGACCCCGCCGAGCAGCGCCGCCAGGAGCGCGAACATCTGGCCGAGCGCATGGTGCAGAAAGCGCTAGAGTACGCTGGCTGGTGCGAAGAGGAAGACTATCACGAATTCAAAATTTCGCTTAAATCTTCAAACGTCTTAACCGCCGTCGAAGCCTACCGGCGGATCGCCTCGCGCTGTGATTACCCCCTACATCTAGGCATTACCGAAGCTGGCACACTGGTCACCGGCGCAGTAAAATCCGCTGTCGGCCTCGGCCTGCTGCTGGCCGAAGGCATTGGCGACACCATCCGTGTCTCGCTAACTGCTGAACCAGAGGAAGAAATCCCGGTAGCCTATGAAATTCTGCGCTCGCTCGACCTGCGCCAGCGGGGCGTCACCTTCGTTTCCTGCCCCTCCTGTGGTCGGGTAGAGATCGATCTGCTGGAGATCGCCAACGAGGTCGAAAAACGGCTCGCAAAAGTGCAAACGCCTATTCAAGTTGCCGTGATGGGCTGCGTCGTCAACGGCCCAGGCGAATCGCGCGATGCGGATGTAGGGCTGGCTGGTGGCAGGGGAAGCGGCATCATCTTCCGCAAAGGCCAGAAAGTAAGAACCGTGCCAGAAGGCGAGTTTCTGGACGCCGTACTCAAAGAAGTTGCCAGCCTACTGCCAGAACAGGAAGCCAAGCTGGTCTATCCAGGCGATGGGCAGCTTGGACCAGTCAGCGCCGGACGCACTCGCGCCACCGGCATGGGTGGCAAGCAGTTACCCGTCTTGCAGTAGCCAGGCCAGACCCTCCATACGAAAAAAGAAGACCCAGCGAAGGATATGGCGCACAACGTAGGCACGCTTCACATGCCTACGTTGTGCGCCGTGTTTATAGCACACCAGGAGAACGATGACACCAGGAAAAACATGACCCACAGAGGGGTGCAGCCTCCCCTCTGGCTAGCACAGAAGTACCGTTCAGCACCTCAAAGGCCATCCATTACGCACTGGATGATATGCTTCTTTGGGAAGAGCCAATCTTCCTGAAAGGTGTGAAGGGAAGCAGCAAAAGACACGAAAGGAATCGGCACCACCGGAGGAGAGCATCGGTGCCAAAGGCGCACACTCTGATGCACCGGCTACAGCAATCATGGCGAGCAACATACAAGCGTCGCAGCTTTGTCTGGGCCACCAGCATCACCGCCTTGTTAATAGTCATTTCCTGTTGTCTGGGCGCGCGATCTATTGCCAACTCGGTTGGCTTGGACCAGCCCTCCAACCAGCCACGCGCTGGAAACGACCAGCAAGCCCTGCGGCTGCTGATCGACCATGTCTGCAACACCCATAACGGCCTGCCTAACACCCCCTGCGTCACTGGCGTGCGGGCTGCGCTCTTCCATGCCTTCAGCGTCAGCCAGGCTGAAATTGACCAGCAGGTACATCAGGGACAGACACCCTTTGCCGCGATTCATATCTTCGCTCTCGACTGCTCCGATTGGCAGCAAGCAATGGCCCGGCTAGTGGCGTCGCTTGGCGATCTTGTCCAACACAAAAGCATCTCATCTGCTCAATCGGACGAGATTGTCGCCTGGTTCCAAGATCGCGCCGACAGCGCCTGCGCTTTTGTCTCCAGCGCAGGTAACTCCTGGCTCACGCCGACACCAGCGCCGCTGCCACACGGCTCCAGTGGCTCTTGCCCCCCTGTGCCCGGCTATGAAGATGCTACTGATGAAGCGGGCTTACTCGGCGTGGTAAACCAGGCGCGTGCCAACGCTGGAGTCGCCCCACTCAGCAACGAAACTCGTATCCACAGCGAAGCACTCGTTCACAGTGAAGATATGACCTGTTATGGCATGAGTCATTTCGTGCCCCCTGGCACCACCCCCGCCACACGCATGGCAGCCGCCGGCGTCCAGTTCACCTGGCATGGAGAAAATATCGGATGGTCAGGCGCCGGCACCAACTGGCAGAAAGTTATGTGGCTCTTCAACGGCATGATGGCCGAACAGCCCCCCAACGACGGGCATCGCCAGAATATCTTGAGTCCCCACTTTAACCGTACAGGTATCGGCCTCTATGTCGAGAATGCCTCTGGTCGCCTCTGGCTCACCGAGGATTTCGCTGGCTAAGCGCTGATGGTGATGGTACAATCTTAACAGAAGGGTTCTTTTCCACTGCCCCGCACTTTTCCGGGTACATCTGGCGTGCATACCGCTCTCTGCCGAGCGCCAAGACAATGGGTGAGCATCGATGAGCAAACGCTTTTTAACACGACGCCTCCTGATCGGAGGTCTCACGGCTCTTGTAGGAACGATGGGCGGCGCGTTTTCGGTAGCATATTATGTGGTCAGTCGCATTACTCGCCCGGTTGAGCCGACGCTCACCGATGGGTACTTTTTCACCCCCTTTGAATTTGACGTGCCCTATGAGCCGGTAGAGTTTGCGCCGGCACGAGGGGACCATTCTGTCTCAGGCTGGTTTTTGCCCCACCCAGAGATGCGGCGGGTAATCATCCTCTGCGGCGGCTATCGCGGGCGCAAAGCGGATTTGCTGGGCATTGGGATGCACCTCTGGCGCAGCGGCGCCAATGTTCTGCTCTTCGATTATCATGGACATGGGCATGGCTCCGGCGCGCCGGTGACGCTGGGCTTCCGCGAACTCAATGATTTCCTGGGCGCGATAGAGTACGTCAAACAGCGCATTCCTGGCGCAATCATTGGGGTAATGGGCTATTCAATGGGCGCAGCAGTAGCGATTATGGGCGCCGCCCGCCGGACAGAGGTGCGCGTGGTGGTAGCCGATAGCCCCTTTGCCACCCATTGGGGCGTGGTAGAATATAACTTCAAGCGTATTGCGTGGCTGCCAGCAACGCCGTTCCTGTTCATTGCTGATCGGCTCATGGCGCTGAAGGCCGGCTATCGCTTCCGCGAAGTCGAGCCGCTGCGCGATGTCATCCAGCTTGCGCCGCGCCCGCTGCTCTTGATTCACGGCCTGGATGATGTGACTATCTCGCCACAGGATTCACAGCGTCTGTATGAGGCTGCCGGGGAACCAAAGGAACTCTGGCTGGTGGTTGGCGTGGGACATTGCGGCGCGTACTTTCAAGATCGCAGCCTCTATTGCCAGCGGGTAACGGCCTTCTTTGCCGAGCATTTACCTGGCGACGAGGCTGATGGCGCCGGCGAAGCCAGTGCTGATGCTGTGAAATCGACGTCCGATAAGCGCGTTGCATCATAATCCGATCTCACCATCTATCTCAACGAAGAGAATCGAGGAATCGCATGGCCGCCGTCACTACCGAACGATTGATGCAGTGGTCTCTTGATCTGGTGGGCTGGCACGACATCCCCCCAGATAGCGCGATCTATTACTCCGGCTCGCGTATCAGCCATGTGCTGATGGGCATTGATGCGGGCGCGGGCGAGTTGTTTATGGCCCGCCAGCTTGGCTATCACGCGGTAATCGCGCATCACCCCGCCGGGTTTACCGGCCCGACCTGGGAGGTCTACCGCTATCATGTGCGCCAGATGGTGGCGGCGGGCGTGCCAGAGGATCAGGCCGAGGCGGCAGTGGCCGGGCGCGTGCGTGATCTCCAGGCGCGCGCGCAGATGCAGAACTACGACCATGTCTCCTCGGTAGCGAAGATGCTGGAGATGCCCTTCCTGAATGTCCACGCGCCCCTGGATGAACTGGGCCGGCGCATCATGCAGGAAACGATTGATACCCGGCTGGCACGCCAACCGGGCGCCAGTGTGCGCAATGTGCAAGAGGCACTGCTGACGCTGCCGGCCTATCGCGCCTCGAAGACGGAGATGCTGGTGGCTCTGGGCAGTTGGGAGGCTCCTGCCGGGCGCGTAGTGGTATCACATGGAGCCTATACCAACGGCGGCTATCAGGTGGCTCGCGCCTATTTCCTCAACGGCGTCGATACCGTCTGCTGCATCCATTTCCCGCCGGAAGACGCGCAGCGCCTTGCAAGCGAGGGCATTCAAGGGAATCTGTTAGTGATGGGGCATATCGCCGGAGATAGCGTGGGCATTCTACCTTATGTGGCCCGGCTGCGGCAGGAAGGGCTGGAGGTGCAAACGTTTTCGGGCATCATCGGCGGCGAGTAGGGACTGGCACTTTTACTCATTGCCGATTTTGTTGCTCCCAGAGGGCTTGCACCGGCATGCGCTTTGCTGTATGTTAGGCAGAGAAGGGCTGAGTTGAGAGAAAAATAAGCCCATCATCTGGGAGGTGTTTTCTTATGCGAGAAGTCGAAACATTGGCAGTCGAGGCCGAACGCACCGTTGGCTGCGCATTGCGGGTTGTATTCTGGACGCTCTTTGTGGTCTACACAGCGGTGCTGGCAGTAGCCGGCTGGGCCTTGTACAATTATGTACTGTTGAAAAACCCGATCCAACTTTCAAATAATCACAAAGATGCCCTGATTGTGGGTCTGGCTGTAGTCGTGCTTGGCACAATGCTGGCCGCGATTACTCGTGATCAACTGGTGCATGTCATTTTTCGGCGCGTGAAGGGCCGGCAGAACAAATAATGCCGCATTGGCTTCCATCGCCATCCCTGGCGACTAACAGACACGCTGGCGCTCCAGGACCGCGCTCCTCTTTCATCGGATGAGGAAAAGCACGCCAGAGGGATACTCGATGCGGTATCCCTCTAGCGTCTTTGTGAAGCAGGGGTAGGACAACGTCTGGGTAGCGGGCACACTAGGCTGCTGGTTGTGGCTCGACGCTCGGCGGAAGCCGCAGGTCCGCAAGCCGCCGGCGCAAGCGCACTTTGGCGGGGAGCGGCGGCTGTGCCGATACAGCCGAGGCGGCTGACTGCAATGAATGCTGGTAACGTATCAAGTCTAGCAGCAGTTCGCGCCAGCCGTTGATGCGGATGCTATGTGCTATCGGGCTGCGGTTATAAGACGCATCGATCAGATAGCTACGCAGCCCCAGGGCGCCCAGCTTTTCCGCAGTGTGCAGATTGTCTTCGACAAAGACACGACAGCCAAGCTCCTGTGCCAGCGGGGCTTTATTTTCTGTGCAATGAACCGCTGTAATCAACTGGCCGACGCCTTGCGCCTGCAACCACTCCTGGGTCGCCTCGTGAACCTCAGCAGGTCGAGCGGTAATAATATGAATCTCCCACCCACGTTGATACAACGAACGTATAGCCCAGGCCATATAGGGCATAGCGCTAAAGTGCCTCGTGAACTCTGGGTCGGCGCTCAGCCGCAAGCAGAGTTCCGTTGTCTCTGCGGTTATCCGAGGCCAATCATAACTGGTCAGGGAGGAGTACGCATTAGGGATACAGTTGGGAAAGGCAGCGTAGAGGGTTTCCCACAATTCTTCACCAGAGGCCAGGACACCATCACAATCCAGGCCAATTACGAGGTCGCGGCGCGCCGCGGCCTCTGTCCGCGTTACATTCACCACTGCCATACAAAAACATGCCACAATGCCGCGAAGGAGTTTGTTGCGCTCAACAGCCAGCGTTCCAGTGTACTCACATCGCTACCAGCAGTGTAGCGTGTAAAGTACAGGCTCTGATGCGGCAAGGGCCTCCTTTCTGTCTAATCTGCCCGCTGCACGCGGGCGATAATGCTCTATACAAGATTCGTGCCGGGGTCTGTAGAGCAACAGCACTCCACCCGATATGTTATACGGGCCAACGGCCTAAATAAACGGGAAGCAGGACTTCTAGATAGCCGGTTTGTCCAGAAACGCCCCCCTCGTCTCCTCTGCCACCTTCGCTAGAACAAGACGGCCAGCATCCCCACTAATCCGCCAATCGCTTCGCCATAGCCCTGACCCAACATGGGGTCTTTGGTTAGGAGGCCAGCCACCAGGGCGGCAATGGCGGCCACCACAAAGAAGATCAACACCCGCCGGAGCAGGCCAAACAGGCTGAGCCAGTGATGCCTGAAGGAGCGGATACGGGTCGTGATGATGTAGATGATCAGCACAATAGTCAGCAGGATCAGTGCATAATGAGCAAAAGTGCCAAAGGCGTTCAGGCTGGCCGGGCGGGGCGTCTGTTGCAGGATGATGTTGGCGCCATGCCCCATCACCGCTGCCATCACGCCCATCAAGACTTTGCCAGCGAGACCAACATGCGTAAAGTCCTTATGTTCCGCCGCCTGTTTCTCCTGCGCCGTCGTCTGACCTGCGTGCCCCGACCAGGGCCAGCGCCAGGGCGGCAGCCGCCGGGCCAGCGGTTCTGCCGGCTTTGCCTCCTCCTGGGCACTCTGGGTCACTTTTTCCAGCGTCTCTTTCACCTCGCGCTCCGCCAGAAGCGTCGCCACACCGCCAGCACTGGTGGGGAAGCGCACCGGACGCAGCCCCAGCATGCCAGTGAGTGGGTGCCAATCGCCGGTCAACAGGATACTACCCAGCAAGAGCGCGCCGCCAATAATAAAGCCAAAGAAGCGGTACTCATCGGGCAAAACGCCCGGAAGAATGCCTGCCAGGAGGCACAGACAGCCCAGGATATAGAGCGCAGAACGAAAGCTATGATGCCGGACAATTTGCGGGCGCTGCGGGCTGGCCGGCTCTGGAGTAATGGGCACACGATGGAAGAGCCGGGCCATCAGCCCACCCTGCTGATTATTTTTAGGCGTCTGAGTAACGGTTACCTCCGCCTTTTTTGATTCCTCCGCGTTTGCGCGTCCACCAAGATGGAAGAGGCCATGTGGCTCTTCTACCGAAGGCTGGTTTGCTTTGGGCGCTACCTTTGGCTCGTCTTCTTTCTTCCCAAAATGCAGAAAACCGTGCGATTCTTCTGGCATGGCATCACCTCTCTGTTGCCAAATGGTTCTGGCTGCGTCTAGCTTAGCTGGATATGGATAAAAATGCAAGCCTGGCATCCAGGCATGTTTGCCTGACCAGTATAACATCGCTCAGCAGAATTGATGACAGAATTGTTATGAGACTACCATCATGTTTAGTTTTCTTCCGAGTAAAGATGAACAAAATGTCATTTTGATGTCTAGTCTATTCATTCACGCTTCACCATCTGCGTGTATAGTATTCACAACGCTCATACAGAGGGTGGGTGGGTGGAATGCAGGGTGCAAAAAGGGCAGCAGAACACGCGAAGTAGCAGGGGTTGGGTGATGTATGGGCGTTGCGCCAGGGAGGGTGGGATCAGTGGCTCGTGCTGGTGAAGACTCCTGGTCGCAAGGCAGGGGGTACAGCGATACAGATTTGCAAGCCCTGGTCCTATTCCCCCTGCACCCTCCTGAACTACTGCTTGTAGCCCTGCGGATGGCTGCGTTTCCACCGCCAGGCACTTTCGATGATCGTATCCAGATCAGGATAGCGCGGCTGCCATCCGAGTTCGGCGCGAATGCGCTCGGAACTGGCAACGGTGATCACCTGATCGCCCGCCCGACGTGGCCCCTCCTGCACCTTGATAGGCAACCCCGATACGCGCCGCACGCTTTCGACTACCTGACGCACTGAATAGCCCTGGCCGGTCCCCAGATTATAGATGCGCAGCCCCGGCTCTGTGCGGGTGAGCGCCTGAATATGCGCCTGGGCCAGATCGACGACATGAATATAGTCGCGGATGCAGGTGCCATCGGGCGTCGGATAGTCGGTCCCCAACACCGAGATAGGCCGGTCCTCTAATGCCGCCGCCAGCACCAACGGGATGAGATGGGTTTCGGGATGATGATCCTCGCCGTAGCGCTCGGTGGCCCCGGCTGCATTGAAGTAGCGCAGCGAGGTACAGGTAAGACCATGCGCCTGGGCCAGCCAGGGCAGCATCTGCTCGACGATCAGTTTGGTTTCGCCATAGGGATTAGCCGGCTGTGTTCTGGCCTCTTCGCTAATGGGCATCTGCTCTTGCTCTCCGTAGAGCGCCGCTGTGGACGAGAAGGCCAACCGCTTGACGCCTGCCTCGATCATGGCTTGAGCGACGGCCAGGCTGCCGCTGACATTGTTGTCAAAGTAGCGTTCGGGATGCGCAACGGATTCAGGCACCAGACTAAAGGCCGCCATATGAATCACAGCCTCGATCTGATGTTCTTCCAGCGCATGGCGCAAATGATCGCGCTCAGCCAACTGGGCGCGCACAAAAACGGCTTCGGGATGAACAGCATCCAGATGCCCTTTGACAAGTGAATCATAGACAACGACGCTGTGGCTTGCGGCCAGTAATTCTTCAACGATGACGCTGCCAATATAGCCGGCCCCGCCAGTCACCAATACACGCATAGGGATGTCCTCGTTCTGCTCTTTTCCAATTCCTGACAGAGTATATCACAGAGCCAGTCTGTCAAGGAAACATGACTACAAGCTGCCAGGAGATCACAGATATAAACAGCGCTCGCACTGTTTTGGAATTTGTGCTATGCTCTCGCCTGAAAAAACGAACACCGACGGGAAAGGATACAGGCAAGCAATGGGCAAGGCCAGGGACAGCAAAACACCGGCCAGAGCGACCCAAGTACTCGAACGTGCCAGGGCAACGCGGCAGAAGCCCGCCAGGCACGGTGGCGCATTTAGCTTGCTGCGACGGAGCTGGTTCCTTGGGCTGACCCTGGCGTTGCTAGTGGGGGCTGTCGCAACCCAGGCGCGGCTCGGCACCTATGCCGCGACGGGCGGCGGCGCGGCACAGGTCAGCGTGCCGCCGGGGCTGGTGGCGCTTTCGCTGGTGTTCTGTCTGGGTCTGGCTTTGCTGTTGAGTTGGCGCAATCTGCGGGCCGGCGGACGCGCCCTGCTGCGCCGCTGGACAGCACTTCCGCAATCTCGGACCCAGCCTCCGAGGTTGGCGCGATTTCGTATGTCGCTGCGGGCACCCGCACGCTCTTTGGCCGCACTGCGCCGCGCAGGCTGGCCGGGCGTGCGGCGCTCGTGGAGGGGTTGGCTCTGCGCGGGTTGCCTCCTGCTGGCGGTATTCGCGTCTGTCATCGCTGATCTAGGAGCCAGGACTGTTGCCGGGCGCCCATCGGCGCAGTGGTGGTGGCTGGCGAGTGTGAGCCTGCTGCTCGTAGCGGCGGTGGCCTGGGAGTGGCAAAAATGGTGGGCAGCCCGGAAACGCAAGCAGAAAACGAGTACGCAGGCATCTGTAAAGGGGCAACCATCCGGCACGAGTAGCGATCAGCACCAGGCGCAGCCGCTCAAGCGCTCGGCCATCTTGCAGGGCGTCTGGGCAGATTTTGGTGATCTCTTGCTCTTGCTCTTCTTGCTGGCGGTGGCGCTGGAGTTGCGCCTGCCAGGCTTGACCGATCAGCCCTATGTGGTGCATGGAGATGAGGCAGCCTGCGGTCTGGAAGCACTGCGTTGGTTGAATGGTGGCGTGCCTTCGCTCATCTCAACCGGCTGGTATGGCCTGCCGGTGGCAGGCTATGGCATCCCGGCGCTGGTGATGCGCGTAGCGGGGGCAAACCTGTTCGGGCTGCGGCTCTCCTCGGTGCTGCTTGGGGTGGCCTCGATTGCCCTGCTCTACGCGCTGACGCGCGAGTTTGCCGGGCGGCGCCTGGCCTTTGTAGCTGCCGCGCTGCTGACGGTCACGCATATCTTTATCCATTTCAGCCGCATGGGCATTCACTATATCCATGCTCCCTTTGTGGTCTTGCTTACCCTCTGGCTGCTGGTACGCTCGCTGCGCAGCAAGAACGTGCTGGCAGCCATGCTGGCGGGTGTTGGCCTGAGCCTGGCGATGCAGGTCTATTTCAGCGCCCGTATCATCTTTCTGATCCTTCCGCTCTTTTTGCTGGGAGTGTTCTTGCTCTACCGTCAGTTGCTCAACGGGCGCCTGCTGATGCTGGGCTGGCTGATCCTCAGCTTCCTGGTCTCTTTTGGCCCGATGGGCGTCTATTTCCTGCAAAATATCGACGCGCTGAAGGCACGCTCCGATCAGGTGTTGATCCTCAACCTGACGCCCGATATGCGCGCGCATCTGGTCAGCCAGTTTGGCACGGCAGATTTCAAGACGGTGCTGCTGCACCAGTTGGCGGCAGTGCCGCTGCTGACCGGTGGTCTGACGGACCAGAGCTTTCAGTATGGCCCGCTCTATCCGATGTTTGACGCGCTGGCGGCAGCGCTGGTGACGATTGGCTTCTTCTACGCGCTGCTGCACCTGCGGCGCCCACTGTGCCTGTTGCTAATCCTCTGGGTGGTTTGCACGGTCATCGCGGGTGGCGTACTGACCATTGATATGCCCTGGTGGCCCCGGTTGCTGGTGATGGTGCCTGCGTTGTGTCTGCTGGCGGCACTGGCGCTGGAAGCGCTCTTACGGAGCGTCCAGCGCGCCTGGCTCAGCCTCGAATGGACATTGATTCCGGCGGCTCCCGCGCGCCAGTGGCGAGCGTTGGCGCTCGGCTGCGTGCTGGCATTGCTGGTTATCGGCTACAGCGGCAGCCAGAGCATTCAGCACTATTTCACCGATTATCCCAAGGCGGTGAATGGCGATGGCTGGCGCACAGCCTATACGAATATCGGGCGCTATATGGAGCAGTTGCCTGACGGTACGCAAGTGATCCTCTTTAGCGATGATGGGCTGATCTGGGACTATTCAACCTTCCAATTCCTGGCCCCGCAGGTGCGCGGCCAGCGCGTGGATTCGCCGCAGGCGCTGCAAACTGCGCTCGCCAGTCGATCCGGGCCGATACTGGTCATCATCACGCCCAGTAAGGGCGACGATTTCCATAGCTTGATGACATCGGGCGCGCTGCCACCCGGCCAGTATCTTGCCCACACCGGCGCGCAGGGACAGCTAGCCTTCTTCACCTATCGCGTGGGCGGGTGAAGAAGGCTAGCAATGGCAAGGAATGGTCCAGCTATTGATTTGGAAGGGTAATCGCTCCACTACAGAGCGCCTGCACCAGTAACGGATTGTCACTTTGAGTCAGGTTGATGACCAGCACCGAGCCACCAGAAGGGGCCGTCACGGTGGTGACTTTGCCGCTGGCATTGGTGGATACATAGGTCGTGCTGGCCTGCATCATCAGCACTTGATTCCCCTGACAGCCTATCCGTTGAGTCACCTCTTTGCTGGAGCTTTTCCTGATGTTGCTCCAGCCTTTGGGGGGAAGATTGTCCTGATAGTATTGCCCCAGGGCCGTTGGCGTGTTGGGGCTACCGACGGTCCAGACCCACTCATCGACGTTGGCCGTGCCGAGTCCGGGCCCTGGAGGAGAGAAGGTCTTCGTATTCTTGAGTTGGAAGGAAACACCATCGGGCAAGGGCACACTCGCAGGCAAACCCTGGCGCTGGTCCGTAACCCCCGGCTGACCGGAAGGAGTGGATTTGTGGCTGCGCAAGAGGAAGAAGCCAGCAGCGCCGCCACCAACCAGCACTACGACAACCAGCAGCGTGACGATCAGCCAGAGCTTTGGGCGCCGGGGCGGAGCAGCAGGCATCAGCCCCGCAGTGGCCGGCGAGCCTGAATAGCCTCCTGGCTGGGCTGGTGGAACAAATCCGGCAGGCTCTTGTGGGGGAAATCCTGGCTGGCTCTGCTGTGGGAACCCAGATGGTCCGGGCAGATAGCCTGGTTGACCTGGCGCCCAGCCTGAGGGAACCTGCGGGTTGGGTGACCTGGCACCGCTCTCCATCATTGGCGGCGGGCCAGCCGGCACTGCTGGCCCCGGAGCCGGCATGAGCCGTAGCCCGCAATTGCCGCAGAACAGGGCATCAAGTGGCAGGAATGTATTGCAGCGCGGACAGGGCTTTGCTGGGCCACTTACTGTCATCGCTTTGATTCCTTCCTCATCGCATCAAGTGTGTATTATGGAGTGGGCAAGGTTGGTATCTGGCCGGTACAGAGGAACTGGATACCAAGCTGAGCCTGAGCGTCATCAGCCTTAATAATACTGATACCTAGCAGCGTCCCGCCAGCGGGCGCGGTGAAACTGGTGGTTGTCCCATCAGCATTCTTGACTTTGGCTTGCTGGCCTGTGCCGATGATTAAAATCTGCTG